>CAILJQ010000001.1 GCA_903834625.1 uncultured Bacteroidota bacterium
GGTGCTTTGGGTCAGGCTGCCAATACAGGTGTTACTTCGCCTGATGGAAAAAAACCTCAAATCTTTATCCATGAGGCTACTGTTGAACATAAGGTCTATAAAGACTATTTAACCATTGGTGGTGGCTTACATTATTGGAATGGCATTTCAAGGTTAGGCAACGCCTCTACAGGTAACTTTATGACCCTTGATGCACCTATTTTTAACTGGCCAAATATTGATGCCAGCGACCAGTTTGCACGCCAAATGGGTGTGTTCTTTAAGGGTAAATACAAAAAGTTTGATTACCGTTTTGCTATCAACCAACCTTTTGCTTTATCTACGGCCAATGCGCTTACCAAGTTTGATACCACTGCCGCTAAAAATGATGTTGTGAATGCTTCCTATAGAGGCATAGGTGCTGCCAAACACGCCTATCAAGGTTATGTGATGTATCAGTTCCGCGACCAAGAGGCCAACCTTTTACCTTATATGGCGGGCTCCTATTTGGGTACCAAAAATGTATTGAATGTGGGTGCAGGTTTTTATACCAATCCAGATGCTATGTGGGCTGCTCAAAAGAATGGCAGCAGTTGGGATACCCTACGCCAAAATTGTTTGATATGGGCTGCAGATGTTTTTTACGACCATCCATTAAACAAAACAAAAGGTACTGCTATTACTTTATACGCCATGTATAATCACATTGATTTGGGGACCAACTATGTGCGCAATATTGGTATCTCTAATCCTGCGAATGGTGTAGCTAAAACAGGCGCTACTTTCAGTGGCGCAGGCAATGCCTATCCTACTGTGGGTACGGGTAATATAATTTATGGTGAAGCAGGTTACCTTTTTAAGAAATTAAAGAAAATTGGTAAATTCCAACTCATGGGAGATGTTACCTATGCCAAATATGAAAGACTTGAAGAAGCACTCATCATTCCCAATGTAGGTGTTAACTGGTTCCTTAACGGACATAGCGCCAAAGTAACTTTTAACTACAAACAACGTCCAGTTGTAGATTATTCAGATGCTACCAAAACCTATGGTAGTTTGAAACAAGTAGATAGCAAAGGTGAGTTTGTGATCCAACTACAAATATTTTTATAATCAATTATTAACTATCAATATAAAACGCATGACGCAAGAAATTGACAAACCCTCAACCATCTGGAAGGTGATTGGGGCATCAAGTGTGGGAACACTTATTGAGTGGTACGACTTCTACATATTTGGAAGTTTAGCCACCATTTTATCCAAACAATTTTTCCCAGAAGACCAAGGTACTGCAGCCTTGTTATCTACCCTCGCTATTTTTGCAGCAGGTTTTATTGTACGACCTTTTGGTGCATTGGTGTTTGGGCGTTTGGGAGATTTATTAGGCAGGAAATTTACTTTCTTATTAACCTTGGTATTAATGGGTGGAAGCACCTTTGCCATTGGTTTGGTTCCAGGTTATAAAACCATAGGTATTGCAGCGCCACTCATCATTTTGGCTCTACGCTTGGTGCAGGGGTTGGCACTGGGTGGAGAATATGGTGGTGCAGCAACCTATGTGGCAGAACACTCACCTGTTAAGCGTAGAGGCTTTTTTACCAGTTGGATTCAAACAACAGCAACCTTGGGTTTGTTTCTTTCTTTAGGTGTTATTTTGTTTACTAGAAATACTTTAGGCGTTGACGACTTTAATAGCTGGGGATGGCGTGTACCTTTTTGGGTGTCTATTTTGTTGGTAGTTGTTTCTATTTACATCCGCCTAAAAATGCAAGAGAGTCCGCTATTCTCGAAGATTAAAAAAGAAGGAAAAATTTCTAAGAATCCACTCAAAGAAAGCTTTGGTCACAAAACCAATTTGAAGATGGTATTATTGGCTTTGTTTGGCGCAGTAATGGGTCAGGGTGTGGTTTGGTATACCGGTCAGTTTTATGCGCAATCTTTTATTGAGAATACGTGTAAGGTAGACTTTGAGCAATCGCGTACCATCCTATTATGGGCCATTGTGGCTGGTACACCTTTCTTTATTTTGTTTGGCTCTTTGAGTGATAAGTATGGCAGAAAATGGATCATGATGGCAGGTATGTTATTGGGTATATTAAGTTACCGACCTATATACCAAAGTTTCTTAAACGATACCAGTGCAGCCGGACATAGTGCCTTATTGCAAGCAGATAAAACAGTGCTAAAATCGCAGCTTATTTCATTTGATACCAAAGATGCAAAGAAGGCTTATTTGGTAAGTAAAGTAGATTCAGTGTATAGCGATGGATCTGTGTTTAAATATACCTTAACAGATACTTTGTATTTTACGGAGGCCGCTTCAGAGAAAAGAGCAGAAGCAGCAGTGTTGGCTTATCAAAGTGCTTCAGACAGTGCAGCGCCAATTGCCTATGCAGCCGTGAAAGCCGCAGCAGGAACTACAGGTAAGGATACCATTTCAGTAGTAACCTCACATGCTTCGGTGAAAGCAGCAGTTGGAGTTGAAAAATCTATGGGTAGTTCTATTTTTTGGAAAATGGTGTTACTAGTGTTTGTACAAATTGTATATGTAACCATGGTATACGGACCAATTGCTGCCTTCTTGGTAGAGTTGTTCCCAACCCGTATCCGTTACACGTCAATGAGTTTACCTTACCATATTGGCAATGGTGTTTTTGGTGGATTGGTTCCCTTCTTAAGCACCCTCATTATTGAATATACCAAAACACCAGAAAATCCAGCTGGCTCTCCATTAGCAGGATTGTGGTATCCAATTGGAATTGCTGCAGTTTGTTTGGTAATAGGTATTTTATATTTATCTAATAAGATAGATGAAGATGTTTCAGACGATGAAAACGAATTTGTTCACGCTTAATATAACATAACATGAATCAGATAAGACGCATATTAGGAATAGTTTGGGCCATATTAGGTCCCTTAGCCATCTACCTTATGTTTAACCAAGCAGTAAGCAAAGTGGTTGCTGCCAATAGTAAAATTGCTGCCGCTGTTGATGAAGCAGCAAAAGTTACTGCCGAGGCTGCCAAGCTCAATATTCAAATGCAATGGGGTATTATCATCCTCATTTTTGTACCCATAGCTTTTGGGTTAATGATTTTTGGATATTATAGTTTTCGCGGCGAGTACGATAGAACATAAGCTCACTCAAACAAGCCGGTTCGCCGGCTTGTTTTTTTTACAACTCGAATTGCTTTTCTTTGATACAGGGTTTCCCTGTTATGAAAAGCAATTCACTCACAAGCAAATTGATATTCTTATCAGCACTGTTTTTAGTGTTACTCAATTTTCCTTTTTTACAAATCTTTAGCAAACCCATCTTGCTTGCTGGAATACCTGTTTTGTACTTATTCTTGTTTGCGATGTGGACTGCCTTTTTGGTTTTGGTATACTTGCTCATGAGGAAGCATAATGATTAATAGCTGGGTACTCATTCTTATTTCTGTAGCTTATTGGATCCTACTTTTTGTGGTAGGGTACCTGGCAGAAAAGCATGCAGTAAAGGGAAAGGGTCTTAGCAACAATCCTTATATTTATTCTTTGTCGTTGGCCGTGTATTGCACCGCGTGGACATTCTTTGGCAGCGTAGGCAAAGTACGTACAGGTGGATTTGATTTTTTAGCTGTATACCTCGGGCCAACTTTGTTTATGCCCATTGGTTGGTTGGTGTTGCGCAAAATCATTCGCATTTGTAAGGCCCAACGTATTACCACCATTGCAGATTTTATTTCAAGCAGATATGGCAAAAATGTTTCTCTGGCGAGTGTAGTTACCGTTTTTATTTTTCTAGGAATCATTCCCTACATCAGTTTACAACTAAAAGCCATTTCAGAGAGCTTTGATATCCTCACCCAAACAGGTGTTACCGTTGAACCTCTTCATAACAAAGGAATTGCACTGCTTCAAGATACGGCCTTTATGATGGCTGTGGGTATGGCTTTGTTTGCCGTTTTGTTTGGTACCAGAAGAATTGAAACTACCGAACGTCATGAAGGCATGGTGGCGGCTATTGCTTTTGAATCTATTGTGAAATTGTTGGCGTTTTTTGCGGTTGGACTGTTTGTTTGCTATTATGTATTTAATGGTATGGACGATATTTTTACCCAAGCCTTAGATGTAGAAGCCCTGCGTAATTTGTTTGTGGTGCCCCAAGAACATGGTTACGCCAATTGGTTTTGGATTTCTTTTTTATCTGCCATGGCCGTATTCTTTTTGCCAAGACAGTTTCAGGTTGCGGTGGTAGAAAATGTTGACGAAAAGCACTTAAGCAAAGCAGCTTGGTTGTTCCCACTTTATTTATTGCTCATCAATATTTTTGTGTTGCCCATTGCTTTTGGCGGACAGTTACTCTTTCCATCTTCTGGCGCAGATAGCGATTATTTTGTTTTAGATATTCCTTTGTTGTATAACCAAAATGCATTGGCTTTATTGGTGTTTATTGGTGGTTACGCCGCAGCCACGGGGATGATTATTGTAGAGAGTATTGCCTTAAGTACCATGTTTAGTAACCACTTGGTGATTCCTTTGCTTCTTGCGAATAAAACACTCAGCGAAAAATTTAGGGACAACTTAAGTAATATTATTATTCAAAGCAGAAGGTTGGGTATTGTATTCATTTTAACTGCTGCCTATTTTTATTATCATTTGTTGAGTAGCAGTTATTCTTTGGTATCTATCGGACTCATTTCCTTTGTTTCTGTTGCCCAATTAATGCCTGCCATGATAGGTGGAATTTTTTGGAAGAAGGGAAACAAATTAGGAGCCCTTAGTGGATTGGTAGCAGGATTTTGTATTTGGTTTTATACCCTTGTATTGCCTTCGCTTTCTGGTTCTTGGTTGCCTTTAGAATCTTTTATTCATCACGGTCCTTTTGGCATTGAATGGCTCAAGCCCAATGCCCTGTTTGGTTTGCAAGGCTTTAGTCCAATTGTACACAGCATGTTGTGGAGTTTGTTGGTTAATATGGGGTTGTATGTAGGCCTTTCTCTATTTACCAAACAAAGTGTGGCAGATGCCAACCAAGCAGAATTGTTTGTAGATGTAACCAAATATGCTTCTGTTATGGAGAGTGCTTCTATTTGGAAAGGAACCGCCAATATTCCTGATATACGTTCTTTGCTGGCCAACTTCTTAGGTTCAGACCGAACCAACCAAGCCTTAAACTCCTTTGCACAACGTAACCAATTGGTGTTAGATGAAAACAAAGCCGACCCAAAATTGGTGTATTACGCAGAGCGTGTATTGAGCGGTATTATTGGCTCTGCATCGGCGCGCATTATGGTGGCCTCTACCGTGAAAGAAGAAGAGGTAAAGATAGATGAGCTCTTAGATATCTTAAAAGAATCGCAGCAAATGATGCGCTTGAACAAAGAACTCAAACGCAAAACAGATGAGTTGGAAAAAGCCCGCTTTGATTTAATGGAGGTAAACCAGCAATTGCTGGAACAAGATGCTTTAAAAGATGATTTCTTAACTACCGTTACCCACGAGCTACGCACGCCTATTACCTCTATAAGAGCCTTCTCTGAGATTTTGCATGATAATGAAGATATAGACAATGAGTCTCGACAGCAATACCTGCAGATCATTATCAAAGAAACAGAACGCATATCACGTTTGATTACACAGGTTTTAGATTTAGAGAAATACGATTCAGGTAAACAAAAATTACAGGCCGAATGGGTGAGTCTTCAAACATTGATACAACAAGTATTGCAATCTGTTGAGCAATTGTTGCGCGATAGAAATATTGAGGTGCAATTACACATAGATGCAAGCGTTCCTAATGTTTGGGTGGATGAAGACAAGATGCAACAAGTACTGGTGAACTTACTTTCCAATGCCATAAAATATACAGAAAATGAACTGATTATTCGCTTGTATGTGAAGAATACTTCAACCTCAGAAGCCTATTGGACAATAGAAGTGGAAGACAATGGCGTGGGGATAGAAAAGGAATATGAAGAATTGGTGTTCGAGAAATTTTACCAGGCCAAAGACCAAAATATACGCAAGCCCAAAGGCAGTGGCTTGGGATTGGCCATTTCGCGCCGCATTGTTGAATTACATGAAGGTACATTAACACTTGCTCCCAAAGAAGGAAAAGGGGCAAGATTTTGCCTTTGCGTGCCGCTTGAAAATAAAAGTGAACTACCCACTAATTAATTTGGTTTCTCACTTTTTCTAATACTAAATTTGTGGGCAGATGAACAAAGCGAAGAAAATTCTTTTGGCCGATGATGAGCCCAATATTCTGTTATCACTCGATTTTTTGATGCGCAAAAATGGCTTTGAAGTATTTATTGCACGCAATGGTACCGAGGCCATGGAGATTATTCGTAAAGAGAAACTAGATGCGGCTGTTTTAGATATCATGATGCCAGATATAGATGGATACCAAATTTGCAGCTTCATTAAATCGAAGTCTACGTATAGCCATTGTAAGGTATTGTTTCTCTCTGCTAAGAGCAAAGAAAGTGATATTGAAAAAGGCTTCGAAGCAGGCGCAGATGCTTATATGACCAAGCCCTTCTCTACACGAAGCTTATTGCTAAAGGTTCAAGAACTCTTGGCCTAAATTCATTTGGTTTCGGTTTGAACCGAGGTATACTAATTTAGCAAAAATTATCAAGGAAATGCAACTGCATCTGATTTACTTTGAATCAACAAATAGATCAGATTATGTTAAAAGCGATACAATCCTTCACCGAATACCAAGAAGCTTACCAAAAAAGTATAGATACGCCCGAGTTGTTTTGGGATGAAGTGGCTGCTACCTTTCATTGGAAAAAGAAATGGACCAATACTTTGTTATGGAATTTTTCTGAGCCAAAGATTGAATGGTTTGGTGGAGGTACTTTAAACATTACTGAAAACTGTTTAGACAGACATCAAACTACCCGCAAAGACCAAACTGCTATTTTATGGGAACCAAATGATCCCAAAGATGCTGTGCGCAGGGTGAGTTATGGCGAGCTATTTACCATGGTTCAACAATTTGCCAACGTATTGTTATCACTTGGAGTGAAAAAAGGAGATAGGGTTTGCATATACATGCCTATGGTACCAGAAGCTGCAGTGGCTATGTTGGCTTGTGCCCGCGTGGGTGCCATTCACTCGGTGGTATTTGCAGGCTTCTCTTCTCAATCTCTGGCCGATAGAATTACCGATGCGGAATGTAAAGTATTACTCACCGCAGATAGCATGACACGTGGTGAAAAGAAAATAGATTTAAAAGGAATTGCAGATGCAGCAATGGCAGCTTCTCCTACCATTGAATCATGTGTGGTATACCAACACAAAGGCACTGATATTCTCATGCAAGAGGGCAGAGATTATTATTGGCATCACCTCATGGAAAAGGCCAATGCATCACATACTGCTGTTGAAATGGAGAGTGAAGACCCTTTGTTTATTTTGTATACTTCTGGTTCAACAGGCAAACCTAAAGGCGTATTGCATACCATTGCTGGTTATATGGTTTATGCGGCTTATACCTTTAAAAATGTTTTTCAATACCAAGATGGAGATGTGTTTTGTTGTACAGCAGATATTGGTTGGGTAACCGGACACAGTTACATTGTATACGGACCATTACTCAATGGTGCCACAACGCTTATGTTTGAAGGCATTCCTAGCTGGCCAGATGCAGGCAGGTTTTGGAGTGTGATAGAGAAACATAAAGTAAATATTTTTTATACTGCCCCAACGGCTATTCGTTCCTTAGAAGTTTTTGGTACCGAACCATTTGTTGGAAAAGATTTAAGTTCTTTAAAAGTATTGGGCTCGGTTGGCGAACCTATTAATGAAGAAGCTTGGCATTGGTATCATGAAAATGCCGGTAAGGGCAGATGTCCGATTGTTGATACTTGGTGGCAAACAGAAACTGGGGGTATCATGATTTCTCCTTTGGCGAATATTACCCCTTTAAAACCTGCTTTCGCCACCCTTCCTTTACCAGGTGTGCAATTGGCTATTATGGATGAGAAAGGAACAGAAATACATGGCAATGGGGTAGAAGGTAACCTTTGTATTAAGTTTCCTTGGCCAGGTATGTCGCGCACCATTTATGGCGACCATGAACGTTTTCACCAAACCTATTTTAGTGCCTATGCCAACCATTACTTCACAGGCGATGGTTGCAAACGCGATGAAGATGGATATATCCGTATTACAGGAAGGGTAGATGATGTAATTAATGTAAGCGGACATAGAATTGGCACCGGTGAAGTAGAAGATGCCATTAACGAACATGGATATGTAGTTGAAAGTGCCGTGGTAGGTTACCCGCACGATATCAAAGGTCAGGGTATTTGGGCATTTGTTATTTGTGATCGTGAGCACCACAGTTATGAAGAATTATGCAATGAGGCAAAAGCACATGTAACCAAAGTAATAGGTCCGTTTGCTAGACCAGATCGCATACAAGTGGTTAAGGCATTACCTAAAACACGCTCAGGAAAAATTATGCGTCGTATCCTCCGTAAAATTGCAGAGGGAGATACTTCCAATTTAGGCGATACCTCAACGCTTATTGACCCAACCGTTGTGGATGCCATCAAGGCAGGTGCTGATATGATTCGTTAACTCTGGCTGACCAGAAAAGCGAACCTCTTTTCTCCAATTGTTTTTAGCAGCGCCTCTGCCAATTGGTATACTTTGGTGCTCAATTTTTCGGGTAAAAAATAATTTGGATGTTTGTCTAATTCCTTGGCACGGACTATCGCTTCAGGAAGAAAAGGGATATAAAGCTCCGCTTGATATCCTCCTTTATCAAAGTTCCCAATTTCTCTTTTTAGTCTTTTACATGAGACATTTCCTGAAAGGTTAATGCGAATTTTTTTATGAAGATATAACCAAACTTCAAAACAAGGATTGCTTAAAGCCACATGCCAATTGGGGTATTTTTTGCAATAATTTGCAATGGTTCTCAATTGTTCTTCATTCCATCTATCTGTATCAATGACAAACCATAATTGATCTTCCTTTCCCAAACCTTCTTTTTCTATATAACGTACTGCTCTATCTAGCACCCAATTGGGAGCAGATTTATTGGCATTAATAGATAAGGCCTCTTCTTCACTTACTATTTGCTCTATAATATCAATGCTTATCCTAGATGATAAACCTTGCATACTTCTAAAATAGTTGGGTTCTGTTTTTGAACCCTCACATGCTATTGCAAATAGAGTATAATCTCTAAGGGGTAATTGCCCCGAATCACGCTGGTAACTTCTTTTCTTTCTCATGTGTAGCTTGCCATTTTAAGTCGTCGAGTTTCGACAAAAATGGGATAGCTCCGAACCTACCTTTTAAATATCCTTTGCGGATATCTAAATCATATCTAGGTTTAAATTCATTTAAAGAATACAACATCGAACTTCCCATTTTCTTGTCTTTTTCAACGAACCAAATTTCGTCTTGTCTGAAAATTTCCAAATCGAGTAAATTCGATTCATGCGTAGAAAAAATTAGTTGTCCATGACAAATGGGCTCTGACATGATTTTTTGGGTCAAAGATTTTAGCAAAGCAGGGTGTAAACTTTGGTCTATTTCATCAATAATAAAGGTAATGTCGTGACGTAAGATGCCATCAAAGGCTGGGATAAAATCAAGTAAACGTTGCGTACCATCTGATTCTTGGGCTAAATCAAAATTTACTTTTAACCCCTCTTGACTTACATGTTTGGCAACAGCTTTTTTGACGCTGTATTTTCCTTTTTCAAGAGAAATAAGCACCCAGCCCATATGTGAGTGGTACGACATATGGTCTCCTTCTTGAAGATTACCTAAACTTTCTCGTCTGATGCGCTCGGCATCTTCTCCAAAGAATTTTTCAAAAGGAACTATCTCAATGCCCAGTTCAGAAACCCCTGTATCAAATGATTTGAGCAAATCGTTGGTGAACTTTTTAAAGGAAGAAGAAATGCTTAAATAGGGAACCAAACTATTGTATTTGCTATCTGGATGAATTACCACCAAGTTGTTTTTGATATAATCAATAGCAAAGTCTAATTCTTTTATTTTAAACGATTCAGCTTTCCCTAATAACAACTCATAGTTTTTCAAGAGGCTGTCTTCCATCAACTCAACTAACAATTTTTGTCGGTCTGTTTTGTTGTGTTTATCGGCTAAACGGATGCTCGATTTCCCGCTTTTTAAAGTCTTTCTTTCAAAAATAATTTTATCTGCTCCACTCAAGCCCGATTCATACAACCACTCTTCAGTTACCGAAAAATTGTGGAGACTTACCCCATAAGCATAAATTTTCTTTTGAGTAGCAAACTCTATTTCAAACTCAATGGGTTTGTTTTCATTTTCTTTATTGAGTTTGAATTTTTTTTGATTTACGTTTTCTTCCAATCCACCCAACTCAACCAGGTTCTGCAAATATTCTATGGCCTTAATGAGGTTTGATTTACCTGCTCCATTGGCACCATAAATGGCGGCCGATTTAAGTACATTCAATTTACCTAAAGGATAGACATGGTTTTTGTGCGTTTTTAAATTACTCGCAATCATTGTTAACTCGCCTTCCTTATCAAATGAAAGGAAGTTACTAACCACAAAACGTATGAGCATAAAAGTATCTTTGGGAGACAAAACTGCATTTAAATGAGTTAAAATGCAAACACAAAATAAAAAATAGGGTATTTTAAGAGAAAAAAACGTGATAAATCACACAACATTCATATTTTCTCTACTCTCAACCCATTCTTTCATCAATTCTTTGTACTTATTTAAGAAGGTGGTTTTAGAAACAAAACCTACATATTTGGTTCCTTCTAATACTGGTATGTAAAATACTTCTGGGTAGGCTTCATACTCTTTCATCAAGAACTCTAAACTGTCATTGATATCAATGGTAATGATATTGTTCACCAACATTTCATGTACCTTCATTTTGTCGTATAAGTCTTGGTTAAAGATATATGATTTCATATGACCCATGGTTACAATGCCTACAAAAGTGCCCGAGCGTTTTACTACCGGAAACACCGTTCTTCTGGTGCCCGATACCACCTCGGTTACATGTCGTAAAGAATCATCTGGGCGCAATGTTGGGAAGTTGGTTTCCATGACCGCGCGTACCGAAAGGTCTTTTAAAATTTCCATTTCCGGACTGGGTTGCAAGAACCCTCCATGTGCCAATTTTTTGGTATAAATACTATTCGGTTCAATCAAACGGGTTACAAAAAAACTGCCTGCCGATACAATCATTAATGGCACAAACAAGGTATAGCCGCCAGATGCTTCTGCAATCATAAAGATGCCGGTAAGTGGCGCACTTAATACCCCACTTAAAATGCCTGCCATTCCTGTTACAATAAAATTGAGTTCGTTCAATTCACCCAATCCCAAAATATTCATCAAACGTGAGAAGAAGAGTCCAAGCAAGGCGCCAATAAAAAGAGAAGGGGCAAAAATACCTCCATTACCACCCGAGCTTACGGTAAATCCTGCGGCTACAGGTTTTAGCAAAAGGGTAATCATCACAAAAAACAAAAACACCGCATTGTAACCAAAATTACTTTGGTAGGCCACATCCTTCATGTATCCATCAAAGGTGCCGTTCAATACTTGGTTAATCACAAAATATCCTTCACCATATAACAAGGGTGAGAACAAAATCAATCCCCCAACCAATAAACCCTGACCAATGGCTATCAAGAATTTTTGGTCCTTGTTGTTAAAACGCGTTTCAATAGTATAAATGGTTCTAATGGTGTAAACAGATATCAGTCCGCAAAAGGCAGCAAAAAATATATAATACGGAATGGCACCCACAGCCCAAGGTTTGGCATCA
>CAILJQ010000002.1 GCA_903834625.1 uncultured Bacteroidota bacterium
ACTCTTACCAAAACAGGTTCATTCTCATTCCAACTGCCTTTTTGAAGCACAATATGCTCTTGACCATTATCTGTTTGTTGAAAGGCAGTAAGTACAAAGTCGCCATATTTAGTAGGCATATCTACAGAGATTATTCTCTTGATTAAGGTCTCTTTTTCCAATCGGTAAGCAATCAAATCTTTGATGGTTACCAATTTCATGTCGAACTTCTCTGCAATCTTAATCAAATCTGGTATACGGGCCATGGTACCATCTTCATTCAAAATTTCTACAATACATCCTGCCGGCTCAAAACCCGCAAGTCGAGCAAAGTCAATAGCAGCTTCTGTATGACCTGCTCTGCGTAATACACCTTCTGGTCTTGCCTTTAATGGAAAAATATGACCTGGTTTACCAAAATCTTCAGGTTTGCTATTTGGATCAATAAGGGCTTGAACCGTTTTGGCTCTGTCTTGTGCAGAGATACCTGTAGTACAACCTTTTCCCAACAAATCAACCGAAACTGTGAATGGTGTTTCATGCAATGTGGTATTGTCGTGAACCATTAAATCTAAACGTAAATCCAAACAACGGCTTTCAATTAAAGGAGCACAAATTAAACCCCTACCCTCTCTTGCCATAAAATTGATAATTTCTGGCGTAACGTTTCTAGCGGCAGTGAGGAAATCTCCCTCATTTTCGCGGTCTTCGTCGTCTACCACAATAATCATTTTACCCAATTTAATGTCTTCTATCGCCTCTTCAATGGTATGGAATTTAAAACTCATGATTTTCAATTAAACTGCAAATATAGGCATTAGCCTTGAGCAAACAGGTAAATAATGTAGTTTATGACCAAGGTACTAGGCTCTAATGGGTAAAGAATTAATCCTCAATGTGCCGCTATGAGGCAAAGGTTGAAGCTTAATGTTATATTCGCGCCATGAACTATTTGCGTGCAGAGAACTTGTCGAAACGATTTGGAGAAAGAGTCTTATTTGAAAACATTTCCTATACACTTTCTAAAGGCAACCGTGTGGCATTAATTGCCAAAAACGGCACAGGTAAAACATCTTTACTTAATTTACTTACCCAATCTGATGAGCCAGATGCGGGAACTGTAGTTATCGACAAAAACATCAAATGGGCCTATTTGGAACAAGAACCACGTTTTCATGCCACCAATACCGTTTGGGAAGCTGTTTTTAATTCAGACAATGAAGTTCTGAAAGCTGTTGCGGAGTATGAATGGTGCATGGAAGAAATGGAAAACAACTCACATGATGAAGCGCTTCAAAACCGACTTCAGAATGCCATGGAGCAAATGGATGTTTTTCAGGCCTGGGATATTGAAGCCCGCGTGCATACCATTTTAACGCAATTAAATTTACAGCACCATTTGAATCATACAGCCAATCAATTAAGCGGTGGTCAGAAAAAAAGATTAGCACTGGCTAGGGTTTTGATTCAAAGTCCAGATATGCTTATTTTAGACGAGCCTACCAATCACCTTGATATTCCCATGATTGAATGGTTAGAGGCATATCTTAAATCTCAAGATGTAACTCTTTTACTTGTAACGCACGACAGATACTTTCTTGATAATGTTTGCAATGAAATTATTGAATTAGACTTAGGACAGTTATTTACTTACAGAGGAAACTACGCCTATTTCTTAGAAAAAAAGGAACAAAGGGAGACCTACCAAGCCAAAGAAGCTGATGAAGCTAGAAAAATGGCAAGAAAAGAGTTGGAGTGGATGCGACGCCAGCCTAAGGCTAGAACTACTAAATCTAAAAGTAGAATTGATGCCTATTACGACCTTAAAGAAAAAGCATCCTTCAAGAAAGACGATAAGCAGGTTGAGATCCAGATGCAAATGCAGCGCATGGGATCTAAGATTATTGAGGTATACCAACTCTGCAAAAGTTATGAGAACTTAAAGATAGTAGAAGACTTCACCTATTTGTTTAAGCCAGGTGAGCGTATTGGAGTTATAGGAAAAAATGGTGTTGGAAAATCAACCTTCCTTAATTTATTACAGGGATTAGAAAAACAAGACTCTGGTAAAGTTGTAAAAGGAGAGACTGTTCGATTTGGATATTATGGTCAGCAAGGACTACAATTAAAGGAAGACAAACGTGTAGTTGAAGTTATTACCGATATAGCAGAATATTTAGAGGTAGGAAAAGGTGTAAAACTCACAGCAATTGCCCTTTTGCGCATGTTTTTATTCGATGCCAAAAAGCAACACAATTTTGTAAGTTCTTTAAGTGGTGGAGAGAAAAGACGTTTATACCTGCTCACCATTTTAATGAAAAAGCCCAACTTCCTTATTTTGGATGAACCTACCAACGATTTAGATATTGAAACATTAAATGTACTTGAAGAATTTTTAGAAGGCTTTGATGGCTGTTTGTTGGTGGTTACCCACGATAGATATTTCATGGACACCCTGGTAGATAAGCTTTTTGTTTTTGAAGGAGATGGTCATATTCGCGACTTTAATGGGAACTACCAAGACTATCTCAATGAATTAGAAGAAAACAAACAAATGGCCTATGCATTAAAACAAGAAATGGCCAAACCTAAGTTAGAAGCACAGGTTGTAGCCCCTGTTAAGGTGGTTGAAAAGAAAAAGTTATCTTTTAAAGAACAAAGAGAGCTTGAACAATTAGACGAATCAATAGCAACAGGAACCAATAGAAAACAAGAATTGGAAAGCCTTCTTGCAAGTGGCAGTCCAAACCATGAAGAAATAGCTTCTTGGGCAAATGAATTGGAACAAGTAAAAGCCAAACTTGATGAACAAGAATTGAGATGGCTTGAACTAACAGAATAATTATAGCACCATGAGCCTGCATGAAACCATTGATTGGTCTGACTTTGAAAAGGTAGAATTAAGGGTTGGAACCATTATAGATGTGAAGATTTTTGAAAATGCTAAAAAGCCAGCCTACCAAATTTGGGCAGACTTTGGTCCATTCGGAATCAAAAAAAGTAGTGCCCAAATAACTTACCACTATCAAGTGGAAGAACTTATAGGAAAACAAATTATAGGGGTTATTAACTTCAAGCCTAAGCAAATTGCCCAATTTATGTCGGAGTTTTTGGTAACAGGATTCGCAGATGAAAGTGGACACATTGTGCTAAGTGAGCCACATAAAAAGGTTCCAAACGGAAGTAAACTCATATAAGCTTTGGTTCAAACCTATATAATTTACTTACCTTCGCGCCATGGATAAACCCAAGGTAATCCCTTTCAAAGAAATGATCATCATGGAAGACGAGCATTTTGTCTTCATCAATAAACCGGCTCATTACTCTTCTTTAGATGACAGGCATGGCGATGTTTTCTCTATTATTAGACAAGCAAAAAAACACGACCCAAATTTGCAATTATGCCATAGGTTAGACAAAGAAACCAGTGGTTTATTGGTAATTGCCAAAAATGAAATGGTTTATAGAGAAATGGCCATGTTGTTTGAAAAACGTCAGGTAATGAAAATATACCATGCAGTTTGTATGGGCATACTAAATGTTGAGCAACAAAGCATCCAATTGCCTTTGGGTCAGACCGCCAAAGGTATTGCCAAAATTGACATGAAGGAGGGAAAATTATCTGAAACTTTGGTGAGCACCTTAAAAAACTACAGACATTATTCACTACTTGCCTGCATGCCAATAACTGGTAGATTACATCAAATTAGAATTCATTTAGCCTCCCAAAATTTTCCCTTGGTTGCAGATGAAACTTATGGGGGTAAGAAGCCATTTTTATCTGAAATAAAGCCACGCTTTAAGGAAGGAAAATGGGAAAATGAAGAGCCTATGATGAAGCGAGTAGCTTTACATGCCTATTCAATGCATTTTAATCTTTTTGAAAAGGACTACCATGTGGTAGCACCTTATCCAAAAGACTTTATGGTATTAATCAAACAACTCGAAAAATTCGATAGTTAATCTACCTTCTTATCGGTTTCAGACAAGCCACTTGCAAAATTAATGGGATTACTTACTTGCTCTTTTAACAAGGCAAAATCAAGCACCTCATGCATTTCTTTCACGTAGGTAATATTTAAATCATTGAGGTAATCACCTTTAATTTCAAGGATATCTTTTCTGTTGGCCTCACAGAGTAAAATATCTTTGATACCTGCTCTTTTGGCTGCTAAAATTTTTTCTTTTACACCACCTATTGGAAGCACCTTACCTCTTAGCGTAATCTCACCTGTCATAGCCAAATGAGGGCGAACCTTTCTTTGGGTGTAAACAGAGGCTAAAGAAGTTAACATGGTAACTCCAGCAGATGGTCCATCCTTAGGAACAGCACCTGCAGGAACATGAATATGCAAATCGTATTGATCAAATATGCGCGGGTCAATAGCTAGTTTTTCGTAATTGGCTTTCAAATAACTTAAAGCAGTAATGGCAGATTCTTTCATTACCTCACCTAAATGACCTGTAAGGGTAAGTTTACCTTTTCCTTTAGACAAGATACTTTCTACAAATAGGATCTCTCCTCCTACACTTGTCCAAGCCAAACCAGTAACAACACCAGCAACTTCATTTCCTTGGTACATTTCTTTTTCACCTCTATCTGCACCCAAAATGGTAACTACCATTTCTTCATCTACTTTTTTGCTGTATTTCTTTTGCATCACCTTCTCGCGGGCCACATGACGGGCGATAGAGGCAATTTGCTTTTCTAAACCACGCACGCCACTTTCGCGGGTATATCCATCTACAATTTTCTTTAATGCCTCTTCGGTAATATCAAAATCTTTGTTCACCAAACCATGGTTTTCCTTTTGCTTTGGTATGAGATATTTCTTTGCTATTTGTACCTTCTCTTCTAAAGTATACCCGTTAATTTCAATAATTTCCATTCTATCTAATAGAGCTGGTTGAATAGTATCTAAAGAGTTGGCAGTAGCAATAAACATAACATGAGAAAGGTCGTACTCAATCTCTACATAGTTATCATAAAAAGTAGAGTTTTGTTCTGGATCTAATACTTCAAGCAAGGCACTACTAGGGTCGCCTCTAAAGCTCATTCCCATTTTATCTACCTCATCCAATACAAAAACAGGGTTATTGGTTTTAACTTTTTTCAAGTTTTGAATAACTCTACCAGGCATGGCGCCGATATAAGTTCTACGGTGACCTCTAATTTCGCTTTCATCACTTAATCCGCCCAAGGCCACACGAGCATATTTACGACCCAATGCTTTTGCAATTGATTTTCCTAAGGAGGTTTTACCCACACCTGGAGGTCCGTATAAGCAAAGAATTGGGCTCTTCATATTGTTCTTTAATTTAAGAACAGCCAAATATTCAAGGATTCTTTGTTTTACCTTTTCTAAGCCAAAATGGTCTTCGTTTAAGATTTTCTCCGCTCTTTTTAAATCAAAATTATCTTTTGAGTAATCACCCCAAGGCAAGTCTAGTAAGAGTTGCAGATAGCTTAATTGAATGCTGTAATCTGGCGCCATTGGGTTGGTTCTGCGTAAACGCTCAACTTCTTTTGCAAAGGCCTCTCCTACTTTTGTATCCCATTTTTTATTGTTTGCTGCAATAAGGAGGTTTTCAATATCGCGCTCTGGAGAATCGCCACCTAATTCTTCTTGTATGGCTTTGATTTGTTGCTGTAAGAAAAAATCACGTTGTTGTTTATCCAAATCTCCACGAACCTTGCTTTCTATTTGGGCTTTGATTTCAGCAAATTGATAATCTTTCTTCAAGGCTTCTAATACCTTTTGTGCGCGAGTTTTATAAGGAACCTCCTCAAGGATGGCTTGTTTAACCTGAATTTCTGAATTCAAATTTGAAGCAACAAAATTTACTAAAAAGGTTGGACTCTTAATTTTATTCACCGCACTTGCAGCCTCACTTGGCATGTGCGGCGACATATTGATAATTTTCTGAGAAAAATCTTTGATAGATTCTGCCAATGCTTTTGATTCTTCATCGGCCACAAAATCTGGTTCAGAAAGCGATAAAATATTGGCTTTTAAATAGGGTTCCTCTTGAATAAGGTTATTGATTTTAAAACTTCTTTTACCTTGAATTACCGCCATGGTGCTACCATCAGGCATTTTAATCATACGCAAAATGGAAGCTACAGTACCAATTTCATATAAATCTGTGAGCACAGGCTCCTCAATATCAGCAGATTTTTGAGCCACTACACCCACCAATTTGTTCTGGGTTTTATAGGCTTCCTTTAATAATTGAATAGACTTATCTCGAGCAACTGTTATGGGCATAACAACACCTGGAAACAAAATGGTATTGCGAAGCGGTAAAATTGGCAGACTTTCAGGCAAATTTTCCTTGTTCATCTGGTCTTCTTCCTCTTGGCTCAGCAAGGAAATGAAGTCAGAACTCTCGTTCTCATCGTTAATTATATTACTTAAAATCAATCTATCGTGCATTTTTCCCATGAATTATAATGTATCTGCCTAATTGGCGACGTGTGTATGAATCAATACCCGTGCCATTAGCCGCCAACCTGACCAAAATACCTGTCTACTAAAATAGCGCTTGCCATGGCAGCATTCAAGCTTTCGGCGGCTCCTCTTTTTTCAATTGTTACAAAATTTGATATGAAGGGCTTTAATAGAGGGTTTATTCCTGCACCCTCATTGCCAATTAACAATATCATACTTTCAGGAAATGAAAATTTAGAAGCAGGAATACCTTGCATATCTGCTGCCACAATGGGCAATTTTGTTTGGCTGAACCAAACTGACAAGTCGCCATATAGTACCTTAACCCTACCAATAGAGCCCATGGTTGATTGTACTACTTTGTTATTAAAGCAATCAACGGTTTGAACCGAGGCCAAAATGGTTGAAATACCATACCAATCGGCCAACCGGATGATGGTCCCTAGATTTCCTGGATCTTGAAGGGTATCCACCGCCAAAACTAACCCAGATAAATCATTGAGGTTAAAACTTGGTTCAGGCATGTTAAATACTCCTATTACCTCCCTAGAATTCTGCAGCTGACTAATGGAATCCATTTCCTTTTGGTTTACAACCGTAAGCGGAAATTTAGTGTATTGGTTTGAACCAGCTTGGTCAAACAAAGCATCTAAAGCGTAAATATGGTGGACTTGCAAATTTGACGATATTAAATCCGACACGGTTTTATTACCTTCGGCAACAAATAATTTATTTGCGTATCGAATATTCTTTTCCCCAAGTGATTTAACAAATTTGATATCTGCTTTGCTTAACATACGAACTGGTTTACGATTACTTCTGCTTTTAGGGGTTGTGCAGGCATGCAATTTACCAAAACTTGCAAGAAAAGAAGGACCTTTTCTTTATAAAAATCAAATTCAAATTGAAGAAAGTAAAGAAGCCCGATTGTTTACGAGTAATTTAGATGAATACATCAAACAAAGGCCCAATAAAAGATTATTTTTTACAAGTAGGTTTGGCCTGCGTTTTTACAAAATGGGCTACAAAAACCCAGATAGCCGAATAGGAAGGACCTTACAAACTAAATTAGGTGAAGCACCCGTAATTCTAGATTCTAGCTTAATTGAGGCCTCCATTAGGGGTATGAAAGGCTTTCTTAAAACTCAAGGGTATTATTACCCAGAAATCACCTTTGAGGTGAAAGGGAAAATTCATAAGAAGGTGGTAGTTTACAAAGTTAAAACAGGCAAGGCTTACCATATTTATCGCACTGAATTGCATATTGCCGATAAAAAACTTGATTCACTTGTTACCTCCTCTGCAGAGTTCTCCCATATCCGTTTAGGGAATAGGGTATATTTTGAAAATATGTTAAAGGAAAAGAACAGAATCAATGAGTTGCTTAGGAACAATGGTTACTTTTCTTTTCAAAAAGACATCATCAAGTTCGACGTGGATACAGCCATGGGTGATTTTCATGCCAATATTGCCCCCAACATTCCTAATCCAGAAAATTTCAAGCGTTATAAAACATACCATATAAGGGCCATTTCACTCGAAATTGAAAATGAGGAGGAAGACAGCCTCCACATTGGTTCAGACAGTTTAGTTACGAATCTTTTTGTTTTTAAGCATAATGGCTTCCCGCTAAATCCTGAAATTTTAGACCGAGTTGTTTTGTTTGAACCAGGCAACTTGTTCAGCAATGAAATATCAAATACTACCTTTAGTCGTTTAAATGAACTGCAGTTATTCAGATCTGTTAACATGACCGCTATTCCTATTCATGAAGAAACAGATACCCCTGGAATTAATTATGTTATTAAACTCCAACCAAGTAAGAAATATGATTTCACCTTTGAACCACAAGCCATCACTTCAGATCAATCTAACTTGGTAACTGGATCAACGGGTAGAAATTATGGATTGGCCTCTCAAATCACCTTCTCAAATAAAAACATCTTCCACAATGCTGAGATTTTGCAATTATCGTATCGCATTTCTGTTGAAGCACAAAGAGGAGAAAACATTCCCAAAAGGCCTATATTTAATAGCTATGAATCTAACCTAAGTGCCACCCTCATTTTCCCCAAATTATTGTTCTTACGTAAACTAGATAAAACTTGGATCAACTCAACCAACCGAAGCTCTTTAAGTGCATCTACCATTTACGAGAAAAATGTTAACTGGATTAGAAATGTTTATGGACTCTCTTTCACATGGCAGAAGAACAAAAAATATTTCAACCAATATTTTACACCAGCAGAAGTTAGTTATATAAAAACCAATTTTAACAGTGTTGAACTAGAGGAGCAAAGTAAAGGAGACCCTTATTTACAAAGTGTTTTTAGCAATAACTTGGTTACCGGATCTAGGTATGGGTTTATTTATAACAATCAATCTGACCCGAGAAAAAAACACTTTACCTATATAAAATGGGATGTTATTGAATTGGCGGGAACCTTTATTAACCAAGCATATAAACTCTTTAATATTGCTCCTTCTGATAGTGGATACAATACATTTTTTGGTGTACAGTATTTTCAATTTGCCAAAACAAACGCTGATTTAAGATATAACAGATACCTAGACGAAAACAACAGATTGGCATCTAGGTTAGGCATAGGTATAGCATTACCATTTGGCAATTCTCCAGAGTATGTGCCTTTTGATAAGAGATTTTTTACTGGCGGGGCTAATAGTATTCGTGCCTTTTTACCTAGGTCAATTGGTCCTGGATCTTATGACACCATTGGTAGCCTCGACCGAAGTGGGGATGTGAAATTAGAAATGAATTTGGAACATCGCTTTAATATTTTAAACCATTTTATTGAAGGTGCAATCTTTGTAGATGCAGGAAATATTTGGAGAATAAAGGATGATGGAAGGAAGGATGCGGTTTTTGCATTTAACAATTTCTACAAGCAGCTTGCTGTTGGAACTGGCTTGGGGGTTCGTTTAAACATGGACTTTTTAATCCTACGCGTAGATGCTTCTTTCCCTATTTTAGACCCAAGGAAAGTGGAAGGATCAAGGTATGTTTTAGGAACCTATAGTAATGTAGGTTTGTTATGGCAAAACACCATTTTTAACTTTGGTGTTGGGTATCCTTTTTAAGTTTATTCTTCTCTTAAAAGGGTAATTGTGCCATGCATGGTTTTTGGCTCGTTGTCGTTTGACATTTGGTATTTAAAAGCAAAGAAATAAGTCCCTTCAGGGCAATCAGCACCTGTATTAAAATTCTTTCCATTCCAATTGATTCCATCGTTTCCAAACCCGTCTTTTTCGCTATCATACACCTTATTTCCCCAGCGATTGTAAATAACCAAGTTGTATAATTTGTATCCAACGATATCAATATCAAATGCATCATTTAATTCGTCGTTATTTGGTGTAAATACATTTGGAACAATTAAGCGCATTTCTGCTGGCAAGGTAAGCTTGCAAATACTATCAAAACAATCTTGGTTGTTATAGGCCTTTAAACAAACTACAAAAGAGCCTGTATCACCAGCATAACTGTGGGTAGGATTTTCAAGGGTACTAAAGTTTTTAGATCCACTTCTAGGGTGCCCAAAATCCCATTCGTAACGGGTGGCCTGAACCGATTTATTGACAAACTTAATGAGAGGTAATTGGCTTTGATCCAAATCAAAATCGGCTTTTACATCTACAACTGTGATATTTTTAAAGGCAGTATCTGTACATTGAGATGAGGGCATTATAGGATACATCTTTGCCCTAAAGGTTTGCAAGGAATAATAGGTGTAGGTTAAGGTGGTATCTGGGTATAAAGTTTGCCTTAATTTACCTGTATCACCAGGCAACCAACCAAAACCCGCAACCAATTTTTCTGGGTGAGCAATCATTTTAAATGGCACGCCAATACATACCGTATCTGGAGCCTCAAGCGCTGCCCTTGCAGATTCAATTACTCTAATCGTTCTCTTTGGAGAGTTGGCATTTACTGAATCTGGGAATACTGCATAACATGTTTTGTATTGCCCAGTTAATGGATTAAAAATGGTATCCTCTCCTACTACATAAAGTTTGTAAATACCACCTTTGGTGTATACATGCTTAACATTAGTATCTAGCTGCGTACTCGCCGTTGCATTGTTCTGGTCTCTGAAATACCAAATCCAATTGACTAAGGGATACCCAGTGGTATTCTTTAAATTAACCTCAAAAGGTGCACAACCCACGGTATCAGAAACAATATCGAACTTGGGCCGTGGACCATCAATCCAAATGGGGATTTCAGCAGAATCTATACAACCATAAATGGTTTGAGCAACTAACTTAACAGGGTAGGTCCCATTTGATGTATAATCATGTACAGGGTTTTGTAATAAGCTGGGAAGTTTGTTATCCCCAAAACTCCAACTCCAAAATTTGATACTATCATAAGGGGCTTGGCCATACAAACTACTTGAGTCGAAATAAAGAGATTGATCCGTAAACGATAAAATTTGAGGAGCACATAAATACCTTGGCTGCATAGGTTTTATGGCTGCTTTTACATCTACCACCTTCAGAGTTGTGCCAAGGGCAAATGTATCTCTACATCCTAAACTATCAACAGCCACCATTCTTAACTTATAATTGCCTACCCTGTTATACAAATGTAAGGGCAATCCTCCAGATTGAGAATATCCTCCACCATCGCCAAAATCCCAATATAATTGCTCCTTACCTGCTGCAGCCCTTGTTGGATCACGCCAATATTTTGTAGACGAATTGTAATAAGAAACATCGTCAATTAATAAAGCAGAATCATCTAAACAAACCACAGGTTTATCAAACCTAAAGGAGCGCAAAAAGCCAAAGAACATATTTTGCTCGTATGACTTAGCACAGTCTCGAGTATTGACAATTGAAACACTAATCTTTTTAACACCAGGTGTGGTGTAGGTATAATACTGACTTGGAATGATAGAATCGGTTGGACCAAAGTTCAATGTTCTTGAACCCCCTGGGGCACCAAAGCTAATGATGACCGTTTTTAAACTATCTTGTATTGAATCTGCAAATGATAACTTTACAGACCAAGGTCCACAACCTGTATTGGTTCTTACTGCTGTGAACATTGGATTTATTGGAAAAAACTTAAACATGTGATGGTACCAAGCAGTATCAAAACAATCGTTGCCATTTTTGTCCTTGCCATTTTTAATTATTAGCCCAACTGTCACATATCCTCTTGGGTCGCATGTGGTATTGTATGACCATGCAAAAGTGTTTGCAAAGGTATCAATGGGTGTCCAAGCGGCATTTGGGCAAACAGAATCTAGCATGATCCATGCCAACTCCCTGCCACATTTAGGCAATGTTTCGTCTAAATAGAAGGTAATGGTTTGATCCAAACATGGCTTTTGAATTTTGTGATATAATCCCCTTCTAATAGGTGTGGCGGTGCTGTCCCAACCAGCGTCTGGCTGAGTAAGTTTCATTGGGGTGCTACTGGTATCTGAGCAACCAGTTACGGCATCGTATAATATGAGTTTAGGAAAATAACATTGATCTTCACCATCCTTATATTTGTGTTTAACATAGCTACTATCCTTACTATATCTACAATTCACGCCAACATTAATTCCATTTTTTGTATCGGTGGTACAATTGGGTGCAAAGGCATCATCAAAATCCCACAATCGGTACATCGGGCCATTGTTATAAAAGCATGAGTGGTCTCCCGCTGGATTTCTAAAATAGGTAGTATCATGTACCTCACATTGGATACTATTTCTTACCGGATCAGGCCTTGTTTCAATGGCCGATTTTGGTCCAAATATTTTTACCGTTGTATCAGTTTTAACAAAGCAATTTCCTAACCTTACGTACATCCTAAACTCAAACTCACCACAATCTGGAAAACTAATGGAATCGGAATAAACGTTAACAATGGTATCAATTCTAACAGGATTTCCCACTTTATAAATAGCCCAAAACACTTGCGAAGCGCCTGGGTAAAAGTTCTTAGATGAATATCTGAACCCATTACCATAATAACAAGTACTGGTTTGGTTCAAGTAAATTAAACTATCTATGACATAATTTTCGGCTGCTGGAAAAAACACTGCGGTATCTCTGCAACCATTTTTGTCTTCTACATAAAGTTTAGCGGTGAAAATACCAGTGGTTGTATAGTTATGAACAAAGCCAGTCCATGGACTAGTAGCTGTAGATCCATCTCCAAAGTCCCAGGTGTAGGAGTTCACCAATGATTGAGGAATTTTACTTGTATTGGTATATGTAGAAGGTGTTTTACCACATTGGGTGGTATAGTTGGTCCTAAAACTCACTTCCTGCATTTTAGCAAAGACAGTAACATAGTCTTTTCTC
The DNA here is from genome assembly GCA_903834625.1 of uncultured Bacteroidota bacterium. Lineage (GTDB taxonomy): Bacteria > Bacteroidota > Bacteroidia > UKL13-3 > UKL13-3 > B1. Next base: position 12,759 of record CAILJQ010000002.1, read on the forward strand.
TCTTTCCTACTCATGCAATTATTTGCATCCGTTACCTCTAAAACAAGCGTATAAAGACCCCCAAGCGGATTGGTGTATGAATGGCAAATGGTATTCCCTGTTCCAGGTGCTTGGTTACTAAAGCCCCCATCACCATAGAGAAAGAGTCGAGATGTAATAGCTGCGTTATCTAAACCTGGTGCAGAGATATCATTCATGCAAATATTATTCCCTCTAAAACATTGGGTTAAAGGAGTAGTCACTGAAAAATCTGCCTTTGGATTATCTACTACTTGAATGGTATCGCCAGAGACCGTGCAGGAACCGCCACTTGCAAAATTTACAGTAACAGTAGGCACAAATTTACCCCTAGCTGGATATTGGTATACAGGGCTGGCCTGACTGCTGGTAGCAGCATTGCCAAAATTCCATGAAAAGGAATTTGCTGTAAAACCAGGGTCGTAGGTAACTGTAAATAAAAGAGTATTACCCAAACAAACCTTGTTGGTGGCTACTACTATTTTACAATTTTGGGCAAAAGTAATTCCAGAAAGTAAAACAAAAACTAGAGGCAGGATTTTTCTCATTCAAAACATATTTCATCGGGAATATAATAAATCTGATCTAATTGGTAGGGTCTAAATACCTTATTAAGTCATTTTTAACAGAATTCAGATAGAAGACGCTCAATTTCAACTATTGGTTGCATAAAAGGGCAAGGTTTCCTCACTTTAAAATTTTGTATATCTTTGCCGCCCACATGAATAAATCTGTAGCATTTTATACCTTAGGTTGCAAACTCAACTTTTCTGAAACATCTACCATTGGTAGGGATTTAAAGGAGCAAGGTTATAAAAAGGTAGAATTTCATGAAGGAGCAGATGTGTATGTGATCAACACCTGTTCTGTAACAGACAATGCCGATAAGAAATGCAAGAAAATAGTAAAAGAGGCCTTGCGCCACAATCCCAATGCATTTGTTACCATCATTGGATGTTATGCCCAATTAAAGCCTCATGAAATAGCCAATATTGAAGGGGTTGATTTAGTGCTTGGGGCTGCAGAAAAATTCAATATTCATACCTATTTGGGTGATGGAAAAAAGAAAGAGAAAGCCGAGGTAAAGGAAGGTAAGATAAAGGAAGTATTGGAGTATCATGCCTCCTATTCTATAGGCGATCGCACCAGAACTTTTTTGAAGGTGCAAGATGGCTGTGACTACTTCTGTTCTTTTTGCACCATTCCATTGGCAAGAGGTGCTAGCAGAAGCGACAGTATTGCTAATGTGATAAAACAGGCTGAAGAAATTGTAGCACAAGGCACCAAGGAAATTGTATTAACAGGCGTAAATACAGGTGATTTTGGTAATGGTGGGAAAGAGAATTTTTACCTATTATTGAAGGCATTAGATGAAGTTAAAGGCCTGGAGCGTTTGCGTGTAAGTAGCATTGAACCAAACTTATTAACTGATGAAATCATAGAGTTTGCCTCTAAAAGCAAAACTATTGTTCCTCACTTTCACATTCCCTTACAATCTGGATCCGACGAGCTGCTCAAAAGCATGCGAAGAAAATATGATACAGCCTTGTACACCTCAAGAATAGAAAAAATCAAATCGTTGATGCCTCATTGTTGTATTGGGGTGGATGTGATCATTGGGTACCCTGGAGAAACAGATGAACTCTTTTTAGAAACATATAATTACCTGAATGCGCTTGACATCTCTTATTTGCACGTTTTCACATACAGCGAAAGGGTAAATACCACAGCTTACAAACTGCCAGGTAAAGTACCAATGCGCACTAGAAATGAAAGAAGTAAAATGCTGCATATTTTGAGCGACAAGAAACGAAGGTTCTTTTATGAGCAGCAATTAGGAAAATCGTTTCCGGTATTGTGGGAAGCGGAAAATGATGGAGATGTAATGTATGGTTTTACCAGTAATTACGTAAAAGTTAAAACCGCTTATGATCCATCTTTTGTCAATGAGATTTTTGAAAAAAAGCTCCAAAAAATAGATGCTGATTTAGTTGTTATTTAACCCATTAGCGCTTTATTGATGCTCCATAACAAGAGAAGATAGGCTAGCAAGCTTCCCAAAAAAACGGTGAAGCTTATGAGAAAATAATCCACCAAATCAACAGACATAAAAAGCCAAAAACCACGCAGCAATTGGGTAGGTTGACATAATAAAGTAAAACTAACAGCAAGCACAATACAAAAGAGCAAGCGTTCACTTAGCTTTATTTTTTTGAAAAGGGTGAAAGTGACCCAAAAAAACAAAACGCCCATAAGCATGTTGTCTATAAATTTTGTTTCCATCCAAGAGGTTTGTCCAACAATATCTCTCAATAAAATGAGCAAACAGAGTAGGATGAATTGATACTGAAACAAAGGCCACTTGAACAACATACTTATGGGAATTTACTTAATGGGATTACTCTTTTACTAATTTAACCCAACTACTTTCATGGTTGGCATAAGTAATATGAATAATATAGAAACCAGTGTTTAGTTGGTCCAATTGAAGGATATTTTCATGGCCAGAACCACTGAAGTGACCCACACATTTTCCAGTCTCATCAAATAGGTTAAATGCAAGCACGGGGTATTCGGTTCGAACCGAAACTGAACCATTAAATGGATTAGGAAAAACACATGCAATTGCTTTTGCACTTTGGAGCTGACTCAAACCCGTGATGGATCCATCTGCTTTTACCTTGATGGCAAAATAATCTTTAGACTTATTTAATGAGTCATTAATTTGATTACGGGTATAACCTATCAACAATGTACTTAAATCTGAAAGGGCGCGTACTTGAAGTAGTGTAATCTTTTCACCATTTTCAAAATAACGTAAATAAACAGAATTCAAATTCTTATCGAATCGTGCAATGAGCAGAGAATCTTTGCCAATGAAGGGTTCAAACCCATACGTTTCCTTTCTATAATTAGTCATATAGGCAATTGTTAACCCATTGTCATATAAACGGTCCAAACAATTGTTTAATGCAGGGGAAATGAACAATGGATTTCCTGGCATAAATACATTAATTTTCCTGTTGCCAATTGAAGGAATAAAGGTATCCACCGGATTCATAAAAACAGAATCAATGGTATAGTTGCCTATAAATAAGCCCTGATATTTTCCACCTATATTTTTACCAGCCATGAAGAACAAACTTGGATCTTCTGGGTTTTTCATAAGGCCAATTGGAGGACCAGCCACTGATGAAGGATTTGAAGGATTATCTTCAAAATAATTACATCCAAATGTAGGTATTTCACGCAGGGTTGAATCAAAAACTCTGAATTGTTCACCGCCCCAATCACCTCCAGATTTAACGCTTACAAATTTATTATCTGAAAGTTGAATGATTTCTTTTGAAACCACATTTGGATTAAATAATGCGATACTAGAATCTTTACCCGGTTTATGGTATAGCGTATCCAAATAAAGATGGTCAAAATTTCCATTTGTTTCCAATGTATAGTAACATGTAAGTAAGTTATTAAGTTTACCTGAATAAAAAGGCCCAGGATAAAAGTTAATGACAAATGCACCATAAAAACCGCCGCCTAGTTTGGACTTATAACTCAAACTGCTAATGTTATATGGGTATATAGTAGGATAGGTTTGCGTTCTGTTTTCAGAAAAATGTAAACTCTTGTCAAATGAAAACAATTCTACATTCTGCATTAACATTGTATCCATAACTCCATACTTCATTTTCCGGCCCGATACACCATAAATTTGAAGCATGTTATTTACAATTTCAAACCCAAATATTTTGAAATATTTTGAAACTGGAAGTTGATGAATAGTGGAATCTAACACAACGCCATTAAGATTGGTTTTATACCAGTAAATAGATTGACTTGAATCTGACTTTGCTTCCACAAGACCCAAAAAAAGAAGTGTATTTATGTCAAGTTGCTTGGCATCTATCCATTCTTCATCAAAAGTTTTGGTATAATTATTTGGCATTGCTTCCTTCCAAAAAATCGATTGGGAGTATGCCGGAAAAGCCGATACAAATAGTAAAAATAAATTAAGTAATTTCATTGTAATCAATATTAAAAACCTGGAACATAAGCATTAGGATCTGGCACGATTGTCCTTTTTGCAAACCTAAATTTGTATAGGTACTTGTACTTCAGTTTTACGCAGGCATCAGGAAAATAGGTTAAATCAAAAGGAGTAAAGTGTTGCATTGTGTTAGAAAATAACATCTCTGGATAACAAATATTTGAACAGTTAATTTCGTTTGGATTGTAAATTGGAATAATATCTAATCGATAGAAAACCCTATTTGGATTTACATCCAAAGCACGTGCTTTGTAATAAATAGAAGGGATTTTATTTAAATAATAATTTAATTGATTTGACGTAAGTTGAATAGGTTGCCAGACAGAATAGGTAGGATTTGCCGTTGCCGTTAGATTTGTGATAGACTCTGAACCACTACAAAACTTTGACATGATAACAGATGGAAATAACTGAGTAGATCTATCTGTGAGTTGGTTAGAATTATACCACGGGTTATCTTTAATGAAGGTAGTTTTATAATCAAACAAGTTATCATTTGATATTTCGGTATATACATACTTATACCCTTGTGGAGCCGCGGCCGGCCAACCAATGGTATTAAAAATATTATTATTCCCATAGGTCTCTAACATTTTAGCAGCACCTGCAGGTCCAACACTTCCTGTTGGAAGGTTATTCGTGCTTGCGCCACCATACCAAACATATTTACCCCATGCCTCTAACACCAATCCATTCCCCATGGTGGGTGTATTTTCAATAGGGTCTCTCCCGCCAATTACATAGGGAAGTCCTCCTCCTATTGGAGTAAAATTTCTTTCATTTCCATAACCCATTCGGTAATTGGTTCCAGGGGCAAAGTAATTCATCCCAGTGCTGGGGTTGATTGCTTTTCCTAAGGCTAATCCAAATGACATTCTTCCTTTCATAATTCTAATAATTTGTGTGCCTTGATTTGCCGAAGGGTCAATTTTAATAGAATACATTCTTTCATTTGGATCAAGCCAACCTTGGAGACTACTTTTCAATGAAATGATTTGCGAACACAGACTCGAAAAAGCCATCACATTAGTTGAACTAGGCAGCAAATTCAATTGGTACGAGCTATCCACAAAATCTAATAACATAGAATCACAATCTGTAATGAAGGCAGAGGATAAGACGTTCGCATAATATAACACACTATCTGCAGGGACCCATTCAGAGGTCTTATTTCTGCTTTCAAGGGGTTGTTTGCTCATTTGAATAAACTTTTTAACAATAGTATATGCAGCATTGTTATCATTTGCTTGCTCACTATTTTTCATTGATCTTTCTTGCTTTTTGCAAGCCCCTGCGCACAAAACAAGGATTGAAATAAGTGCAATGGTTGTTTTTTTCATGGTGTCAATTTGTTTTTTGCTCGCAAATTGACACTTTCAATTGGTATCATTTTAACAACTAATTTATTATTTTGATAGTATTATTTCGATAATGTAAATTTTTAATCATTCAAATTGCAGCATGCATTTGGGGTTAAAATTGAAAATATTGCGTTTAAGTAAGGGGATTACCCAAGAGGAATTAGCAGATCAAGTTCACAAGACCCGCCCTCTAATTAGCAATATTGAACAAAAAGGCAAAGTGGGTTACCAAACCTTAAGAGACATCTGCAAGGTATTGGGGGTAAGTCCAGATGAAATCATGAATGAAATGAATGAACCCAGAGAATATTATGAGCCTCTAAGACCCCATAAACAAAATGAATCAATTGTGCAATTCCAAAAAGAAATTGAGCAGCTTCAACTCTTGGTAAAATCTCAATACGAAGTGATACAGTTCTTGAAAGAGAAACTTCAATCTTTAGAGCAAAAGACTTCAAAAAAGAAGTAAGTGCAAAACCTAATAATTTCTTCACATAATTATTCATTTAGTACTATTATCTTGCTCGTAAAATTCCATCCACAATGAGCGGATTTCAAATATTTATTAAGGGCAAGAATCTTGAAATCTGTGATTCAGATGAGTTAACAGACTATTTCAACTCACATGCAGAAATGCCAAGGTCGGCCATAACACCAGATTTAGTGGCAGTTTGTTTATGTGGTGGCAATAGTAGCAGAATGGGCGAACCTAAGTTTTTGTTAAACTACCATGGCGTACCCCAGTTCCAGCAAATACAAGCCAATATGGATCAATTAGGCATACCTTGTTACTTTTCCTGTAAAGCAGAACAATCCCACCTATTTCCTGAAGGCGCTCCCCTTTTGTTCGATACAGAAGTATTTTCCAATGCTGGGCCAATGAGTGGTTTACTTAGCGCTGCAAAAGAACTAGAAGGTAAGGCCATTTTATTAATTGGTTGCGATTACCCATTGGTTCAATTACCTCATCTACGTATGTTAGCCAATAGTTATTTGGCCATAACAGAAACATGTTGTTATTACAATTTCTACGAACAAAGACCAGAGTGCTTGTTAGCAGCATACCACCCCGATGATATTGAACAAATAAGGCTTGAATTCTCAGAGGGAAAACTATCTCTTACCAATTTCTTAAACCAAATAGATTGCTTAAAAATTGTGCCTGAAAATGCTCAAATTCTACAAAGTTTTAATAGCCCCGCAGATGTCAAGGATTTTGCAACACTATTAGTCGCTTCACAACAAAAGAATCCTGTTTTTTAATCCCTACAAAATACAAACCTGGGTCATTTAATGTAATGTTATTTCGGTCTGAACCGATGTCAATTTTAGCGCCCCATTCATTCCAAACGTTGATATCATAATCACCTTGGGGTTGGATAACAAGAGACTCTCCTACTGTGATAGGATTGGCAAAAAACCATGCATCCTTTTCATACAATGCAGGTGAAATATTTGCAGGAATTTCTTTGGTTTCAAATGTATCAACCGCTCCAAATTCAGAACAGGTATTCCCGGCAGTTATTGCCCTTACTCTCCATGCATAAGGCCAAGTGCCAAATAAACTTGCCACAGCAGTGGTATCAAATACCAATTTATCAAAATTGAGAATAGACCAATCACCAAATCTTGCTACTTGCACGTGGTAGGCCATTGCACCAGGTATTTTATTCCATTGTAAGGTAGCATTTTTTGCATTTACCGCCTTTTGGTTAGGCGAGGGCACTATTTTTTGAGGTGGTGGCAGTTTGGTTAGGTCAGTAGAAATGGCTTCAATATTTCTTGTATTGAGGTCGTTTCGCATGGCTTCCATTTGTTCTGCACTGAACCTAGATTGGCAATAATCTGAAGAATAACTCATATACATGGAGCTATCTGGTCTGAACAAAACATTATTAGGATCTTTCAATAAATAAGGCAAAGGGCAACCCCATCTGCTAGAAACATAATCGGCTTTGGTGTCACAAAATCCATCCCCGGCAGTTCTACAATTGGTTAAATCTATTTTCTCTATTTCACCGGGCGCACCTCCTCCCTCCCATCCAAAAAAGGTATGAGGCAAACCAAAGAAATGTCCCAACTCATGAGCAAGGGTTGTAGCATTGGGACCTTGACAGCTATTTTTAATAAACACCACATCTAAACCACCAAAATACACCCCACACCATTGCATACCTACCCCATGGAAAAATACATTTACAGCCCCATTAAGTTTATAGCCATCTGCATTGGTGTATATAGCGTCCATATCACCTTTATAAAAATCATCGTTGTTTATGTATGAGATAGAATCAGCAAGAAAAAAATGAAACCCTACTGGAGCAAATCGCTCATTTAATTCACATAAAGTTTGCAACAAAGAACTTACTGCATAATACCCCAAACCCTGGTTATTGCCTATGATATGAATTTTTATTGGAACATATTTAGTGGCCTTTTTACCTAATGGAATTTGCCCTATTTCTAATTGCTGTTGAAATTGGCGCAAAGCCTTCATTTTTTGCGCGGGCATTTGGGTAGCGCACCCTTCTGTTTGAGAAAAAAGATTGTTACCTAACAAACTAACAAACAGGAGAATAATAATTTTTTTAAGCATTGTTTCAAACATAATATTTTCCTGTGAACAAATAGATTGATAAGAAAACTTTTTTAATAAGAAGGCTTTTTTACTTTTGCGCTGCAATTACAGCAAAATGAAGAACATAACAGTTATAGGATCAGGAACCATGGGCAACGGTATTGCACATGTGTTTGCACAAAACAATTACAAGGTAAATTTAATTGATGTAAACGAAGCTCAATTGAAGAAAGCCATTGAAACCATTGGCAAAAACCTTGACAGAATGGTAAGCAAAGGTAGCATTACCGAAGAAACAAAATTGGCTACTTTGGCAAATATTACCACTTTCACCAGCTTAAAAGATGCCAGTGCCAACGCAGATTTAATCGTTGAGGCAGCAAGTGAAAACATTAATATCAAACTCGATATTTTCAAACAAATTGATGAGTATGCACCTTCGCATTGCATTTTGGCGTCAAACACCTCTTCTATTTCAATTACTAAAATAGCCAGTGTAACCAAACGTCCTGAAAAGGTTATTGGTATGCACTTTATGAATCCAGTGCCAGTAATGAAATTGGTAGAAGTAATTAATGGCTATAAAACTTCAAAGGAAGTGAGTTTGGCTATTGTAAATCTTTCAAAAGCCATTGGAAAAATCCCTGCAGAAGCCAATGATTATGCAGGTTTTATTGCCAATCGTATTTTGATGCCTATGATTAATGAAGCCATCATTTGTTTACAGAGTGGTGTAGGTACAGTAGAATCTATTGATACAGTGATGAAGTTGGGTATGGCGCATCCAATGGGGCCATTACAATTGGCTGATTTCATTGGCTTAGATGTTTGTTTAGCCATTATGAATGTGTTGTATGATGGTTTAGGAGATACTAAATATGCTCCAAGCCCGCTATTGGTTAACATGGTAACTGCTGGAATTCTTGGTGTAAAATCTGGAGAAGGATTTTATGTATACACCCCTGGTAGTAAAGAATTGGTTGTATCACCTAGGTTCAACTAAAAAAAATCAACTCAAATCCCCGGTATTTTTTTTCTAAAATACCGGGGATTTTTTATGTAATTGCTCAAAGAAAAAGTTACAAAAACCATCACATGATTATTACAGATATTCAATTGGCTGCAGACCTACTCCAAAAAGGCGAGTTGGTTGCTATTCCTACTGAGACTGTATATGGTTTGGCGGCCAATGGCTTTGATGGTAATGCTATTGCAAAAATTTATGAGGTAAAAAATAGGCCTCAATTTAACCCCCTAATTTTACATAGTAATAGTTGGGAAAAGTTCACTTCTTGGGGTTTAGAATTACCAAAGGAAGCATTAAAAGTTGCGGATAAATTTTCACCAGGACCACTCACTTTTGTGGTTCCAAAATCAAATAAGGTTCCAGATATTATTACTGCCGGACATACAAGTGTGGCCATAAGAATTCCCAACCATGCGGTAACGCTATCCCTTCTTTCAAAACTAGTTTTTCCTCTTGCGGCACCAAGTGCTAATTTATCTGGAACCGTAAGTCCAACTCAAGCTATCCATGTTGAAAAGCAGTTAGGTGGATTGATAGGAGCTGTTTTGGAGGGCGGTGAATGCCATATTGGACTTGAATCTACCATTATTTCTTTTGTGAATCCTCAGCAGCCAAAACTCCTTCGTTTGGGAGGATTAAGTGTGGAAGAAATAGAAGATACATTAGGGTTCAAATTGAAAAAAGATTCTCTGTTAAACAACGAGAATCCGCAAGCACCAGGAATGCTTTCTAGGCACTACGCACCAAAAACGCCAATGGCATTAGGACTGCCCAATGACCTACCAAATCATCTGCCTATTGAAGATTTGGCTTGTATTCGGTTCAGCCGGTATTTACCAGAAATTCCAATAAATAACCAGATTATTTTAAGCGAATCAGGAGATTTGAATGAGGCTGCTCAAAAATTATTTTCTGCAATAAGGAAGGCAGACGAAATGAACAAAAAGTTGATTGTAGCAGAGATTTTTCCAGATGAACATTTGGGTCGTGCCATAAACGACCGTTTGAGGAGAGCCTCTATAGGATAGCCTTTAATTTTCAATGAGCCCGGGTTGTTTTTCCCAAACCCCATTCTTCCACATCAATACATCAAAGCTCCCATCAGGGTAGTAATGCTCAAACAAGGCGGCATTAGAGGGTTTATCGGGCACAATATTTTCATACATCAGTATTTTCCTTTTTTCATCATAACGCAAGGCCATGGTGGCTTGGTTATTAAATTGGAATACCATGCGGTAAAAAACTTGTTTGCGTTTTAGGTCGAATATTCTTGCACCAAAAACGGGCTGACCTTCACGGAAAGTAATTACATCGGCCACTTTTCTGTTGATGAGCGAATCTGCACCATCCCAGCCCAATACGGTGTAATAATCTTTTTTATTATAAGTATTCTTGAGCACTTTATAATAGGTTGCGCCAAACCAATGGGAGGCATCTGTTTCTCTGAACAAATAATTATCTATGCTGTCGCTGCGATCAATGAGCGGATAGAAATTCTGAAACAATTCTTCTTTTTTATTCAGTTTAGCCAATTTTTCAGGATTCATTTGAATGACACCAAAATACCTAAATTTTTCGTCGTTGGTGGCTACGTTCCAAGTGAATATTCTAAACAAATCGTCGGGTGCATGAACAATCATAAGATTTTTCAATGAGTCGAAAGGGTAATAATAAGACCCCTCTATGCGCAAGGCTCTTCCCATTTGTCTGATAAAATTTCTTCCAGAAGTGATGCGCACTTCTTCATCAAAATTACGGACCATATTATAACTCAATCCGCTTAACCTTAACTCATAATCATGCAATGAATCCCACAGCAAACTATCAATTTTCTGCGCATTTACTTGTGTACCTAGTGCAAGTAGAATCAAAAGGAATTTGAAATATTTCATCATTTGGCAAACGATTTTGTAGAGGAAAAGGTATAAAAAAGCCGCAAAATCTAGGAAAACCAATTAGGCTTAAAGACTTTGCGGCTTAAAGATAATTATTTTACAGCTTCAATCACAATAGCAGAAGCGCCACCACCGCCATTACAAATACCAGTAACACCATAGCGTTTACCTTCTTGTTGCAACTGATGGGCAAGCGTAACCAAAATTCTTGAACCAGAGCTACCCAATGGGTGACCAAGGGCAACGGCTCCTCCACGAGGATTTACTTTCTTGGCATCAAGACCCATGATTTGAGTATTAACCAAACCAACCACAGAAAATGCCTCGTTTAATTCAAAACTATCAACATCTTTGATATCCACTCCAGCCATTTTAAGTGCTTTAGGGACAGCCAAAGATGGCGCGGTGGTAAACCATTCAGGTGCATGTGCCGCATCTCCAAATCCAATAATTTGAGCCATTGGTTTCAAACCAAGTTCTTTCACCTTTTCCTCACTCATTAAGACCAATGCACTTGCTCCATCGTTCAATTTAGAAGCATTGGCAGCAGTTACTGTACCTTCTTTTTCAAAAGCCGGACGAAGGGTTTTCATTTTATCAAAATTCACTTTGAGGTATTCTTCATCTACACTTACCACTATTGGATCTTTACCTCTCACAGGAATTTCAACTGAAACCAATTCATTCGCAAAGGCATTGTTTGCATAGGCTGCTTGGGCTCTGGTATAACTTTCAACCGCAAAAGCATCTTGGTCTTCACGACTAATTTTATATTCTCTTGCACACAATTCAGCGGCTGAACCCATGTGGTAATCATTGTATACATCCCACAAACCATCTTTCACCATACCATCTAAAACGGTACCATGACCGAGGCGGTAACCATTACGTGCCTTATCTAAATAATAAGGAATATTACTCATGCTTTCCATTCCTCCTGCAACCACTATATCGTTTATTCCTAACATAATGCTTTGGGCAGCCATCATTACAGCTTTAGAGCCAGATGCGCACACTTTGTTTACGATAGTTGCTGGAACTGTATTTGGAATTCCTGCGTAAATCATGGCTTGGGTAGCTGGTGCCTGACCCATACCTGCAGAAATAACATTTCCCATAAAAACTTCTTCAACCATTTCTGGCGAAATTCCGGCTTTGGCCAAAGCACCTTTGATAGCTACAGCGCCTAGTTGAGGAGCAGTAACCGCAGCAAGGCTGCCATTAAAAGCACCGATTGGAGTACGTGTTGCAGACACGATATAAACCTTTTTCATACGAATTATATTAATTTTGGTGAGGCAAATGTAGGATTCACAAGTCAACGAACAAATCAATTTCATGAGAAGAGCATACCTTTATGGTGATTTACTATTCGAAACAATTCTGGCATCTGGAGGTAAAATACCCCATATACTCCGTCATTACAAGCGTTTAGCACATGGCGCACAGGCACTGAAATTTGATTTATGTGGGTTAAATGAGGAAAAGTTCGTTGAAGTTTTGGAACATGAATTGGGTGAATTTCTACTTAAAAACCCACATTCAAAGGCTCAAAGAATGCGCTTTGTGTTATACAGAACTGCTGAAGGGCTTTATTTACCGCAAAACCACGAAACCCAATTTGAGGTGGAAATAGCTAATTTTGAAATATCCAATGAATACAAGGCCATAAAAGGAGCGGTGTACCTTGAGCAACAAAAGGCACCAGGACCCCTTTCTAATTTGAAAACGGGAAATGCACTTATTTATGTGATGGCAAAAATTTGGGCTCAAGAGAATGAACTAGAAGATGCCTTAATTACCAATACCTCAGAAGAAATTATTGAGGCAAGTTCCAGCAATATCTTTTGGCATAAAAATAATCATTGGTTCACACCACCTTTAAATGCAGGCTGTATAGCCGGAATTGGCAGGGAATTATTTATGGAGCAAGTAGAGGTTCAAGAAAAAAAATGTATGTATACAGACCTTTTACTGGCAGACAAAATCATATTAACGAATGCTCTGGTGCCACAAAGACCTTTTCTTTTGGCCGAGAAACAATTCATAAAAGAATGAAAAGACAAATCTCAGTCGTAAATCTCAACCTTCAATCAAATTCTTATCTTCGCAACCTATGAAGAAAATCTTATTAACTTTCATTTTTACAAGTATTGTATTGGTTTTTAGTAGTCACAAAGCAGACGAGGGAATGTTTCCTATGTCTGAGGTGAAAAACATTGACCTCAAAAAAGCGGGTTTAAGAATGGAGCCCATTGACTTATACAACCCAAATGGAGTAAGTTTGGTAGATGCCATTGTACGTGTTGGTGGTTGTACAGGGTCTTTTGTTTCTTCCGATGGCTTAATGGTAACAAATCATCATTGTGCTTTTGGTTTTGTGGCTGCCATGAGTACGGTTCAAAACAACTATATTAAAAATGGCTTTTTGGCCAAGGATAAAGCCGGAGAAGCTCAAGCAAAAGGCCTTGTATGTAAGATTACTGCCAGCTATGCAGATGTATCGGATCAGGTATTAATGGGAACCCAAAGCACCAATGATCCAGTTCAACGCTTACAAATCATTGCCACAAATATTAAACGCATAACAGAAGAAGAAAACAAAAAGAACCCTGGCCTTCAATGTGAGGTGTCTGAAATGTTTACTGGCAAGACTTATGTGTTGTTCCGTTATCAATTACTCAAAGATGTGCGTATAGTTTATGTTCCTGCGCGTAGTATTGGCGAATATGGAGGGGAGAAAGACAATTGGGTATGGCCTCGTCACAGTGGCGATTTTGCCTTTTTACGCGCATATGTAGCTCCTGATGGTTCTGCAGCAGAATATAGCCCCAACAATGTTCCTTTTAAGCCTAAAAAATTCTTGAAAATTAACAGCAAAGGAATCAATGAAAACGACTTTGTATTTATTTTAGGATATCCTGGTAGGACCTTCAGAAATCAGCCAGCTTCATTTTATAAATACCATGAAAACTATATGCTTAAGTATGTAAGTGATTTGTTTGATTGGCAAATTAACAAAATGGAAGAGATGGGTAAAAACAGTGATAGCTTGCAAATTAAATATGCTGGTAAAATTAAATCTTTGGCCAATACTACTAAGAACTATAAAGGCAAACTACAAGGCTTTAGAAGGGTTGGTTTGACCCAAAAGAAATTTGAGGAAGAAAAACGCATGCAGGCTTTTTTGGAATCAGACCCTAACCTAAATAAACAATATGGTAAAGTATTACCAGAGATTAATAAACTTTACGACGATATCATCAATAATGCACCTAGGAATTTATTTTTTGACTATGTATACAATGTAGCTCCGACCCTACAAATGGCTGCAGCTATTGACAATTATGCCTTAGCTTACAGAGAAGCTGGAGGAAAAACAGAAAAGCAAAATTTCTTAAGTATTCAGGTTCCTAAATTAAAAGTGTTATTCCAAAAATTATATGGCCAAATGGATCCTGAATTTGAAATTGCTGGCTTGTTAAAAATGTTTGAAGATGCACACCAAAATGATGGAAATAATAAGGTTTCGGCCATTGAGAATTTTTATAAAGAAAACCCTACCGCAGAAGCGCGTGAAAAAGCCATTCGTTTATGGTACAAAAAAACTAAGTTAAGTGACAAAGACTTTATGCTGAAATTATTGGCCGATAGCTCTGCTGCATTTACTAAATTAAAGTATGGAATGCTTCAGATTGGCCATGACATTAATTTAGAGATGAACTATTACGACCAAATAGATAGAAAAAGAGAAGGTCAACTCAACGCTTTATTGGGAAGGTACGCCGATGCTAAAAGCGCATACCAACAAAAGCAATTTATACCAGATGCTAACGGAACTTTGCGATTCACCTATGGATTTATAAGAGGTTATTACCCTAATGATGGAGAATACAACAAACCATTTACCACGCTAACAGGTGTAATAGAAAAAGAAGATAAGGTTGATTATGAGTTATTAGATGCAATTAAAGAATTATATGCCGCTAAGGATTACGGTGCATTTTTACATCCTGGCTTAAATGATTTACCGGTTAACTTCTTATACAATTTAGATACAACGGGCGGAAATAGTGGAAGTCCGGTAATGGATGCAGATGGTAGCTTAGTGGGTGTTAATTTTGATAGGGCATATACAGCCACTATCAATGATTATGCATGGAATGAAGCCTATAGTAGAAGTGTTGCAGTTGACATTAGGTATGTACTTTGGACAGTGCAAAAAGTTGCCAAAGCAGACCATTTATTACAAGAAATGAATATTTCCACTCCATAGGCTTTTTTGAATGAGAGTAGTTTTTTTAGGAACACCAGATTTTGCTGTTGCGTCGTTACATGCAATATTAGATGCGGGTTTTGAAGTTGTAGGTGTAATAACCGCGCCAGATAAACCCGCAGGAAGAGGCATGCAATTGCAATTTTCACCAGTGAAAAAATATGCAATAGACCATGGCCTGAAAGTTTTACAGCCTGAAAAGTTAAGAGACCCTCTGTTTTTGCAAGAGCTTAAAAATTTGCAAGCCGACCTTCAAGTAGTGATTGCCTTTAGAATGCTACCAGAGGTTGTTTGGAATATGCCTCCATTAGGTACAATTAATTTGCATGCTTCTTTATTACCAGATTATAGAGGCGCCGCGCCTATTAATTGGGCAATTATTCAGGGTGAAAAAGAAAGTGGTGTTTCAACCTTTTTCCTAAAGCATGAAATAGACAGTGGGGATTTGTTATTAAAAGAATCGTGCGAAATTGGCGATGATACCACAGCGGGTGAATTACATGACACCCTAATGCATCTGGGTGCACAGGTAATTGTAAAATCACTCAAGTTAATTGAGTCGGGTCAAAGCAAGGGTATACCCCAACAAGAAGGTTCCGGAAAGATTGCTCCTAAAATTTTTAAAGAACACTGCCTCATCAATTGGGAGCAGGAGGGTAAAAATATCATTAATTTGATTAGGGGAATGAACCCCTACCCTGCTGCTTGGTTTATGTTAGATGGCAAAATAGTGAAAGTATTTGCTGCGGTATTTGAAAGAGAAAATCACGAACTTCCAACAGGGCAAATAGTAAGTGATGGAAAAACTTATTTGAAGGTGACTTGTGCAAATGGTTTTATACATTTAAACCAGCTTCAAATGGAATCTAAAAAACGTATGGAGGTTCAAGAATTTTTAAGAGGGTATAAGTTGCCTGCATGAGAGCCATTTTAATTGCAATCGTATTCCTTATGCCTTTAATGGCAATGAGTCAACGACTTGAAACACCCTTTTTTTACAAAAAGGAAATCAAGTTTCAAGGACTAGGTTTGGCTTACGGTTCATTTAATATGCATTATGAGAAATACAGCAGCAAAGGCAATTCCATAAATGTAAATGCTTATGTATTTGATTTCTTATACGCCAAAGAATTAAAAGGTTTTGGCATTGCGGCAGGGTATAGAGATTATTTTACCCCACAATTGGCCTCTAGTTATTTTCTTGAGCCTTTTATTAAATATCAATACATGGTTGAGAAAGGATGGAACAACAGCTATGTTTTTAACACCAATTCTATTGGCATTGTGTTAGGAAGAAAATTGGTAATAATGGATAGGCTAACCCTAGAGTTTTACCTTGGGCCAAGCGTAAATTTTGGTTTCTTTAAAGAGGGCTATAAAAACAGCCAACTAATGCAAGAGTGGATTGGCCCCATCAATGGAATTTTTATACGTTCTGGGTTAAATATTGGTTATAGATTTAACTAGCATGAAACAAGTAAAATCGACCCTACTTTTAATTATGTATTTGAGCCAATTTAATAGCCTATTTGCTCAAGTAAAAAAGTTGGAAATAAGTCAAGTCAAAAACCACATGGTTAAAGTCAACATATTAAGTCCGTTTGTTGCCACCCTTAATGCGAGTCATGAATACACCTTTCACCCAAGATGGGGAGTAGAAAATGGACTGAGCATGACGCAACTTGTATTAGACAACAATGAAAAAAGATATACCGCTGTAAAAGGTTTTACCTATAGCCTCGATTTTAGAAATTATGAACTCAAAAAAGGCAAATTAAACGGCTGGTTCGATTCCTATTTTTTAAGATACAGTCAATATGAATATAGACGTGTAAAGCAAGATTCGAGCACTGGCAACATTCTTATACCTATTAAGGAAAACATGGCTGGAGTTAGCATAGGATTTATTAAAGGTTACCGCAGAATTTATCAAAACAAATACCTTTTAGAGTGCTTTTTTGGGGCCTATCTTAGCAAGCCAATTAGGTATTCAAACAATGTGAGCGATGATTTGATGAAACAATATGATGTAACCTCATTTAAGGAAAATCCGCTTACCAATGGATTTGGCATTAGGGCTGGAATAAAAGCTGGTTACTTGTTTTAGTTAAAAGCCAACAGCCATTTTCATTTGGGTGTATACTTTGTATCCTTTGCTCTTTTCTCCGCTTACAACAGGAGACAATACAGACTCCATTAGACTATTTAATTTCATTGGTATAAGTGATTCTCTTAAGGAAGTAAAATCTATTGCCTCCTTGTTAGAAACAAAAGTATATCCAATAGATTCTCCGGGCTCGTAGGTAATTACACATTGTTCTTTGTAGTTCCTGCCTTTACCAACAATATAATAGGTCTTCTTCTCTGCCATTAACTCATCAAAAAATGTTTGGGCTTTGGCATTATATGCAGCAGGGTTGGTCTGAACCAAGCAGTACCCATCGCATATATTATGTTGCACTTGAATGCAGTCTGCTTTGTTGGTTTGGGAATTACATAATTTGGGACAAAGTCCGTATTGCTCTATGAGGCCATTTAGGTAATCTAAAGCTGCGGCATGTGTACTAAAAGTAACCAAAGGCTTTTGATCTTTTCTTACCTTATCAATTCCAAAACGTATTTTGTTGTTTTGATCCAAATAATCAAACAAACCATACACCTGTTGAACCCTCTTTTGCGCGCGGTTTTCATCTGGCCAAAGTCGACGTATTTCATGGCTTTCAAGTAAAATGGCTAATAATTCATTACCAGTTGGCGTATGACTAAATCCAAACACCTCACGCATGAAATTTTGTTTTTGCTTGCCTTTTAAATCTCCGCTAAAGTGAGTACCTACCCTACTTCTAATATTCTTTGCTTTCCCAACATAAACAGCCAAGCCTTTATCATTTACAAAATAATAAACACCTGGAGATTTAGGCAATTTTTCAAAATCAGATTTATTTACATTAGGTGGCAATACTTGTTCTTTAGAGCCACGCTTCAATGAATCGTCGATATGATTTTCCAAGTCGTTTTTGAGCAGGTATTCAAAAAGTTTCACAGTAGCCAAGGCATCACCACCTGCGCGATGTCTATTTTCTAAATGAATCCCAAGTGCTGCACAAATATTTCCCAAGCTGTAAGAACGGTGACCAGGAACTATTTTCCTGCTTAACCTAACGGTACAGAGTTTTTTAACGTTTAAATCATAGCCACTTTCGAGCAATTGATTTTTGATAAAGCTATGATCGAAGTTTACATTGTGTGCAATGAAAATATTGTCTTTTAACAACTCAAATAACTGCTCTGCAATGGAGGCAAATTTGGGCGCATTGGCAACCATTTCATTGCTAATACCAGTAAACGCCTGAATGTAAGGTGGTATAAGCATTTCTGGATGAACAAGTGTTTCGAAGTGGTTTACCACTTTTTCTCCATCATGGATAAAAACAGAAATTTCAGTAATTCTGTTCTGGGTGGCGTGGCC
Organism: uncultured Bacteroidota bacterium; assembly: GCA_903834625.1. Taxonomy (GTDB): domain Bacteria; phylum Bacteroidota; class Bacteroidia; order UKL13-3; family UKL13-3; genus B1. The sequence continues at coordinate 31,434 of CAILJQ010000002.1, forward strand.
TCCCGTGGTTTCTATATCTACAATGGCATACACACTACAAAAATAAAAAGGTAGCGTAAGAAGCCTTCTCCAATTTATTCACCATTTGCTGAATTGGTAAATTAAATTGGACTATTGTTTACCTAACATAACGCTGGTCATGGAAACAGACCCTAAATCTATGCTTTCATTGAAAAAGGAGAGCGATTCGTTGGGTTGCTTCAGCGCAAGAATGTATAAGAGAGGCAAGAAATGTTCGTTGGTAGGAATAGATAAAAGAGCGGCCTGACCCAATTTTGGGTAATCAACTAAGGATTTAAAATTCCCATCATTCATGAGCTTTTTACTCAACTGGTCAAATTCAATTGCCCAATCAAATGGCTTACCTCCCCAATTTAAACGACCTAAGTTGTGCACAATATTACCGCTCCCAATTATTAATACTCCTTTACTTCTGAGCGATTGTAATTGAGAAGCCAAAGCAAAATGCTGTGCTGGGCTGAGGTTATAATCTAGGCTTAATTGAAAGGTAGGAATATTTGCTTGTGGAAACATGGGCTTTAAAACACTCCAACAACCGTGGTCGAGGCCCCACTCCATATCTTTAGTTACATGCACAGCCTTAAGCGCATCAATAGCTTTTTGGGCAAATATTGGTGAGCCAGGTGCTGGGTATTGCGCATCAAATAATTCTTGCGGAAAGCCACCAAAATCGTGAATTGTCTTAGGCTTTTCCATGTAAGTAACAGAGGTACCTCTTGTTTGCCAGTGGGCAGAAACACAAAGAATGGCTTTGGGGGCGGGTAGATTACTTCCAATGCTGCGCCATTTTTTGGTATAAAAATTTTCGGTGATGGCATTCATAGGATTACCATGGCCCACAAACATAGCTGGCATAATTTCGGTGGTTTGGGCATCACCTATGATTTCACTTTCGAAGTCTTTTAGGTTCATATTAAAAAAGGGCAATAACAAGCCGGCCTTTAAAAACGACTTTCTATTCATTACATGGATTTTAATTTTTCTAGCATTTCAGTTAAACTCTTTTCGTCTGTGAATCCACGCGTAAGAGCATAGTATTTACCATTTTTAATAGCTAAAACTGCGGGATAACCTTGAACGCCGAATTGGTGAGATTCTGCATATCCATCAAATGCTTTTTTCTTAAATTCTTCGCTGTGAAGTTTCAACAAAAACTCTTGAGGGTTTATTCCAAATTTAATAGCTAAGGCCTCATATACAGCATCACTCCTTAAATCTTCACCTTTAAAAAAATACGCTTTTTGAACCTCAGAGGCAAAGGAAATTGCTTGCATTGGGTGATATGATTTAAATACTTCAATAGCAATTGATGGTATAACCGAAGAAGAATATAAACTCTTATCGCGAAGTTTGGCCAAATAAGGTTCACCAAATTTAACTCCAGAATATTCTTCTACGCGAGGATATGCACCTAATATATAATCTGCAAAATCACCAATGGGGCCTTCACGTTCACCTACAACCATGCCACCACTTAAAATGGTAAAATGAAAATCATTGGCATATTTAACCGAGGCATTTTTGATGATATCACTAAAACCATAACACCAGCCACACATGGGATCAAAAACATAAATGATAGAATCTTTCGCTTGAGTCATATAAGAACTAAATAAGATAAATAAAATGATTACTGCTTTGCGCAATGTGGCAGTGAAATTTATGGAGATATGGGGTAGTTTCATGGCGCGCAACTCGGTTCAGACCGAAAAAAAATTAGGTGCGTTTGATAAAAAAGTATGACCCTACAACTGCAACTATAAAGTGCATAGGAACTGTTAACAAGGCAAAATTAGCAGGAGCTACAGATCCATCTGGTAAAACAGTTTGGAAGGAAGGGAATATGCTAAAAACAGCAAAGGCACTTGCCAAAATATAATAGAGTAGTTTCCCTTTTAAGAAATTACGTAGCAATAACACATACACAAATGAGCCCACTATTAAAGGCAAAATAGATGAAAATACAATAGCCATAACAAACCCTTTGGGTAAATTACTTATGCCAACTGTGTTTACCAGAATTACATACCAAAAAATATTGATACCAGCAGAAACAAGGCCGCCTTGCAGGGCAGCCTTCATTCCTTTTCCAAATGTGATGTTTGAATACATTAGGCTAATTTAACCAATTGAATATTACAAACCAATTTTACTTCATCACTCACTACAATCCCGCCAGCTTCGGTAGTGGCTGTCCATTTTAAATCAAAATCTTTTCTATTGATTTTACCATTTAACTCAAATCCTGCTTTTTGATTACCATATGGATCAGTCATCATGCCATTGTAAGCCACTTCTAATTTCACAGATTTGGTGATATTACGAATGGTTAAATCACCCGTTAAAGCATACTCACCATCTGCATTTTTTGTAAATGAAGTTGAAGCAAAAGTTAACTGAGGGTAGGCATCTGCATTGAAAAAATCGTCGCTCATTAAGTGACCATCTCTCATTTCATTTCCTGTGCTGATTGATTTGATATCAGCACTAAATTGAATAGCTGCATCTGAAAAATCATCTGTTGAAGAAGTAGCCTCTCCTTGAAATGAACTAAATTTTCCGCTAACGGTTGAAATCATTAGGTGCTTTACCTTAAATTCAACTTCTGAATGGGTTGGGTCAATTGACCATTTGTTACTCATATGATTTATTTTTTATAGTTTAAATTTCGATACAAATGTATAAACATTATTTGTATATACAAGTATTTGAAAATATATTAATACAACACGCTAATAATCAATTACTATTAAGAAGTTGCGGCCTCTAATAATTGTCTGATTTTCTCATCAGTTAGGGGTTTGGAGATAAACCCTTTTACCTTAGTATACGTTTTAGATTTTTCTAAATCTTTCACATCTATGCTTGAGGTAAACATGAATATTTTTGTATGAAGTGGAAGTAGGGAATATTCATCTAAAAAATCCCAACCAGAATATTCTGGCATATTGATATCCAGTAGAATAATTGAATTCTCTGGTAAAATGTTCATGGTAAAATAGGAAAGAGCTTCTCTCCCATTTAAAAAGCTCGATATATTAAGACTTGCATCATAATTCAACAAGATTCTTTCACTAACCAAAATGGTTAAGCGATCATCGTCAATAATAAAAATTTTACCAGGATTCAATGTATCTATCAATAAACTCTAAACATACAATCATACACAAGTTTTCCTTAATTAAAAAACAAACCTTACCATTAGATGTAATAAACATGCGAAACATTTATTATTTGAAACAAATGGAAGAACCTAATGTTAGATAGTACATGAGGAATATTTATAGCATCTCAGTGCAAGACATTAACGGTGAAATGGTTTCGATATCAAAGTACCAAGGGAAAGTTTTGCTTATTGTAAATACGGCATCTGAATGCGGTTTCACACCACAGTTGAGACAATTGGAAGAATTATACCAAAAATTTAATTCAAGGGGATTAGAAATTTTGGCATTCCCATGTAATGATTTTGGTGGGCAAGAGCCATTACAAGGAAAGGAAGTGAAGGAATTTTGTAGTTTAAAATACAAAACAACTTTTCCTATATTCAACAAGGTAAGAATAAAAGGATTAAAACCTTCAGAGCTATATGCTTATTTAGGTTCAACCAGAGAAAGTGGTAAATGGACCATATCACCCAAATGGAATTTTCACAAATATTTGGTAGACAGAAATGGCCGTTTAGTAGATTTCTTCTTACCCAATACATCTCCCCTATCTAGTTCTGTTGTAACAAAAATTGAAAAGTTATTACCTCGTTAAATGATGAGGTTAACGATGGTAACTCCATCGCCGCCCATTTCAATATGTTCATCTTGGAAACTAGCCACCATTTTGTGTGCATGTAATTTTTCTCTGATTATTTTACGTAAGATTCCATAACCCTTACCATGCACAATACGAATTTGTTTTACCCCTAATAAAATCGATTCATCTAAATATTCATCTAATTTCTTCAAAGCGTCTTCTCCTCTTGTACCAATCAAATTGAGCTCCGAGGCAAAGTTCTGAAATTTCTCATTGAGGTTAATACCCTTGGCAGCCTGCTTTAAATCTGCTTTCACTTCAGATTTACTTACCTTTTCTAGCTTGTTCAAGGGAACTGAAGTTCTTAAATCACCAAATGCCACCATAGCTTTTGATTTACCTAATTCTAAAACCACACCTATGGCTTGTTGGTCTTTCATTTTGATAAAATCTCCTACTATAATTTGGGCATTGGTATCTACCACAAAAACAGGTTCGGGTGTGGTTTCAGCAATCAATTGATCAAGGTCTTGCTTTAACACCTTTAAATCTTCTTTCACCATTGTTCTCGCATGACGTTGCGACTCAGAATCGGCTTGATTTTCTTTGATTTCACGAATGGTCGCCTCTATTTTACTATTGGCTTCCGTAACCAAAGCAAGGGCTTCTTCTTTTGCCTTTTTAAGTAACAATTTCTTGCTCGTTTCTATTTCATCTGCCAATTTCTCATATTTCTCTTGAAATTGTTTAGCTTTAGCCTCCCGTTCGGCAGCACGCGTTTTTAGGTCGTGAATTTGTTTCTTTTCTTTTTCAAGTTCTACCAGTAATTCATCTACTTTTCTTTGCTTATCACCTACTTTGTTTTTTGCGTAGTTAATGATCTGTTGGTTCAAACCGCTTTTAATAGCCAGTTCAAAGGCATAACTGCTACCAGGTTTACCTAATTTTAAGACATAAAGTGGTTGCATATGTTCATGATCGAAAAGCATACTTGCATTTTCTAATCCTGCATATTGGCTTGCAAAATTTTTGAGGTTACTAAAGTGCGTAGTAACAATTCCATGTGCTTTTTTCTGAGCCAAATGATGTAGGATAGCTTCCGCCAATGGTCCACCGAATTGCGGATCTGTACCCGTACCAAACTCATCTATTAAGAATAAAGTTTTGGCATCGGCAAAATCACAAAAATTCTTCATGCTTAGTAGATGAGAGCTATAAGTACTTAAATCGTTTTCAATACTTTGTTCATCACCAATATCTACCATTATCTCCTTATAAATACCTAATTCGCTATGTGAATCACATGGAATAAGCAGACCACATTGTAACATGTATTGAAGTAAACCTACCGTTTTAAGGCAAACAGATTTTCCACCAGCATTTGGACCGGAAATAACCACAATATGTTTTTCTTTATTCAACGAGATAGAAAGTGGAACCGTTGTTAAGCCAGCTTTATCGTGACTCATGCGTAACAGTGGATGAAAGGCTCTTTCTAAATTAAGGGATGGATGCTTACTAACAATGGGCAAATGAGCTTTCATTTCAATAGCCAACAAGCCTTTAGCACGAATAAAATCAAACAAACCCATGCGTTGAAGGTTCTTCTCCAATTCGGGAATTTCTGGACGAATTTGATCTGTTAATTCAAGCAATATTCGTTCGCGTTCTCTTCGATATGCGATCTGCAATTCGCGTAACATATTGTTCAAATCAAAGCACTCTGAAGGTTCTATATACACAGTTTGCCCCGTATTAGATTCATCGTGCACAAAACCGGGTACATGACGTTTATGCTCTGCCAGCACAGGCAGCACCAAACGACCCTCTCTGATGGTAATCCCAATTTGGTCTGTTAAGTATCCAAGGTTGGTATTTTTATCAAAGAGCTTTTGAATACGCTTACGAATTTCAGTTTCTTTCTCATGAATTTTGGAAGAAATTTTAGCCAATTCAGGAGAAGCATTAGGTCGCATGTTTCCTTCATGGTCTATTACCCTATCAATTCTTCGAACAATTAGGTCGTTAATAATTAAACCTTCTAATAACGACTCTAATTCTGGGTATTTTCCATTTCTTTCTCTAAAGTAAGCTGTTAAATGTAGAAATGCTTGAACTACTAATTTTATTTGCTGCAATTCTTCCTCTTGAAGCCAAATTCCTTCGATTCTAGCCTTATACAAGTATGGACCAACATCAAAATAATGTTCATTCGGAAAAGGTGAATCTTCTGTAAGAATGGTTTTGAACTCATTGCTTTGATGCAACATTTTTTGGAGTAAGTCGAAACGGTTAACAAACCGCATTCTGCTCACATAATAATTGCCCATAGGAGAAAGGCAACGGGTGTTCAACAAATCTCTAACAGCGTTAAAGCCAAGTTTATTTTCGATAGTAGATGGGAAAGGCAAAATAGTTAATAATTATCAAGGTTTAGAACTAGGAACTGGCATAGATTCACCAGCGGGAATTGGCACAGATGCTCCACGCGATTGTGTTTCTCGTTTATTTAATTCATCTACGATAAAGGTATAAATGGTATCCATTTCCATAGGAATACTTAGGTAATAATCGAAACTCGCCTCAAAGGATTCTTGGGATGTTTGGTATTTATTTAGCACAAAATCATAATAACCTGCATTCATTCTTTTGATAGAATCTGGCGTAAGGTTATTGGCGGAAAGTCCGGCATCTGCCATATGCATATCTGCCATTATATTGGCCATTGTTTCCCTAGAAACAAGGTCGCTTGGTTTTTTAACTGACTGCAAACCATCATTTGTGCAGGAAAGAAATAGCACAAATAAAGTTATAATCGGATATTTGATAAATTTTTCAATTCTCATGATAGCTGCAAATATTCAAAAAATAAATCAGGAAATAGGTCAACACGCAAGATTAATTGCAGTAAGTAAGACAAAACCCATTGAGTTGTTGCAAGAGGCCTACAATGCGGGACAGAGATTATTTGGTGAAAACAAGGTCCAGGAAATGGCCGCTAAATGGGAACAATTGCCCAAAGACATTCAGTGGCACATGATTGGACATTTGCAAAGCAACAAGGTAAAATACATGGCAGGATTTGTGGATTTGATACATTCTGTTGATAGTTTTAAATTATTGGAAGTTATTAATAAAGAGGCCGCAAAAAACAATAGAAAAATAAATTGTTTGTTACAAGTTTACATTGCAAGCGAGGAAACCAAATTTGGCTTAGACGAAGGAGAATTAATGGAACTTTTGGAGCGACTTAAAAATAGCCCGTTACCGAATATTGAAATAAAGGGTTTGATGGGAATGGCAAGTAATACAGAGGATACAAACCTAATTAGAAGGGAGTTTAAGAGTTTAAAACAATTGTTTGATAAATGTAAGGCTACCTATTTTGTTGGTTCGAACCAATTTAATGATATTTCTATGGGCATGAGTGGAGATTATACCATTGCTGTGGAGGAAGGTTCAACTTTGGTGAGGGTGGGTAGTTCTATTTTTGGCAGCCGTTGAAAAAGTTTTTGGCATTTCTTATTTTCAAAAAAGTTCATGAAAATGGAAGTCAAAAAATGCCAATTTTGTCAAACTGAAATTAAAGGAAGAGCTGATAAAAAATTTTGTGACAACTACTGCCGCAGTAGTTTCAGCAATAAAAGTCACAAGGATGCAAATAGGTTATTGCGTGTAACCAACAGTATTCTCAAAAAAAACAGAATAATACTTGAGAAACTATATTTGTCGAAACAAGGAATAGAAAACAGTTTTCAGAGTATTAAATTCTTAGAAATGGGATATAATTTTAAATTCCAAACCCATTGGAAAGAGATAGAATCTGGAAAAATCTGTGTTTGTTGTTATGATTATGGGTATGTTCAAGATAGCCGGGGGCAGCTTGCCATTATTCGATTGAACTAACCTACCTTTGCATCTTATGATTGAAATAGGGAAGAAAAACAACTTAAGGGCGTTAAGAAACACCACAGCAGGAATGTACCTCACTGATGGAAAAGGAAATGAGGTATTACTTCCAAACAAATATGTTCCCAAATCATTTGCTATTGGTGAGCTAATTGAGGTATTTATATACAAAGATTCAGAGGATAGGATTACTGCAACTACCTTGGTACCCTTGATTGAATTAGGTGGATTTGCCTTTCTGAAAGTAAACCAGGTAACAGCCTTTGGTGCCTTTTTAGATTGGGGTATGGAAAAAGACCTTTTGGTTCCAATTAAGGAGCAAAAAGAACGAATGGAAGAAGGGGAATTTTATGTGGTAAGTATGTATTTGGATGAGACCAGTGACAGGTTGGTAGCATCCTCTAAAATAAAAAAGTTCCTAGACAATGAAGATATTGCCCTTCAGGTAGGTGAATCGGTTCAGGCCGTAATTTTTGAAGATACCCCTTTAGGATATTTGGCTATAGTGAATGGAAAACATAAAGGGCTATTATACCATAATGAAGTATTTGAGCGCTTACGTATGGGAGATGAAATTACGGCTTATGTAAAAAAAGTAAAAGAGGGTGGCGATTTAGATTTAAGTAAACAGAAAATTGGGTTTTCTCATGTGAATGACCAAACAGATGTTTTATTAAACCTCATTAAAAAAAGTGGGGGCTTTTTGCCCTTACATGACAACAGCTCTCCTGAGGAAATTCAATTTAAATTGAAGATGAGCAAAAAGGTTTTTAAAAAAGCTGTTGGAATGCTCTACAAAATGAAGAAAATAAGCATTAGTAATGAAGGAATATCATTGGTAAGGCAACCAAATGAAAGAAGGAAAGATTAGTAAAATTGAATAAAGAAATTTAATTTCACACCTTACATTACCTCATGCAAATAGATATAGAAGTTCAGAAAATAATAAGCCTTCTGCATGAAGCATACGAGATAAGAGGTAACAATATAGCTGAAAGCATTAAATTAACTCAAATAGCGCTTGATTTAAGTGAGGAAAACAAGCAACCTGAACTCATTGCGCAATGCTTAACGAGGTTGGCTTTGTTTCATATGATTAAAGGTAACTATACCCAATCTAATGAGCTATCGGAGAAGGCCATAAATTATTATGAAACCATAAATGATGATCTAGGCATTGCCAATGCTAGGTTTAACATTGCAAGTGTTTACTATAAAACCGACAATTTTCATATGGGTTTATTGAACCTAATTGAATGCTTGCAGATTTATAAAAAACATAATGATCACCATAACATAGCCCGAGTATATAAATCACTTGGAACCATTTATGAATATTTTGGTGATGAAATTAAAGCGATATCCGCCTATGAAGAAACCATCTCACATGCCGCAATGGTTGGAGATAGGAATATGGTTTCCAATGCCTATAATCCCTTATCTGGAATATACCTTAAAAAAGGAGAACTAACCACAGCCATGGATTTGGCAGAGAAAGCTATCCAAATAAAAAGGGAAACTGGAGATACCAGAGGTTATGCTTTCTCTGTGTATGCAAGAGCTAAAGTATATTCTGAAATGGGTGAATATGGTTTAGCAGAAACCGATTATAAAGAATCGTTAAAGATACACCAAAACACCAACGAACTCTTAGGAACTGCCATGACTCTTAGAAAGCTTGGGCAGATGTATTTGGTAAGTAACCAATTCGACAAGGCCTTAGAGACGCTTAATGAAGCAAGGGCATTTAGTTATAAAAACCAAGTTGCCATTATAAAATACAAATCAAATTACCACTTGTATGAATTGTATAAAAAAACAGATCATCCTGGCAAGTCACTCCAATATTTAGAAGATTATTTACATGAAAAAGAATTGGTAGTAAATAATCAAACCCTCACCATCATCGATAATTTTGAATTGATGAATAAGGTGGAGGCAATGAAAAGGGAATCTGAGATACAGAAGGAGCGTGCAGAAATGTTGGAGAAGAAAACCAAAGCCGAAAATTTGGCACATATTAAGCAGGATTTTCTTTCTACAATGAGCCATGAAATTAGAACTCCATTAAATGCTGTAATTACCATTGCATCGTTGCTAGAATCTCATGCATCCGAGGAGGACAGGCAACTCATTCATTCATTAAAATTCGCTTCCAATAACTTGCTTCTACTCATTAATGATATCCTTGATTTTACGAGATTAGAATCTGGTAAAATGGATTTAGAGAAAAGAAGAACACCTATAAAAAATCTATTCGAGAATCTTATTAAAACCTATTCTGGTTTGGCTCAGGAAAAGAACCTCAATTTGAACCTTACCATTGATGATTCACTTCATGGAAAGTACTATGAAATGGATGAGACACGGTTTTCACAGATAATGATAAACTTAATTGGAAATGCCATTAAATATACCAATCAAGGAAAGATAAATGTTGAGGTAAGGTTAATAGAAATGGACAACCATGCCGATAGTATAAGGATTTCGGTAGAAGACAGTGGTATTGGGATTCAGGAAAAAGATCAAGCCCTTATTTTCGAAAGTTTCTCTCAAACCCAAGATGTAAAAACTCGTAAACATGGAGGTTCAGGCTTAGGTTTGGCCATTGTTAGAAAACTGGTAGAACTCCACAAAAGTGAAATTAACCTAATAAGTCGACCAGGATTAGGCTCCGTATTCTATTTTGATTTGATACTGGAAAAATCAATGGAACAGGTGCAAGTACCTAAAACCCTCAATCATAATTTAAAAGGCAAGCGGATTTTATTAGTAGAAGACAACCAAATTAACGCCATGGTGGCTGGCAAATTACTTGCGAAATGGGAATTAGAAACCAAACATGTTGCGAACGGATTATTGGCGATTGAAGCTGTTTCTAAGGAAGCATTTGATTGTATACTCATGGATATTCATATGCCAGAGATGGATGGTTTTGAAGCAACCAAATGGATAAGGACACATGAAAACCCAAATAAGACAAAGCCAATCCTAGCATTAACAGCTGATATTACTGCAGAAAATGAAGGGAATTACAAGAACTACTTTAATGTATTTTTGCGAAAGCCCATTGAAACAGAAAAGTTGCTAGAGAATCTCGTCAAATTCATAAAATAAGTTTCCAAACCCCCGAGATAAACCTATTTTCGCCATTCAAAAAAAACCGCCCGGCCAACAACCGGGCTAAACTGTTTTATGAAGTTAAAAGATATTTTCGATATTTATACCTCATCTGAGGAGTTTGGTAAGTTTGCTGAATCTTTAAGTAATTCTGATAAAGAGGTAATACATCTCAACGGGTTGATTGGATCTGCGGCAGCCATGTTTGCATCAATGGCATATGATGTACACAATAAAACAACCCTAGTTATTTGCAATACCTTAGAAGAGGCAAGGTATTTTGCAGCAGATATTGAAAACCTGGTGCCTGGCAAAACCATTAACTTTCTGCCTTCTTCTTATAAAAGAAGTTTCCAACCAGAAACATTATTTAACCAACAAGTTTTAGAAAGAGCAGAAGTATTAAACAGGCTGAACCAAAAATTTGCCAGAGCAGAATGGGTGATTACCATTCCTGAGGCAGTTTGTGAATGGGTTATGAGCGAAGAAGACCTGAACCAAAATACCTATGAAATTAAAGTTGGAGATAAGTTTGATTTAGAGTTTTTTATTGAATTTTTGGGTGAGCATCATTTTGATAGAAGTGATTTTGTTTATGAAGCGGGTCAGTTTAGTATTAGAGGTGGAATCATTGATGTGTTTTCGTTTAGCAATGACAAACCCTATAGAATTGAATTGAATGGAGACTTAATAGAGGCCATTAGAATGTTTGAACCATATGACCAATTATCTGTTAAAAAGGTGGATCGATTTTTCATTATTCCTAATGTGCAAAAGGAAATTAAACGTAAGCAATTGTTTTTTGATTACCTACCAGCAGATACCATTGTTTGGATTCAGGATTTGGGTCAGGCCAAAGAAATGATACAGCGTGGTGAAGAAAAAGTTGCCAAGTTTAATCCTGAACAATTTAAGGATAGAGAAGACTTTTCTTTTACAGGCTATGGAGACACTTGGATTGGAGCAACTGAATTCAAAAAGAAAATCGATGCATTTAAAATAGTAGAGTTTGGAACAAGAAAAAGTTATAAGAATGCAAGTGTTTTTGAGTTTAGCTTAAGTCCACAACCTCTCTTTCACAAAAACTTCAAATTACTTATCGACAACCTAAAAGAAAACAGTAACAAGAATTTCCAAAATTTAATTTTCAGCGAAAGCAGTAGACAAATAGAACGCCTTTATACCATATTTGAGGACCTTGACAAGGAGGTAAAGTTTGAACCAATATATCATGGATTGAGTGCAGGTTTTATAGACCATCAATTGTCTGTTGCTTTTTACACAGAGCATCAAATTTTTGATAGATTTTACAAGGGAAAAGTTAAAAGTGGGTATAGTGGAAATAGAATTTTAACCTTAAAAGAACTTAGGGAACTTAGACCTGGAGATTTTGTAACACATATTGACCATGGCATTGGCAAATTTGCAGGTCTAGAGAAATTAGAAATTAATGGTCAATTGCAAGAAGCAGTTAGGCTAGTATACCGAGATAATGATTTATTATATGTAAGCATTAACTCACTTCACAAAATTAGCAAATATGTTGGCAAAGAAGGGACAGAGCCACGCATGAATAAATTGGGAAGTGATGCTTGGGAAAAGTTAAAAAACAACACCAAGAAAAAAGTTAAAGACATTGCCCGTGATTTGATAAAATTATATGCCAAAAGGAAAGCACAAGAAGGTTTTGCCTTTTCACCAGACAATTACTTGCAGGTGGAGTTAGAGGCATCTTTTATGTATGAGGATACTCCCGACCAAAGCAAGGCAACGTTTGATGTAAAAAAAGATATGGAGAGCATCCATCCTATGGACAGATTGGTATGCGGGGATGTAGGCTTTGGCAAAACAGAGATTGCCATACGAGCAGCATTTAAGGCAATATGTGACAGTAAGCAAGTGGCCATTTTGGTTCCAACTACCATTTTAGCCAACCAACATTACAGAACCTTTAAGGAACGACTTAAAGATTTCCCTTGTAATATTGATTATATCAATAGGTTTAAATCGGCAGCCGAGCAGAAGGAAGTGATGAAAAAAATGGCGGAGGGAAAATTAGACCTACTCATTGGAACCCATAGGTTATTAAGTAAAGATACCAAATTCAAAGACCTTGGCTTACTTATTATTGATGAAGAACAAAAATTTGGGGTAGCAGCTAAGGAGAAGTTAAAGGCATTTAAAACCAATGTAGATACATTAACACTTACAGCCACTCCTATTCCACGTACCTTGCATTTCTCACTCATGGGTGCAAGAGATTTATCAGTAATAAATACACCTCCAGCTAACAGGCAAGCAGTAGAAACTGCCATGTATAATTACAGTGATGACATAATTAAAGAGGCAATTCTAAATGAAGTGGAAAGAGGCGGACAGGTATTCTTTGTGCACCATAGGGTAAAAGATATTTATGATATTGGTGCGCACATTGAAAGAATTTGTCCGGGAGTAAAGGTAGCTGTAGCGCACGGACAATTAGAAGGAGACAAGTTAGAAGATGTTATGATGCGTTTCATTGAAGGCGAATATGATGTATTGGTAGCAACCACTATTATTGAGGCGGGACTTGACATCTCAAATGCAAACACAATTATCATTAACAATGCCCAGATGTTTGGCTTGAGTGATATGCACCAAATGAGAGGTAGGGTTGGAAGAAGTAATAAAAAAGCTTTTTGTTTTTTATTGGTACCAAGTATGGCCGCATTAAGTAATGATGCGAGAAGGAGATTGCAAGCAATTGAAGAATTTAGTGATTTGGGAAGTGGCTTTAATGTAGCTATGCGCGACCTTGATATAAGAGGTGCGGGTAATTTATTGGGAGGTGAACAAAGTGGATTTATCGCAGAAATAGGATTTGAAATGTATCATAAAATTTTGGATGAAGCCATCCATGAATTGAAGGAGGAAGAATTTTCAGACCTATTTTCGGGTGAGGAGAAACCCAATAAATTAGAAGCAAAAGACTGCAATTTGGAAACAGATTTAGAAGCACTCATTCCAGATAATTATGTTCGAAACATTGGGGAGCGATTGAGTTTGTATAATAGCTTATCGGCCATTACAAAAGAAGAAGACCTTATCACATTTGGCAATCAAATGGAGGACAGGTTTGGTAAATTACCTGAGGAGGTGAAAGATTTAATAGCGCTGATACGATTAAGAGAAATAGGGAAAAAGATGGGTTTTGAGAAACTTATACTCAAGAAAAAACAGCTTCTAGCCTACTTTCCAGCAGAGTCTAAACAATACTATTACCAATCAGAAATGTTCTCTGGAATTTTATCATTTGTGCAATACCATCCAAATTTGTGTAAGCTCAAACAAAGTAACCAAAACTTGATATTGATGATTTTTGAAGTAAACACCATCAAACAAGCAATGTATTATATGGAGGAAATAGGTAAGTCTATTTCTTTACCCGCCCATGGCGATCGTACTTAATTTTATGCTCGCCATCTTGGCCTTCAAAGCTGGCACATCTTTTTGCTTTGCATGCAAGAACTAAGCACACCATTGTTACAAGCAATATAGGTATAAGACGTTTGTTCATTATTGTATTCATAAAGGGTAAACCAAATTTAACCAAACAGCCATAAATAAAAAAGGTCCCTATGAGGGACCTTTTTTATTTTTAATTCTTGAACCAAGAAATTACTTAGCGGCTTTCTTAGGAGCAGCTTTCTTAGTTGCAGCTTTCTTAGTAGCAGCTTTCTTAGCAGGAGCAGCTTTCTTAGTTGCAGCTTTCTTAGCAGGAGCAGCTTTCTTAGGAGCAGCTTTCTTAGCAGCAGCTTTTTTAGGAGCAGCTTTCTTGGTTGCAGCTTTCTTTGTCGCAGCTTTCTTAGCAGGAGCTGCAGCTTTCTTAGTTTTTTTGGTTGTTGCCATGTTTATAAAAATTTGATTGATTACGATAACAAAGTTAAAAGTGTATTTAATATTTTCAAGTACCTACTGTAAATCAGTTAATAAAAATTACCACCTTTAGATGTTGATAACTGAGAACAACATGTCAGAAGCATTGATTTTACAAGTATCTACAGAGATTGCTCATCATTTATAAATGTGATTAAATACTTCAAAAAAAAACTTTCATCAAGCAACACTTATCGTCAACATAAAATTTAACAACAACAAAAAAAACAATAACAATACATAGAACACAAGCCACAACACCTGATTTTAAAGGCCACTACAAGGGCTATCACTTTTTATGAGTCTATATTTTTTTGGTGAAAATAAAAACATCCACACATAAACTCATTTTACATTTTAAAAAAAAACACGACAACAAATGAAAAAAGGAGTACATTTTTTTATACATTTTTCTGAATGAAATGAATAAATCATGCATGCATCATTCAAAAAAAATTTAACACACATTATTTTTTAGTCTTAAGATCATGCACTACCTTTAAACCAATATAAAAGTTGAATTTAAAATAGCATGTATGAAAGCAGAAATAATTAGCATTGGTGATGAGTTATTATTAGGTCAGGTGATAGATACAAATTCTGCATGGATTGGTCAGGAATTAAATAAAATAGGCATTCATGTTCATTACAAATCTTCTGTGAGTGATAGTAAAGACAGCATTCTTCAGGCATTAACTGAAAGTGAAGTAAGAAGTAACATTGTAGTAATTACGGGTGGACTTGGGCCTACAAAAGATGATATTACCAAAACCACACTCTGTGATTTTTTTGGAACATCACTTGTTTTAAATGAAGATGTATTGACATGGGTTCAATCTATATTTAAAAATAGAAATTTACCTATGTTAGAAAGTAATAACCAACAAGCAATGGTTCCAGAAAATTGTGAAGTTTTATGGAATAGAAATGGAACTGCTCCAGGAATGTGGTTACAAAAAAAGGATACCGTGTTTATTAGTTTACCAGGTGTACCCTTTGAAATGAAATGTATTTTTGAAGAGGAGGTAATTCCTAAACTATTCAAAACATTTTCTTTTCCATCTATATTACATAGAACACTTCAGACTATTGGAATTGGAGAGAGTTTTTTGGCCAAGAAGATTAGCACATTTGAAGACAATTTACCATCGCATATCAAACTTGCCTACCTCCCATCAGTAGGAATGGTAAGGCTTAGATTGAGTGCATATGGAGAGAGTCAAGAACTTTTACAAGAAGAACTCAACCTATTGGTTAATCAATTGTATGACCTTATTTCGGAACATATTTATGGAGAAGGTAATGATACCATTGAAGAAGTAATTGGTCAATTATTGAAAGGAAAAAACCAAAGTGTTGCAACAGCAGAAAGTTGTACGGGTGGATATTTGTCACATATGATAACTTCTGTTCCCGGCAGTTCAGATTATTATCTTGGTAGCATCATATCCTATTCAAACAAAATAAAAACAAAAGAGTTATTTGTAAGTGATGATATATTAAAAGAACATGGAGCGGTAAGCGAAGCATGTGTTTTACAAATGGCAACAGCCATCAAAGAAAAATTTGGCAGCACCTATGGCATTGCAACGAGTGGTGTTGCCGGACCAGGAGGAGGTTCAGTAGAGAAACCAGTAGGAACAGTTTGGGTGGCTATTGCTGGACCACACGGAGCAAAGGCAACTGCATTTTCTATGGGAGACAATAGAGGCAGAACAATTCATAGAACTGCACTGGTAGCGCTTGATATGTTGCGCAAAGAATTACTTTCAAATTAAGTTTCTCCAAATGAATTTTAACTTAACCTCACAATTTGTTCCAACTGGTGACCAACCAACTGCTATCGAAAGTTTAGTTGAAGGTATTAACAGAGGAGATAGAGCACAAGTATTATTAGGTGTTACCGGTAGTGGTAAAACTTTTACCATGGCAAATGTGATAGCCCGTGTACAAAAACCAACGTTAATTATAAGTCATAACAAAACGTTAGTGGCTCAACTCTATGGCGAGTTCAAACAATTTTTCCCTGAAAATGCCATTGAGTATTTTGTTTCCTATTACGACTATTACCAACCTGAAGCTTTTATCCCATCAAGTAATACTTATATAGAAAAAGACTTGGCCATTAATCAAGAAATTGAAAAGCTCCGATTAAAAACTACCTCCTCTTTGTTAAGTGGAAGAAGAGATATTATTGTTCTTGCCTCTGTAAGTTGTATCTATGGTGCCGGTAATCCGAAAGATTATGAAAACAGTATTATTCGATTAAAAGTTGGAGATAAGATAGCCAGAAACACTTTGTTATTTTCATTGGTAGAATCATTGTATAGCAGAACTACAGCGGATTTTCAACGAGGAAATTTTAGGGTAAAAGGAGATGTGGTAGATGTATTTCCAGCTTATGCAGATATGGCATTTAGAATATCATTCTTTGGAGATGAAGTGGAAGAATTAACCATTATTGACCCTGTTAGCGGAAGGAAACAAGAACAAGTAAATAACTTAGCCATATTTCCAGCAAATATTTATGTTACCCCAAAAGACGCTTTGAATGATGCTATAAGAGCTATCCAAGATGACTTAGTAGAACAGGTTGCCTATTTTAAATCAATAGGCAAACATTTAGAAGCAAAAAGATTAGAGGAGCGAACCAATTTTGATTTAGAAATGATCAGAGAATTGGGATATTGCAGTGGCATTGAAAATTACAGCAGGTACATGGACAAAAGACAGGCAGGGGAACGTCCATTTTGTTTGATAGATTATTTCCCCGAAGACTTTTTGTTGATTGTAGATGAAAGCCATGCCACCATGCCACAAGTAAGGGCCATGTATGGAGGAGATAGAAGTAGAAAAGAGAACCTAGTTGAATATGGTTTTAGACTGCCATCAGCCATGGACAATAGGCCCCTTAAGTTTAATGAATTTGAGCAATTAATACCTCAAACTATATATGTAAGTGCTACGCCTGCAGATTATGAAGTTAGAGAATCGGAAGGGGTAATTGTGGAGCAGATCATAAGACCTACAGGCTTGTTAGATCCAGTAATAGAAGTAAGACCTTGTTTAAATCAAGTAGATGATTTATTGGATGAGATTGATGAACGAATAAAAATGGGTGACCGTATTTTGGTGACAACACTTACCAAAAGAATGGCAGAAGAACTGAGTAAATATTTTAGCAAACTAAATATTAAATGTAGGTATATCCACAGTGAAGTTAAGACCATTGACCGCGTTGAAATATTAAGAGACTTACGCCTTGGAAAGTTTGATGTGTTAATTGGTGTGAACCTATTAAGAGAAGGTTTAGATTTACCAGAAGTTAGTTTAGTTGCTATCATGGATGCAGACAAAGAAGGATTTTTAAGAAATGATAGGTCCCTCACCCAAACTATTGGTCGTGCTGCAAGAAATGAAAATGGTAAAGTAATTATGTATGCCGATAGAATTACAGATAGTATGCAAAGGACCATGGATGAAAATTTACGAAAAAGAGAAATCCAAATTGCCTATAATACTAAACATGGAATTACACCAACCACTGTTAAAAAAAGCATCAAAGAAATCATGGATCAAACCTCTGTGGCAGATTCTTTAGGTTTGACCCAACCAGTGCCATATATAGAAAACGAAGAGATGAATATTGCGGCAGACCCTGTATTAAATGCCATGAGTCAAGACCAACTAAAAAGCGCCATAGAAGAAACACAAAAACGCATGTACAAGGCAGCCAAAGAAATGGATTTTATGGAAGCTGCACGACTGCGTGATGAAATGTATGCCATGCAATCAAAAGTAAAAGAGCAAGTAAAATAAGACCCCTTATTTATGTCGAGATTAAAAGGATTACAGAGAAAATTTCAATTCAATAGAGATACCGGATTTGGAGCGGGAAGCACCAATCAAGGAGATAGATTACTAAACAGAGATGGAACATTTAATGTAAAGCGAACAGGACAAAGTATTTTAGAAAGGGTCAATCCTTTTCACCAATTGATTATGATGTCGTGGCCAAAATTTAACGCCATGGTACTTTTGGTTTTTGTTACATTGAACCTTTTATTCACGGGGATTTATTATTGGATCGGCTTAGAGGAATTGGTTGGCACCACACATACTGATCCCATAAGTAAATTCATAGAAGTATTTTCTTTTAGTGCACAAACTCTAACCACTGTAGGTTATGGAAGGGTTAGTCCTCTAGGCAACCTAGCTAGTTTAATGGCATCGTTAGAAGCGCTGTTGGGTTTGTCTGGATTTGCCTTAGTTACAGGTCTACTTTATGGAAGATTCTCTCGACCGAATGCCAAATTACTTTCTAGTGCAAACGCTATTATTGCACCCTACCAAGACAAAACAGCCTTAATGTTTAGGATAGCCAATGGCAGAAGCAATCAACTCATAGAATGTGAAGCAATTGTTTTGTTTAACTATGTAGAGAGAGAAAAAGGAGAAAGAAAATTCATAAACCTTGAACTTGAATTGGCCAAGGTAACTGCCCTTTCATTAAGTTGGACCATTGTTCATCCAATTGATGAGAAAAGCCCTCTCTATGGCCTAAATAAGGAAGAAATATTAGATATGAATGCAGAAATCATCCTTATGTTCAAGGCCTTTGATGATACATACTCCCAAGCCATTCATACGAGATTAAGCTACACGGCAAACGAAATGATTTATGGAGCAAAGTTTTTGCCTATGTACAAACGCTCAGAAAATGGATACGCTACCCTACTGGAGTTAAACAAAATCGGGCAATATCAACTAGTGACATTGCCCGACTTCAAACCCTTAGAATCAATTAATTTAGAACCTGAACTTTAAATTTACCCTCGGTAATACTAACAGAAGTAACATTTTCCTCCAACTGCAAAGTTCCAGAGAACGTACCCGAAACGTATTGGTCTTTAGGTAAAATTATTTTATCAAACTTTACGGTTAGTCCGCTTGTAGCAGAAGCCGGAGTAGCTTTACTCTTAAAAATTAACAAAGCAGTATTTTTGTACTCTACAAAATTGTTCAAATCTTTTTCATCAAGAACATAAGTTAAACCATCAACCCAACCTGGTGCCTTGTAGTTTAAGGTAAATGTAAGTGATGGCAATTCTGTATTACTTTTCTGACCAACTAAAAACATTTGTTGAATGTTATTAGGATCATCTTTAATTAAGGTCATTGCCTTAAAATCTGTGTAAACGCCATTTACCTTGCATGTAAAATAATAGGTAGGGTTATTAGTTCCACCATTATTTGTACCTGTTGTGGTAGGAGTATCAGATTTACTGCATCCAGCATGCCAAAAAAGTAAGAATGCAATTGCGATTGTTTTAAGTATTTTCATAATTTTAGGTGGGTCAAAAATATCCAAACTAACATTAATATCCATTAAAATGTCCCACAAAAAAAGGCTGATTTGTGGAAAATCAGCCTTTTTAAGTAATATTTAAGATACACTTAATCGAATCTATGTGCGGTTTTCATCAGTTCTTCAGTTGACAAACTTTTGAAGTATTCGTAAGTTATTTTTAATCCATCTGCCCTATTTACTTTAGGTTCCCAATGCAAAATTTCTCTTGCCTTGGTTATATCTGGTTTCCTTTGTTTAGGGTCATCTTTAGGCAAAGGCTTTGAAATAAGCTTTTGACTAGTACCTGTTAACTTAATAATTTCTTCACCAAATTCACGTATGGTAATCTCATCTGGGTTGCCAATATTTACTGGGTAAGGATAATCACTTAATAACAACCTGTAAATACCTTCTACCAAATCATCTACATAACAAAAACTTCTGGTTTGACTACCATCACCAAACATGGTTAAATCTTCACCACGTAAAGCCTGACCAATAAATGCTGGCAATACTCTACCATCATTCAGACGCATTCTTGGACCATAGGTATTAAAAATGCGGACAATCCTGGTTTCTAAACCATGAAAGGTATGATATGCCATGGTCATTGCTTCTTGAAACCTTTTGGCTTCATCATAAACACCACGTGGTCCAACTGGGTTTACATTTCCCCAATAATCTTCAGTTTGAGGATGAACCATAGGATCACCATAAACTTCACTTGTAGAGGCTATAAGCACTCTCGCTTTTTTCACACGGGCTAAGCCAAGACAATTATGAATACCTAATGAACCAACTTTTAACGTTTGGATAGGAATTTTCAGGTAGTCGATTGGACTTGCAGGTGAAGCAAAATGGAGGATATAATCAATGTTTCCTGGCACATGGATAAACTTACTTACATCATGGTGGTAAAACTCAAATTGTTTTAGTTTAAACAGGTGTTCTATATTTTTAAGGTCTCCAGTAATTAAGTTGTCCATTCCCACCACATCAAATCCTTCGGCAATAAATCTATCGCACAGGTGTGAGCCTAAGAAGCCAGCAGCACCGGTTATTAATACCCTTTTGTTTGTCATGTTATTTGCTTGTATTAACTCCTATGCAATAATAATCGAAGCCTTGGTCTTTCATTTCTTCTTGATCATAAATATTTCTACCATCAAAAATCACCTTACTCTTCATTAATTTACCCATCACCTTAAAGTTTGGAGTTCTAAACTCAGGCCATTCAGTAACTATCAATAATGAGTCTGCATCAATTAATGCATCATTCGGATCTTTACAATATTCAATTTGCTCTCCCAAATCTTTTTTGGCTTCATGCATAGCTACTGGATCATATGCTTTCACATTAGCGCCGGCATGTAATAACTTTTCTATAATAACCAATGATGGAGCTTCGCGCATATCATCAGTCTTAGGTTTGAATGAAAGTCCCCACATGGCAAAATTCTTTCCTTTCAAATCACCCTTAAAGTGTTTACTAATTTTATTGAACAACACACTTTTTTGATCTTCGTTTACATCTTCAACAGCCTGTAAAATGCGCATCGCATGACCATTTTCATTGGCCGTACGAATGAGGGCTTTTACATCTTTAGGAAAACAAGATCCGCCGTATCCAATACCTGGATAAATAAATCTGTTTCCTATACGTGGATCGCTGCCAATTCCTTTTCTTACAAGATTCACATCAGCTCCCATGATTTCGCATAGGTTGGCGATATCGTTCATAAAACTAATTTTGGTTGCAAGCATGGCGTTTGCTGCGTATTTTGTCATTTCGGCACTAGGCACATCCATGAAAATGATTGGATGACCATTTAGCAAAAATGGCTTATACAATTTGCGCATTACATCTTCGGCTTTTTTGGTTTCAACGCCAACCACAATTCTATCTGGCTTTAAGAAATCCTCAATCGCAGCACCTTCTTTTAAGAATTCAGGGTTTGAAGCCACGTCAAATCCAAGATTTAGATTCCTAGCGGTCAATTCACCTTGAACTGCGTTTCTAACTTTCTCTGCAGTACCAACTGGAACAGTACTTTTTGTTACTACTACAATATAATCATTGATATGCGAACCAATTTCTTTGGCTACACCCAAAACATACTTTAAATCTGCTGATCCATCTTCTCCTGGAGGGGTTCCAACAGCAATGAATGCCACATCTGCATCAGCCAAATTCTCTCCTAAATTGGTAGAGAAGCTTAACCTGCCTTTTTCATAATTTCTGAGCACCATTTCTTCCAACCCAGGCTCGTAAATAGGCATAATCCCTTTTTTGAGGTTATCAATTTTCTTTGCATCAACATCAATGCATACTACATCAATACCTACTTCGGCAAAACATGTTCCGGTTACTAATCCAACATAACCTGTTCCAATTACTACAATTTTCATTATCGGCTTTTAAATAAGTGTTACAATATTGGCAAAACTACCAAAGGCTTGTAGGGGTAGAAATTGCTAAGGGCGAAAATATAAAATAAACACAAAATTGTTTAATTAAATATACAATACTGTTTTTTTTTTTAAATAGCCTTAAATCTCCCATATTTGTTGGAATGAGTAGGATATCATTTATTATTATTTTGTTGGTTTCTTTCCTTGTATTGGGAAATGAATCAAAAGGACAAAATCCCGACAAATACTTGTTTAGCAACAAAATTTTCAACCTTCAATTTTTGTACAATTACCACGTACCTTCTGGCGACATTGCAAAAACTTACGGAAATTTCAACAGTGTTGGCACAGGTGGTATGTTTAAACTCAAAAACAATTGGGTTTTCACAGGTGAGTTCAATTACGTTTTTGGGGCTGATATCCTTAAAACTCAATTATTCGACAACCTTATAACAAGTGGAACAAATGGTTATATAAGCTCCATTGGGGGAGCTCCTGCCAATTATTCTGTTAACATGCGCGGCTATACAGGATTTGTGAAAGGTGGACGATTGTTTGCATGGAATAAACACAACATGAACTCCGGTATTATGGTTAATGGAGGTATTGGGTTTATTCAACATAGAATTAATATTCAAACCCAGCAAATAGATATTCCGCAATTAGACGTTAATTATAAAAAAGGATATGATAGACTCAGCAGTGGTATTGCCTTGAGCGAGTTCATTGGCTATACTTACCAAAGTCAAAACCGATTAATTAACTTTTATCTTGGACTTGAATTTATCCAAGCAAGAACCTTCAACAGAAGAGGGTATAATTATGATGAAAGAGCATTCGACACAGGTGTAAAAAAAGATTTCACTACCTCCTTCAAATTTGGATGGATGATTCCAATATATTTGAACACAAAAGAGGAAAACGAATTCCTATTTAGATAAAATGTTGTACTTGTTGGGGCATTTTTTGTATTGGGTAGGAACCAAATTGTATTTCATTTTGGTTCAATTATTTGCCCCTTTTAACCATAGGGCCAAAGATTTGTTAGATGGTCAAAAGGGTTTAATAAAACACATCCAAAAAGCAGAAAATGAGCATCAACAAAAGTGTGTTTGGTTTCACGTCTCATCCTTGGGTGAATTTGAGCAAGGCCGACCAGTTATGGAAGCGCTTAAAGCAAAATATCCTCAATATAGGTTAGTAGTAACCATCTTCTCCCCTTCTGGTTACCATGCGCGCAAAAATGATTCCCTCTGCGATGCCGTTTATTTCCTTCCCTTCGAATCAAAAAAGAATGCCGAACTTTTGGTTCAAACCTTTAAACCAGTTGCAGCTGTTTGGGTGAAATATGATTTTTGGTTCGCCTACTTACACGCTTTAAATAACCACCATATTCCAACATTTTTAATAGCTGCCCAGTTTAGGCCAACCCAAATTTTCTTTAAACCTTTTGGCGTTTTTAAAAGAGATTTACTCAAACTCTTTACCCATATTTTTTGTCAAAATCAATCCTCTTTGTCTTTGCTCCATAGCATAAACATTCATCAATCTACAGTTAGTGGCGATAATAGGTTTGATAGAGTTTTTCAAACAACTTTGCACAAGGAGCCCGTACCATTTGTAAGTGATTTTTGCAAAGATTCTTTCATACTTATTGCTGGAAGTTCTTATGCCATTGAAGAGAACATGCTTCTTTCAATTGACTGGAACCAGACCAATAAAAAACTCATTATTGCTCCACATTTTGTTCAAGAAGCAAGAATTGTAGAAATAGAAAAAAAATTCGGTGACAAATGTGTGCGCTATTCCTCCATACAACAAATAGGTTCAGTGCCTGTCCACAAAAATATTCTTATCATAGATAGCATAGGTTGGTTAAGCAAACTATATCAATATGCTCACGCCGCTTTTATTGGAGGTGGATTTGTTGAAAATGGACTACATAATTGCTTAGAGGCTGCCGCTTTTGGCATGCCTATATGCTTTGGTCCAAAACTTAAAAGATTTCCTGAAGCACAGCTATTGGTTCAAGAAAAAATTGCCACGTGTATTTACCAAGAAAACGATTTTACCCAATGGTTCAATATCTTGGAAAATGATAAGATAACCACTCAAGAGACTGCCTTAAAGAGTAGAAATTTTGTAGCATCCTCTATGGGTGCAACGGAGAAAGTAATGCTTGAAATCTCAAGGATCCTATCATAAAAACTACTTTCTTCTTTTTGCTCTTTCTGCGTCTAAATAATTCTTAAGCGAATCTGTTTTCACGTCCTGTATAGGAGAAGGTTGTGCAATAGTAGATTCTGGAGATTTCTCTAAAGTGGTTTTCTTTTTGTTTGCCATGCAAGCCACAAAAAGACTGTTAATGGTAAACCACAAAACGCATACTTTGAATAACTTTTTCATTATCGATTAAGTTTACAAAATAGATGCCATTTTCAAGATTAGCGGTATTTAAATGCAATTGGTTCAAACCGGGCTTAGCTAAATCTGCCCCCACCATGGTTCTTACTTTACCATCTATACTCATCAACTCAATGTATAATACCTTCTTTTCCTTCATTTCAAACTCTAAGGTTATGGTTTCAGAAGCTGGGTTAGGGTACAATTTACCTAATGGTTTTTCGGTCTGAACCGAGGCAATGCTGGTAAGTGGATCATTGCTTGTAATTTTAGCAATCCAAGTTCTGTTTTGATTATTGGCATTTCCAAATGAACCATTTAACCATGCAACCCCTGTTTCATTGTATCGCTTTTGTATGCCCGTATAATCGCCCCAACGTTCAACAGAGTCAAATAACAACTGAATATTACCATCCCCCTTTTTCACAAAAACCGGTGCAGATACATTAAATTTCCTATCAACATATACTACTGATGTTCCGGGAAAATATTTAGGAGACACATGAGAAAAGGTAATCATGCTACTATGGTCTCCATTTTGTCCTGAACCTACATAGGCAATGCTTGGATAACCAAAATCTAAAGTATCAGAGGAAATAATACTTCCCTCTAATCTTGGCGTGGCCGACCAAATTTCATGAATTCTTCCAAAATAAATGCCCGGGTTGAACCGAACTGGATCAATGGTATTACCTACATAATAAATTACACCACCTTCATACATGGCGCTTAACACACGGGCATCATTGGTTTGTAATTTCTTTCCATTTGGTTGAATGGCATTTGGCTGCAAACCATAAGGAACTGGGTTACGAAGCACCCTTGTGGTTAATGTGGCAGGACCAGATTTTATGGTATTTGAAATGGTATGAACAAAAACTGTATCATTGCTCAAATCTGATGGTCTGTGTGATAAAAAGAACATCTCTGGACCATACAATTGAGAACCTCCTTTGGCCGGACAAATACTCCATACCGGTTTGCCATTGTATGTAATGTTATTGTATACTCTCTGAGGTAAAGAATCTCCTGCATATCCCTTTTCTTTATCAACTTGCCAGATATATGATTCTATGAAACCATTCTTCCAAAAAGTATTATCCTTTAACCTATTCACGGTAATAAAAAGTTCATCTTTACTAAGGGCAATAATTGGGTAATCACTCCAACTGCTATCACCGGTTATATTGCCAGGAATTTGATAAAGGTTCCAAGTTTTACTTGGGTCGTTTGTGGTAGAAAAGCCTACAATAATTCTGGTATCAGCACTTGAAGAGCCTTGTAAGTAAACAAGAATAAACCTATCGCGCAAAGGGTCATAAATAGTACGTGGGTCGTAGGTTCGGTTCAAACTTCCTAATGCCACTCCAAATGCAGAAAGTGTTTTAGCAATGATGGCTTTTCCTGTATCATTAAATACATTCATGTTAGTATTCACACAGCTAATCATCATGCCATTGTTACCTATACAAAAATCGTTATCATTGGGTGTTCCTTGGGTAATATTGGCTGCAAAATTTCTACCCACAGATGGTGCATCTGCACTTGCTTTTTTGTTTGAGTTGGGTGTTGGGTTTGCTAAAATCCGCTGACGATCTAAAAGCAGCTTTTTTTGCTGCACATCGCTTAGCGGTGAAGGAGCAGCTTTTACTTGCACAATATTGGCAATAGGCAAATCAGGTAAATCGGCCAAATTGATTGTAGCCGCTAAAGGAGTGGTTAACTCTGTAACTTTGTAGTTAAGTTCTTGTTTATCCTGGGCGGAGGCAAATAAGACTGGTACCAAAAACAAAAGTATGCTGTATATATATTTCATGTAATTGTGTGTTATTAATATTATTCAACTCGCTTCCAAGTTTCACTTCTCCCAATAAGTGAAATGCCCACATAACCTCGAATTTGAAGTGAATTCTTATCAGTCATGGTCATTTTGCATGAATAGGTAGTTCCACTAGTAGCATCATAAATTTTGCCATTCTGCCAATACTTTTCCGAGGCATCAAATGTAAATCCGGTTAACATCAAAAGTCCCTGAATCTTTCTATTCCTTTTGGTGGGATCTGGATTTTTATCATCTAATTTAGGATTTCCTTTTTCGTCCAAAGGTTTATCAATCCAAACAAGGTTGCCATAAAAAAACTCACCCGTTCTAAAAATTTTAATTTTACCAGTAGCTTTTGGGTTGATCCAAACACCCACAACATCATCAGGATTTTGTGCTTGAGATAAAAGTCCAAACACCATAAAAATGAAGGCAACAATGAGTTTTTTCATAAGTCAAATTGGTTTAGGTATTTCGAAATAAACGAAAGTATTTTACTTCACCAATATAGAAAAGCTTTGTACAGGTAAAATTCTCCCTATAGGCTCATTAATAGGAATTCCCTCTCTTACAAATAAATCCTGAACTTGAGACAAGTATTCTTCTCCAACGCTTATCAATAATCCTCCACTTGTTTGAGGATCATTCAATACTTGAAAAGCCGACATATCTGTTAATCCAGAAACCTTCTTTTCAAAGGCATTCCAATTTCTATAGGTATTATCTGGAATAATATTTTGCGAAAGGTATTGCCCCAAAAAAGGAAGTTGTGGCACATGCTCATACACCAATTCAGCTGAAAATTCAGTACCACACATTTCAAGTAAATGTCCCAATAAGGCAAATCCTGTAACATCGGTTAAAGCATGCACGCCTTTTATTGCCGAAAGTTGTTGACCAACTTTATTCAACTTGCACATGTTTTCAATTACAAGCTTTACATGCTCTTCTTGCGCCAGTCCGCGTTTTATAGCTGTTCCCATAATTCCAGTACCCAAAGGTTTGGTAAGGAATAAATAATCGCCCACTTGAGGGGTATTGTTTCTTTTTAAATGCGCCACAGATACACTCCCAGTGACTGTTAAGCCGAATATGGGTTCTTTGCTATCAATACTATGTCCGCCTGCAACCGGAATACCTGCTTCAGCACAAATGCTTCTTGCGCCTTCTAACACTTTACCTGCTAATGGTAATGGCAGCGTTTCCATAGGCCAACCCAACAAGGCATTGGCAAATAAGGGTGTTCCGCCCATGGCATAAATATCACTTATGGCGTTAGCACTAGCAATTCTTCCAAAGTCAAATGCATCATCCACAATAGGCATAAAAAAATCAACCGTATTAATAATGGCTGTTCCATTTCCCATATCCCATACAGCAGCGTCATCATTGCTATCGTTTCCAACCAGCAAATCTTTAAAACTGCTTCCACTTCTTTCACTTAATATTTTTTCGAGATCAGCTGGGGCAATTTTGCATCCACAACCAGCTTTGTGTGAATATTGAGTTAAGTGAATTTTCTCCATCATAGCTGTTTATTTAAGGCGGTAAGATAGTATAAATTTAGGTTTATTCGGTTTGAACCAAAGGATAGGATCAGGCAAAAAAAATCCCGTCCAACAATTGTTGAACGGGATTTATTATGAAATAAATCGAGTTTTATTCTTCTTTCGAAGCCATCAACATTTCGAATTCTTCTTTTGAACCTACCACGAGTTTTTCGTAATCGCGGTGACCAGTACCAGCAGGAATTAAGTGACCAACAATTACGTTTTCTTTCAAACCTAACATACGATCTACTTTTCCAGAGATAGCGGCTTCGTTCAACACTTTGGTAGTTTCCTGGAAGGAAGCAGCACTCATAAAACTGTGTGTGCCCAAACTTGCCTTGGTAATACCCATGATAATTTGAGAAACAGTAGCAGATTGCGCGTCTCTTACTTCAACCACTTTCAAATCTTTACGTTTCAATTGTGAATTTTCATCACGCAATTTACGCACGCTAATAATCTGACCTGGTTTAACGGTAGCAGAATCGCCTGATTCCATCACCACTTTCTTGTCGTAAATCCAGTCATTGGCTTGTTTCAAATCCCAACGACTTACAAATTCACCTTCCAAGAAGGTAGTATCACCTGGATCTTGAACCTCTACGTGTTTCATCATTTGACGGATGATTACCTCAACGTGT
This sequence comes from uncultured Bacteroidota bacterium, assembly GCA_903834625.1. Lineage (GTDB taxonomy): Bacteria > Bacteroidota > Bacteroidia > UKL13-3 > UKL13-3 > B1. The sequence goes on from CAILJQ010000002.1 coordinate 60,324, forward strand.
TTATCGTTGATTTTTACACCTTGCAAACGATAAACCTCCATGATACCATTTAAGATATAACGTTGTACAGCTAAAGGACCTTCAATTCTCAAAATATCCTGTGGTGAAATTGACCCATCAGACAGAGATGAACCTGCCTTCACGAAGTCGTTTTCCTGAACCAAGATATGTTTCGACAATGGCACCAAATATTTCTTTTGTTCACCATCTTTTGAAGAAATCATGATTTCGCGGTTACCACGTTTGATACCTCCAAAAGTAACAACACCATCAATTTCTGTAACAATTGCCGGGTTTGATGGGTTACGTGCTTCAAATAATTCTGTTACACGTGGAAGACCTCCGGTGATATCTCGGGTTTTTCCAACCACTCGAGGGATTTTCACCAAAATTTCTCCGGCTTTAATCTTGTGGCCATCTTCAACCATGATGTGTGCACCTACAGGTAAGTTGTATTCTTTGGTAGTTTTATCTTTACCTTCAGATACAATGATAGAAGGAATTTTAGTCTTATCTCTCGATTCAACAATTACCTTTTCTTTGTGACCTGTTTGTTCATCACTTTCTTCTTTGTAGTTGACGTTTTCAATAATATTTTCAAAACTTACCTTACCAGTAAATTCAGAAATAATTACTGCGTTGTATGGATCCCAGGTACAGATAGGTCTTCCCTTTTCAACCTTCTCACCGTTTTTCACTTTTAAGTGAGCACCGTAAGGAATGTTGATGGTGATGATTGGATTACCTGTTTTCTCGTCCATGATACGGATTTCTCCCTGACGACCGATAACCACTGTATCAAAACCTTCTTCTGTTTTCAAGTCTGTGGTACGAATTTCTTCAAACTCTAATGTACCCGCAAACTTAGCCACCATTTGAGATTCAGAAGCAATGTTAGAAGCGGTACCACCCACGTGGAAGGTACGAAGTGTAAGCTGTGTACCAGGCTCACCAATTGACTGAGCGGCAATTACACCAACTGCATCTCCAATTTGTGACGCACGACCGGTAGACATACTTCTACCATAACATTTGCTACACACACCATAGCGTGTTTCGCAAGTTAATGCCGAGCGAATTTCTATAATCTCTAATGGAGATTCTTCAATTCTTTGTGCATGTTCTTCAAAGATTTCCTCACCAGAGTTGATGATTAAATCACCTGAAATTGGATCGTAAATATCATGAACACTTGTTCTACCTAAAATACGCTCGTACAAGGTTTCTACAACCTCTTCATTGTCTTTTAGGGCACTAATTGGAATACCACGTAAAGTACCACAATCGTGTTCGCTTACTACCACGTCTTGAGCTACGTCATGTAACCTTCTAGTAAGGTAACCTGCATCCGCAGTTTTCAAAGCGGTATCGGCCAAACCTTTACGCGCACCGTGAGTAGAAATAAAGTATTCAATTACTGAAAGACCTTCTTTAAAGTTAGAAAGAATTGGGTTCTCAATGATCTCTCCGGTTCCACCACTCAAATTCTTTTGTGGTTTTGCCATCAATCCCCTCATACCACCCAACTGACGAATCTGCTCTTTAGAACCCCTCGCACCAGAATCCAACATCATGTATACTGGGTTGAATCCTTGTTGGTCTTCTTTTAATTGCTTTAACAAAGTATCAGCCAAACGAGAGTTGATACGTGTCCAGATATCAATTACCTGGTTGTAACGCTCATTGTTTGTAATGAAACCATTGTTGTAGTTATCCCAAATTTCATCCACTTCAGCTTGCGCTTGCTTAATAAACTTCTCTTTCTCTGAAGGAATATTTACATATGACAAGTTAAACGACAAACCTCCACGGAAGGCATATTGGAATCCTAAGTATTTGATATCATCTAAGAAAGCGGCACAAAGATCTTGACCAACTTCTTTAAACATATTACCAATGATATCACGTAATGATTTCTTAGTTAACAATTCATTGATATAACCATGCTTAGCTGGAACTACCTGATTAAACAGGATTCTTCCCATAGTTGTTTCAATAACTTTGCTTACCAATGTGCCATTTTCCATTACATTTACACGACATTTTACCCATGCATGTAAAGCTACTTTACCTTCATTGTATGCAATAATTGCTTCTTCAGAAGAATAGAAAGTTAAGCCTTCACCTTTTATAGGAAATTCTTCGGTAGTTTTACGGCCTTTGGTAATATAGTACAAACCAAGAACCATGTCCTGTGAAGGAACCGTAATAGGTGCTCCGTTTGCAGGGTTAAGGATATTATGTGGCGCAAGCATCAACAATTGGGCTTCCAATACAGCTGCGTTTCCAAGTGGAACGTGAACAGCCATCTGGTCACCGTCAAAGTCGGCATTAAAACCGGTACAAACCAAAGGATGTAATTGAATTGCTTTTCCTTCAACCAATTTAGGTTGGAATGCTTGTATACCTAATCTATGGAGTGTAGGGGCACGATTCAATAGAATCGGATGTCCTTTTAAAATATTCTCTAAAATATCCCAAATGATGGCTTCTTTGCGGTCAACCAATTTCTTGGCAGATTTTACGGTTTTTACAATACCACGCTCAAGAAGTTTACGGATAATAAACGGCTTAAATAATTCAGCCGCCATGTTTTTAGGAATACCACACTCGTGTAATTTCAAGTTTGGTCCAACCACAATAACTGAACGACCTGAATAATCCACACGTTTACCCAACAAGTTCTGACGGAAGCGACCCTGTTTACCTTTAAGCATATCACTCAAAGATTTTAAAGGACGATTTCCTTCTGTTTTCACCGCGCTCACGCGACGGGTATTATCGAACAAGGAGTCAACTGCTTCTTGTAACATACGTTTTTCATTACGTAAAATCACCTCAGGAGCTTTGATTTCCATCAAACGCTTCAAGCGGTTGTTACGAATGATAACCCTACGGTACAAATCATTCAAATCTGAAGTAGCAAAACGGCCACCTTCCAATGGAACTAATGGACGTAATTCTGGTGGAATTACTGGCAAAATTTTCACTACCATCCACTCAGGACGATTTTCTGAATGGCGTTGTGAGTTACGGAATCCTTCAATAACCTTCAAGCGCTTCAAAGCTTCGTTTTTACGTTGCTGAGAAGTTTCCGTGCTAGCTTTGATACGTAAGTCGAAACTTAAAGTATCTAAATCTATACGAGATAACATGAACCAAAGTGCTTCACCACCCATTTTGGCGATGAATTTATTTGGATCTGCATCATCTAAATGTTGGTTATCTTTTGGTAAGGTATCTAGAATATCTAAGTACTCTTCTTCAGTTAATAAATCTAGGTTTTGAACGCCGTCATTGGCTTTGATACCTGGCTGACAAACGAGGTAACGCTCATAATAAACAACCATATCCAATTTCTTGGATGGTAATCCGAGCAAGTAACCTATTTTATTTGGAAGAGAGCGGAAATACCAGATATGTGCTACTGGAACCACCAAATTGATGTGTCCCATGCGCTCACGTCTTACTTTCTTTTCTGTTACTTCTACACCGCAACGATCACAAACGATTCCTTTGTAGCGAATACGTTTGTATTTACCACAATGACATTCGTAATCCTTGATAGGTCCAAAGATCCTTTCGCAAAACAACCCACCCATTTCAGGTTTGAAAGAGCGGTAGTTGATTGTTTCTGGCTTGGTAACTTCCCCAAAAGATCTGGTAAGGATACTTTCAGGAGACGCTAAGCCAATGCGGATTTTGGTGAAGTTGGCTTTTATTTTTTGTTCTTTTTTCAAAGACATGTTTGCGTTGTTTTATTTTGTGATACCAAACAAGCCGTAGAGATTTTCATTCCTCCAGCTTGTTTAGATTATGTTATTATTCAAGTGTAAGATCTAGACCTAATCCACGTAATTCATGAGCAAGTACGTTAAACGACTCAGGAATACCAGGCGCTGGGAGGTTATCTCCCTTCACAATGGCTTCATAAGTCTTCGCACGACCAATGATATCATCAGATTTCAATGTCAAAATCTCTTGTAGAATGTTGGCTGCGCCGTATGCTTCTAGCGCCCAAACCTCCATCTCACCAAAACGCTGACCACCAAATTGAGCTTTACCACCCAATGGTTGTTGCGTAATTAATGAGTATGGTCCGATTGAACGTGCGTGCATCTTATCATCAACCATGTGACCTAATTTAATCATATAAATTACTCCCACAGTAACTGGTTGATCAAAACGAGCGCCAGATAAACCATCGTTTAGGTAGGTTTTACCCCAATCTGGAATACCAGCTTTACGGGTAAACTCAAGAACTTGATCATCTGAAGCACCATCAAAAATTGGTGTAGCAAATTTTACTTCTAATTCTTTAGCTGCCCATCCTAAAACGGTTTCATAGATCTGACCTAAGTTCATCCTTGAAGGTACACCCAATGGGTTCAGAACGATATCTACCGGTTTACCATTATCCATAAACGGAAGGTCTTCCTCACGAACGATACGGGCTACAATACCCTTGTTTCCGTGACGACCAGCCATCTTATCTCCCACTTTCAACTTACGTTTTTGCGCAATGTATACTTTAGCAAGTTTTAAAATACCTGTTGGTAGTTCATCTCCTACACTAATAGCATATTCTTTTCTGCGGTAATCTGCAAGTTCTTGGTTATGGCGATTTTTAAAGTTGGTAAGGATGGTGCGAATCAAATCATTCTTTTCAGCATCACTTGTCCAGCTATTAGCCATAACATTTGAATAATCTACCTCATTCAGGTTTTTCATGCTGAACTTGGTTCCTTTTGCAATGAGTTCTTCGTTGTATACATTGAATACACCCGCAGAAGTTTTACCAGAAAGAACTGCGAACAATTTCTCTACTAAAATTTCTTTGATATCCTTCAAGTTTTTCTCGTGCTCATCTTTCAATTTGGCAAGTTTAACTTTGTCATCTTGTTTGGCAGACTTTTCCTTTTTGGCGCGGGCAAACAATTTCTTGTCAATTACCACACCATTAGTTGATGGAATAGCTTTCAAAGAAGCATCTTTCACATCACCGGCTTTGTCGCCAAAAATGGCACGCAACAATTTCTCTTCTGGAGAAGGTTCAGTTTCACCTTTAGGGGTGATTTTACCAATTAAGATATCACCTTCACCTACTTCACAACCTACACGGATCAAACCGTTTTCATCTAAGTTTTTAGTAGCTTCTTCACTTACGTTAGGAATATCATTGGTTAATTCTTCTTCACCACGTTTGGTATCTCTCACTTCCAATTCATATTCTGTGATATGGATTGAGGTGAAAATATCTTCTTTAACAACTTTTTCAGAAATTACGATCGCATCCTCGAAGTTGAAACCTTGCCATGGCATGAATGCCACTTGAAGATTTCTACCTAAAGCAAGTTCTCCTCCTTCTGTAGCATAACCTTCGCACAATACGGTACCTTTATCAACCTTCTGACCTTTTCTTACAATTGGCTTTAGGTTAATACAAGTATTTTGATTGGTTCTGCGGAACTTGATCAAAGGATAACTTTTGGTATCAGTACCAAAGCTTACCAATTTATCAACTTCAGTTTGCTCGTAACGGATTCTGATTTCGTTGGCATCAACATATTCAACCACACCTTTACCTTCAGCAACAATTAATGTACGTGAATCTTTGGCAACACGACCTTCCAAACCTGTACCAACTACTGGGGCTTGTGGCCTCAACAAAGGTACCGCTTGACGTTGCATGTTTGAACCCATCAAAGCACGGTTCGCATCATTGTGTTCAAGGAAAGGAATCAAAGAAGCTGCGATGGATACAATTTGGTTTGGCGCAATGTCCATAAATTCCAATTTGTCTGACTCCACCATTGGGAAGTCACCTTCGTAACGGGCTTTAATTTTATGGTCTAAGAAATTACCATCCTTATCGTAACGAGCATTTGATTGCGCAATTACTTTTCCTTCTTCGTCTTCTGCACTTAGGTATGTTACCGCTTCCAGTGCTTTTACTTTACCATCTTCCACCTTTAAGTAAGGGGTTTCAATAAAGCCCATGCTGTTAATTTTGGCATGAACACAAAGAGAAGAAATCAAACCAATGTTTGGACCTTCAGGAGTTTCAATAGTACACAAACGACCATAATGGGTATAGTGAACGTCACGTACCTCAAAACCGGCACGGTCGCGACTCAAACCACCAGGACCAAGGGCAGACATCCTTCTTTTGTGAGTAATCTCAGCAAGAGGGTTTGTCTGATCCATGAATTGTGAAAGTTGGTTTGTACCAAAGAAAGAGTTGATAACTGAAGACAAAGTCTTAGCGTTAATCAAATCTGTTGGAGTAAATACTTCGTTATCGCGGATGTTCATACGCTCACGGATAGTTCTAGCCATACGGGCAAGACCCACACCAAATTGAGAGTACAATTGTTCTCCCACTGTACGAACACGACGATTACTCAAGTGATCAATATCATCCACATCGGCTCTTGAATTAGATAATTCAATTAGATATTTGATGATAGAAACGATATCGTCTTTACTTAATACACGATTGCTCAATGGCTCGTTTTTATTGAGCTTGCGGTTGATCCTATAACGGCCCACATCACCCAAATCATAACGTTTTTCAGAGAAGAACAACTTCTCAATTACACCACGAGCAGTTTCTTCATCTGGTGGATCAGCATTACGTAATTGGCGATAGATATGCTCATGTGCCTCTTTTCCGCTATTGGCTGTATCCTTTTGAAGGGTATTTAAGATAATAGCAAAATCATTGTGACTCGATTCATTTTTGTGTAACAGAATAGTTTTCACTTCTGCTTCAACAATCAAATCAATATGATCTTCTTCAATGATGGTATCGCGTTCAATGATTACCTCATTACGTTCGATAGAAACCACTTCACCTGTATCCTCATCCACAAAGTCCTCAATCCAGGTACGTAGTACACGAGCAGCTAATTTGCGACCCAATACTTTCTTCAAACCTGATTTGCTTACTTTCACTTCTTCCGCTAATTCAAAAAGGTTCAAGATATCTTTATCAGACTCAAACCCAATGGCACGTAAAAGTGTGGTAACAGGAAACTTTTTCTTACGGTCGATGTAAGCATACATAACGTTGTTTACGTCTGTTGCAAACTCAATCCAGCTACCTTTGAAAGGAATAACCCTTGCAGAGTATAACTTGGTACCATTGGTATGGTAGCTTTGACCGAAGAATACACCTGGTGAACGGTGTAATTGCGAAACGATGATACGTTCAGCGCCATTTATAACGAAAGTACCTCTTGGAGTCATGTATGGGATAGTTCCCAAATACACGTCTTGCACGATGGTTTTAAAATCCTCGTGCTCTGGGTCGTTACAAGACAAACGCAATTTAGCCTTTAAAGGCACTGAATAGGTTAAACCTCGCTCGATGCACTCATCAATTGAGTAACGAGGAGGATCAACAAAATAATCTAGGAATTCTAGAACGAAGATATTTCTTGTATCAGTAATCGGGAAATTTTCCAGAAACACTTTATACAAGCCTTCGTTGGTTCTACTTTCAGAGGTGGTATCCAGCTGAAAGAATTCCCTGAACGACTGCAATTGCACATCCAAAAAATCAGGATAGTCAATTACAGGATTGACAGAAGCGAATGAAATTCTTTCTCCTGTCGGGTTAATATTTTTGGCCAATGTATGAATATTATTAAAAGGTTAACCAATCGCACGATTTGCATAAACAAAGATGTGACCCTCGACTAATGCCGGGGTCACATTTTCAAAATCATTTGATTTTGAACTACTTAAGTTCAATCTCAGCTCCTGCTTCAGTAAGCTTAGCTTTGAGGTCTTCAGCAGTTGCTTTGTCAACGCCTTCTTTGATTGGCTTTGGAGCACCATCTACCAATTCTTTAGCTTCTTTCAAGCCAAGACCGGTAAGGTCTTTTACAATCTTAACTACGTTAAGTTTGTTTGCACCAGCAGCTTTCAAAATTACATCAAAAGATGTTTTCTCAGCAGGTGCTTCAGCAGCACTAGCTGCAGGGGCAGCAACCGCTACAGCAGCAGCTGCAGGCTCAATACCATACTCATCTTTCAAAATTTTAGCTAACTCATTAACTTCTTTTACAGTCAAGTTAACTAATTGTTCCGCGAACGCTTTTAAATCTGCCATTTTTCTAAAATTTAATTGTTATTAATTGTTTTGTTTTATTTCTTGTTTAATTATTCAGGACGCTCTGATAAAGTTTTTACCACACCAGCAATGGTACTTCCACCCGACTGCAATGCGCTGATAACGTTTTGTGCAGGTGATTGTAATAATCCAATGATTTCTCCGATGAGTTCGTTTTTCGATTTCAGTGCGATGAGAGCTTCCAATTGGTTGTCGCCAATGAATACATCAGTATCGATGCAAGCACCTTTAAGGGTTGGGATAGTACCTTTCTTTCTGAATTCTTTGATTGCTTTGGCAGGAGCTTTCATGTCTTCGCAGAACATGATGGCGCTATTGCCTTTTAAAGTATCTGTAAGGCTACCAACATCACGACCAGATTTTTCGAATGCTTTCTTAATCAGGGTGTTTTTAGCCACTTCTAGGGTAATGCCATTTTTGAACAACAATCTTCTCAGATCGCTGGTCTTTTGAGCATTCAGGCTCGCTATATCAGTGATATAGATATTCTTGAATTGGGTGAATTTCTCAGCCAATGCGTCAATTACTAATTCTTTGTCTTCCTTTTTCATCGCCTCTTTTATAGATTAAATACCAGGAACTGATTTGGTATCAACAGTAATGCCCGGGCTCATTGTACTGCTAACATGAATACTTCTAAAATAGGTACCTTTAGCTGAAGAAGGTTTCATTTTGGCCAAAGTTTGGATTAACTCAACCGCATTTTCATATAACTTCTCAGGAGCAAAAGTAGATTTACCAATTGAAGTATGGATGATACCTTCTTTATCTACTTTAAAGTCGATTTTACCAGCTTTGATTTCTCTTACTGTTCTACCAACTTCTTGCGTAACTGTACCACTCTTAGGGTTAGGCATTAAGTTACGTGGTCCGAGGATTTTACCTAACTTACCTAATTTAGCCATAACAGCAGGCATGGTGATAATGATATCAATATCTGTCCAACCTTGCTCAATTTTTTGGATATACTCATCCAAACCAGCGTAATCAGCACCTGCTTCTTTAGCTTCTGCTTCTTTATCTGCAGGAACCAAAGCTAATACTTTAATGGTTTTACCAGTACCATGTGGTAAAGCTACCACACCGCGCACCATTTGATTGGCTTTCTTAGGGTCAACTCCCAAACGAACATCGATATCTACCGATGAATCAAATTTGGTATAGCTGATCTCCTTAACCAATTTGGAAGCGTCTGCAAGAGAGTATGCTTTGTTGGCATCAATCTTTTTCAGGGCTTCTTTTCTTTTCTTACTTATCCTTGCCATCTCTTAATTATTTTAATTGTTAAAAGGATTTTCTCCGGTGATGGTCATACCCATTGAACGAGCACTACCAGCTACCATTTTCATTGCAGATTCAACTTTGAAACAGTTCATATCTACAATTTTGTCCTCCGCAATGGTGCGTACTTGATCCCAAGTAACGGTACCATTTTTCTTACGGTTTGGTTCAGCAGATCCTTTTTGGATTTTAGCTGCTTCCAACAATTGGTTTGCCACAGGAGGTGTTTTGATGACAAAATCGAATGATTTATCACTATAAACACTGATGACAACAGGTAAAATCTTTCCTGCTTTATCTTGGGTTCTTGCGTTGAATTGCTTGCAAAACTCCATGATATTTACACCCTTAGATCCCAATGCAGGACCAATTGGAGGAGCTGGATTAGCAGCACCACCCTTAACCTGAAGTTTAATAAAACCTGTTAGTTCTTTTGCCATAACTTCTAATTTTTTCCCGTAAACACGGGATTTATTCTACATTTAACTTTCTTTTTCTACTTGTCCGAAATTGAGTTCTAAAGGTGTTCTTCTTCCAAAGATTTTTACCATTACCTTCAATTTCTTTTTGTCTTCACTTACCTCTTCTATCACACCGCTGAAACCAGTGAAAGGACCATCAATTACTTTCACACTCTCTCCAACTATATATGGTTCTACCAATGTTTCGCCTTGGTCTGAAATTTCATCCACATTACCTAAAATGCGACTTACTTCTGAAGGGCGAAGGGCTGTTGGCATTGACTTACCACCTAAGAAACCAACCACACCATTTACCGAGGTAATGATATGACCAACTTCTCCAGAAACATCCGCATTGATGAGGATATATCCTGGTAAGTATGCTTTCTCCTTGCTGGTTTTTTTACCATTTTTAACTTGGTAAATTTTCTCAGTAGGAATGAGGATTTGAGGAACCTGGCCTTTTAAGCCAGCTCTTTCGAGCTCAACCTCAAGTTGTGCTTTTACCTTCTTTTCTTGTCCGGTAACGGCACGAACTACATACCACTTAAATTGTTCAGTTCCTTGTTCTGTCATGATTCAATCTTAGCTTTGGAATAACTGGTAAAATAACCCTAGGGATGTACTGCTTGCAAGGTCGATTACACCAATAACCAAAGCAATGATTAACGAAGCAATCATTACAATGATGGTACTTTCTTGCAAGTCTTCCCAGCTAGGCCAAGAAACCTTATTCATCAACTCATCGTACGACAATTTGATATATTCTGTAAACTTGTTCATATTCTTTATTGGCACGGGAACAAGGATTCGAACCCTGATCAAAGGTTTTGGAGACCTCTATTCTACCATTGAACTATTCCCGTATAGACAGTAAATGTTGGCTAGTTGCCTAACCAACACTTACTTACTATGTATTTTTTATTATTCGATAATTTCAGTAACCTGACCAGCACCTACTGTTCTACCACCTTCACGGATAGCGAAACGTAAGTTCTTTTCCATCGCAATTGGAGCGATCAACTGAACAGTAATAGTGATGTTATCACCAGGCATTACCATTTCAACGCCTTCAGGAAGTACACACTCACCTGTTACGTCTGTTGTACGGAAATAGAATTGTGGACGGTATTTGTTAAAGAATGGAGTATGACGTCCACCTTCTTCTTTGCTCAATACGTAAATTTCAGCTTTGAACTTTGTGTGAGGTAATACTGAACCTGGCTTACAAATAACCATTCCACGACGGATTTGGTTTTTGTCTACACCACGTAACAACAAACCTACGTTGTCACCAGCTTCACCTCTATCAAGGATCTTACGGAACATCTCAACACCAGTTACAACTGAAGTTAATTTTTCTGCACCTAATCCAATGATTTCAACACCTTCATTTGAGTTGATAACACCACGCTCGATACGACCTGTAGCAACGGTACCACGACCGGTGATAGAGAATACGTCTTCGATAGGCATCAAGAAAGGAAGATCAACAGCACGAGGAGGAACTGGAATGTAGCTATCTACTGCAGCCATCAAATCCATAATTTTACCTACCCATTTAGCATCTCCATTCAAACCACCCAAAGCAGAACCTTGGATAACTGGAATTTCATCACCAGGGAATTCGTATTTGTTTAACAAATCACGGATTTCCATTTCAACGATTTCTAATAATTCAGCATCATCTACCATGTCCACTTTGTTCATGAATACAACTAATTTAGGAACGTTTACTTGACGTGCAAGAAGGATATGTTCTCTTGTTTGTGGCATTGGTCCATCTGTACCTGCTACTACTAATATAGCACCATCCATTTGAGCCGCACCAGTAACCATGTTTTTTACATAATCCGCGTGACCTGGACAGTCAACATGCGCATAGTGACGAGTTGCTGTTTGATACTCTACGTGAGAAGTATTGATAGTTATACCTCTTTCTTTTTCTTCAGGAGCGTTATCGATAGAATCGAAACTTCTCATTTCAGATAAACCTTTTTTCGCTAATACCATTGTAATAGCTGCTGTTAAAGTCGTTTTACCATGATCAACGTGGCCAATTGTACCTATGTTAACGTGTGCTTTTGACCTATCAAATTTTTCTTTAGCCATTTCTATAATTATTTATTTAAACATATAAAATTTTCTTTTTCCTAACTTTGAGCCAATGATGGGAATTGAACCCATGACCTCTTCCTTACCAAGGAAACGCTCTACCCCTGAGCTACATCGGCTTAAACC
>CAILJQ010000003.1 GCA_903834625.1 uncultured Bacteroidota bacterium
GGGTGCCTTCTGTAACCAATGCATTGGCACCTACAATACAATAATTCCCAACCTTGGCACCATTTAAAACCGTAGCATGCATGCCAACCAACACATTATTTCCAAGTTGTGCGCCATGAATAATGGCACCATGACCCACAATACAATCATCTCCTAATATTGCAGGGAAACCTGGATCTACATGAATTACGGCATTTTCTTGTACATTGGTTCTGTTGCCAAGTGTAATTTGGTCGGCATCACCTCTTAAAACCGCACCAAACCAAATGGAGCAAAAATCACCCAATTTTACTTTGCCAAAAACCCTTGCGGTATCGGCAATCCAAACCTGCTCACCTTTAACAATTGGCGTCTCAAGTATTTTCTTGAGTTCTGCTACAAAAGAATAACCACTGCTCATGTATTGTAAATAATAGGCTTCAAAGCTATTTAATTTCAATTGAAAACTTAAATTGCGCTTCTAAAGATAATATGAAAATGAAAAAATACATAGCCTTAACTGCCTTAGCAAGTACCTTGTTAATGGGCAACCCAAGTGTGAATGCGCAAAGCATCCCCTTTCCACAACCTAGTCCAACCACAACCATCTCCCAAAATTTTGCTACCTCCAAAATTGAAATCAGCTATTCTCGTCCTTCTGCTAAAGGAAGAAAAATTTTTGGAGATGTAGTTCCTTATGGCAAATTCTGGCGCACGGGTGCTAATGCCGCTACCACAGTATCTTTTGGCGAAGACGTAAAAATTAATGGTACAGATATCAAAGCAGGTAAATATGGCTTGATAAGCTTTCCAGGTGAAACAGAATGGATTATTGTATTAAGCAAAGACCTTACTGTTAACAGTGCTGATGCCTACAAACAAGAAAATGATGTAGCTCGTTTTACGGTAAAGGTAGAAGCCAACAAAAACTATGTAGAAACATTCACCATTGAAGTGGGTAACATGCGCAATGATGCTTGCGACCTTATTTTAAAATGGGAACAAGTAACAGTGCGTTTAAAAGTAATGAGCTTTTATGATGAGCGCTTAACCAAACAAATTACTGATGTAATGGCTAAAGACAGCAGACCTTATTATGGCGCTGCCAATTACTATTATGAAAATGGTAAAGACTTAAACCAAGCCTTAACTTGGGTTAACAAAGCCCTTGAAGCTAATCCAACTGCCTATTGGGTTTGGTTGTTAAAAGCCAAAATTCAAAAAGGTTTGAAAGATTATAATGGCGCTTTAGAAAGCAGCACCAAATCTTATGAGTTAGCGAAGGCAGATAATGACGATGCTTATATGCGTAACAATGAAAAATTGATGGCAGAAATTAAAGCTACACCAGGATTTGTTCCTGCGAAACCTAAAAAGAAATAAGCTATTTAATCAACAAAAAAGGCTACCCAAAAGGTAGCCTTTTTTTATGCCATGAAGTCAATAACACATTAAGCCTTCTCTAAAAACTCAAAGCCTATATCTCGTCGGTAGTATTTGTTTTCGAACTGAACCAAGGCAGCATTTTGATTACTCATAGCCAATGCTTCTTGGAGGGTATCTGCCAATGAGGTAACAGCCATTACCCTTCCACCATTGCTTAACAATTCATTGTCTGAACCTAATTTGGTTCCAGCATGGTAAAGTGTAGAACCTTTCACTTGATCCAAACCTGTCATTATTTTGTTCTTTTCATAACCTTCAGGATAACCCCCAGAAACCAACATGATGGTTGTTGCAACTTTTGAGTCCACTTCCAATTGTATTTCGTTAAGCTTGCCTCGTGCAGTAGCCATCATCAAGGTAACCAAATCGGTTTTGATACGAGGTAAAACTACTTCCGTTTCTGGATCGCCCATCCTGCAATTGTATTCAATTACCCAAGGCTCGCCAGCTACATTCATCAAGCCAATAAAAATGAAACCTACATAGTGTATTCCTTCTTGTTTTAACCCATGAATAGTAGGTTCAATAATCTTGTTTTTTACTTTTTCAATAAAGGCCTCATCTGCAAAAGGCACCGGACTGATAGCTCCCATACCTCCTGTATTTAAGCCTTTCTCGCCCTCTCCTATTCTTTTATAATCTTTAGCAGAAGGAAGAATTTGATAATTGGTTCCATCTGTTAATATAAAAACAGACAATTCAATTCCTTTTAAAAAAGCTTCAATCACCACTTTTGAACCTGCACTGCCAAATTTGTTTTCCAGAATCATTTTATTCAATTCTGCTTCGGCCTCTTTGCGGTCTTCACAAATAAGCACACCCTTGCCTGCTGCCAATCCATCTGCCTTTAATACAATAGGCAAAGAGTGGTTTTGTATATACGCTATGCCTTCTTGAAGATTACTGCTATTAAAGGTTTGGTAAGCAGCAGTAGGTATTTGGTATTTTGCCATAAAGGCTTTGCTCCAATCTTTACTTCCCTCCATTTGGGCGCCAGTTTCGTCTGGACCAACAAAAGCAATTTTCTTTAATTCAGCATCTGCCTCAAAATGGTTGCGCATACCCTTTACCAATGGGTCTTCCGGACCAACAACTAACAAAGATATCTCATTGTCTATGCAAAATTCCCCAACCAAAGCAAAATTGAGCGGATCCATCGGAACATTGATACCACAAGAAGCAGTACCTGCATTACCAGGCATAATAAAAAGCTTTGAACAGTGGGTGCTTTTACTCAATTGCATGGCAAAAGCATGTTCTCTACCACCAGAACCTATTAATAAAATATTCATGCGTTATATTTGATCAGAATGAGCAGGTGAATCTACTCTGTGGTACAATTCAAAAGTATGGGCGAAGGCATTTTTTTCATCGGCAGGTTGAGGATTACTGCTTACCAATTGCCATTCCTCTTTTTTGATATGCGGAAAAAAAGCATCGGCCTGAAAGGCTGAATGGATGCGGGTAAAATAAAGGGTATCAGCTGCAGAAAATACTTGTTTGTAAATATTGCTTCCTCCAATGATAAACAATTGTTCCACCCCATTTTTACGTGCGTCTTCTATGGCATCATTCATGTGAGAAAACACCTTACATCCCGCTATTTCTTTGAGGGTATTTGATAAAACGTAATTCACCCTATTAGGTAAAGGCTTGCCAATAGACTCATAGGTATTTCTACCCATTAACACTGTTCCGCCCGTAGTTAGGGTCTTAAAAAATTTAAGGTCGTTTGGCAAATGACATAACAATTGGTTGTTAAAACCAATACCATTATGCTCATCTGCAGCCACTACAATTGCTATTTCCATTCCAACTTTTTTTGCGCATGGCAAGGTACAATTATTTCATTTCAGTATGGCAATCTGAAGGCCGACTTTAGCAATTTATAGATGAATTGTACTCCAAAAAACAATGACTGTCCTATCAAAAAAAAAGCCCCGAAAATTTCGGGGCTTTTTTTATACCAAGTTCATTTTAATTCTTTTGCCTATTTCATCAATATCGGCTTTGAACTTTTTGTCGGTTTCCATTAAGTCGTTAACAGTTTGGCAAGCGTGAATAACTGTAGAGTGGTCTCTACCACCAAAGTGCATACCAATAGTTTTTAGCGAAGACTTGGTTAAATCTTTGGCATAAAACATGGATATCTGACGGGCTTGAACAATCTCACGTTTACGGGTTTTAGATTTCACCTGGTCTACCGGAATGGTGAAATAATCGCAAACCAATTTTTGGATGTATTCAATAGAAATCTCGCGTGTATTGTTCTTCACAAAATTCTTCAGAATCTGTTTCGCCAAATCAATATTAACCTCTTTGCGGTTTAAGCTGGCCTGAGCCAATAAACTTACCAATGCTCCTTGCAATTCGCGGATATTGGTATTGATATTATGTGATACATATTCAACCACCTCGCGGTTTAGGGTAATACCATCATTGTACATCATATACTCCAATATAGCCAAACGCGTTTCAAAATCGGGAGTTTGCAAATCTGCAGACAAGCCCCATTTGAACCTACTTAACAAACGCTCGTCCATTCCCTTTAAATCTTTAGGAGCACGATCACTGGTTAAAATAATTTGTTTACCTTGTTGGTGTAAGTGGTTAAATATAGTGAAGAATATTTCCTGCGTTTTTTGCTTGTTCTCTAAGAATTGCACATCATCAACTATCAATACATCTACTTGCTGGTAGTAGTTAATGAAATCTTGGTTAGAGTTATTGCGGATAGCATCCACAAATTGGTTCATGAACTTCTCAACCGGAACATATAGTACAATCTTATTCTTATTGTTTTGTTTGATAAGGTTTCCAATGGCATGAACCAAATGGGTTTTACCTAAACCTGTTTCACTAAAAACCATTAAAGGATTGAAGGAAGTACCACCTGGCTTATTAGCCACTGCAATACCAGCGCTTCTTGCCAACCTATTGCAATCACCTTCAATAAAATTATCAAAAGTTAAGCTTGGGTTAAGGTTACTATCTATATTAACCTTCTTAATTCCAGGAATGATAAAAGGATTTTTAATACTTGGGTTCAAATTGATTCCCACGCTGGTTTGTTGCAAATCTGCTTTTGAGCTGGTGCTACCTGGTATATTTACCACATACGGACTTGAATTATTTGTACCGTTCTCTACAATTATATTGTATTCTAATCTGGCACCTACTCCTAATTCTTGCTTCAAAGTCTTTTTTAACAGACTTACATAATGTTCCTCTAACCATTCATAAAAAAACTGACTAGGAACTTGAATCGTCAAAACCTTGTTATCTAATTTAATGGGCTTAATAGGCTCGAACCATGTTTTAAAACTTTGAGCCGGTACATTGTCCTGGATTAATTTGAGGATGCCATTCCAAACATCTTCACAGGTTTTTTCGATCATAATATTCTCCTTCATTGCGTTGGTGAAATTGGACAAAAAAAGCCACACCTCAAAATCTTTTCAACACATTTTTATGGAAAAAAGTGCTAAAAAAAAATTACCCACTGATTTTTAACACAGTTAAATTATGTTCGAAAAAAAATTTTTAAAGTTCAAAAATTGCATTTTAAGAAAATGTTTCCACATGTGCACTAAATCATCAAACTACCTGTAAAATATACTACTTACGAGGACAACACTATGTTAACAAATCAAATTTTCTGAATGTTTGTTAAGGTTATTAAACTGCTATTCATCTCATGACCAGTGTTAACAAAGGGTTCAAAAGTGTATGTTAGGCTACCTAACTGTAAACCCGCCCATCCCACTTGATTTACACATACCTTTTTGTTGATAACATTGGTGTACACAATTGGTTCAGGTAAAAATGTATGGGTATGGCCGCCAATAATTAAATCTATATGCGCAGTTTTAGTTGCCAAAACTTCATCGCTTACTTTAGCGTCTTTGTATTTATTTCCTAAATGAGAAAGGCAAATGACCAAATCACATTTTTTTCCAACCTTTAGTTCTTTTGCTATGTCGTTGGCGCGCGCAATTGGATCGTAATAGGTAATGCCGCCGAACAATTTTTCTGGCACTAATCCATTTAATTCTATTCCTACCCCAAAAACACCAATTTTCAATCCTTTTTTACGATAAATTTTGTACGGTTGAATTTTTCCTTCCAAAGCAGTTCCACTAAAATCGTAATTGGCGTTTACAAAATCGAAACCGGCATGAGGCATTTGTTTTACCAATCCTTCTATACCTGCATCAAAATCATGGTTACCAAGTGTTACACAATCATAACCCATAGCTGTCATGAGTTTATACTCTAATTCACCTCCATAAAAATTAAAGTAAGGCGTGCCTTGAAAAATATCTCCTGCATCCAACAACAACAGTTCTTTTTCTTTCTTTCTTATTTGATCTATCACCTCTGCACGCCTTGCCGCACCGCCTTGTCCAGCTAAGTTACGATCAGCTTTTGGAAAAGGTTCAATCCTACTATGCCAATCATTGGTATGTAATACCGTTAAAGTTTTAGGTTCAGCATTTGCTAAAACCCTTACAGGTGAATTGGCCAATGCACCAAAGCCAACCAAATACAAGGTTTGCTTGATAAATTGTTTGCGGTTATTTTTTGGTAATGCGTCCATCTTTTACAGGTACAAGGGTTTCACCATCATAAAATTTCTTTTTCATCTCTATCATCAAAATATCACGCAACAACACAGGATAATCTTTTCGCTCAATCGGATTCTTTAGCGCATCAGCTTTATCTCCCCCATTGGCTATATAATCGCTGGTTAAAATCCAATAATCTTTGGCTGGATCAAATGCTTGGTTTTGAATCATAATTTCCTTAGCCTTTCCTTCTGAAATTTCCATTCTTAATCCAGATACCGGAACACCATCGTTCTCAGCTATCATGGCAAACAATTTGGCACAATTAGCTCCAGATACTTTTACCAAAACCAAGCTATTTTCAAAGGGCATTAATTCAAAAACTGTTCTTACAGTAATATCACCTTTATATAAAGTAGGAATGCGCAGTCCTCCATTATTTAACACACAAAAATCAGCTGGCATTTTTTGTGATTGCGCATAGGTCATCAATAAATCGCACACCATATTACCTAAAGTACCTTCAGGATTGTCTTTTTTAAAATCTGCCTCTGCCACCATAATCCTAATGTTCATTTGGCTATCTAACTTATTTTTATAGGGAGCTATAAGTGCCTTGGCTTTCGCATTTTCTGCCTGAAGGGTATCTGCCAATAAACGCACTCTTTGCGATTGGTAATAGTTTACTTGCATTTGCTGGCTGCACGACCAAAAAACAAGTAAAAATAAAATAGGAATAAAACGCCTCATTGCCCAAAGATAGTTAAAGGACAAGGCTATACAAAGGATGACCTATAAAGAAATTGTTTCCTACTTTTTATGCGCGGTATTCACCAAACACGTCTCTAAACACATCGGCAATTTCGCCTAAGGTGGTATAATTTTCTACCGAATCAATAATCAATGGCATCACATTGCTTCCATCAACAGCAGCTTGGCGTAAGTTATTTAATCCGTTCTGAACCAAGTCATTGTTGCGCTCATTTCGCAATTGCTTTAATTTCTCCATTTGTCCTATGCGAATGCTATCATCTACACGCATAATAGGAGGCATCACTCCTTCTTCTGACTCAAATTTATTTACCCCAACAATTGTTTTTATACCTTTTTCAATATCTGTTTGGTATTTGTAGGAAGCGTCAGCAATTTCCTTTTGCATATAGCCTTGCTCAATAGCTGCAACAGAACCTCCCATGGCATCAATCTTTTCAATATATGCCCAGGCAGCTGCTTCAATTTGATTGGTTAACTCTTCCACAAAATAAGAACCACCCATTGGGTCAACTGTATCTACAACCCCACTTTCATAAGCAATTATTTGTTGGGTGCGTAAGGCTGTTCTAGCAGCGGCCTCAGTAGGTAAACTCAAGGCCTCATCATAACCATTTGTATGCAAACTTTGTGTTCCACCCATAACAGCCGCAAGGGCTTGAAGTGTAACACGCATGATATTATTTTCTGGTTGTTGTGCTTGTAAAGTAGCGCCACCCGTTTGCGTATGGAAACGCAACATCATGGCTTTGGGGTTTTTAGCTCCCATATCCTTGGCCATTTTTGCCCACATTCTTCTGGCTGCTCTGAACTTGGCAACCTCTTCAAAGATATTGTTGTGTGCGTTAAAAAAGAAACTCAAACGCTGACCAAACACATCAATATCTAAACCTTTTTCCTGTGCTGCCTTTAAGTATGATTTTGCATTCGCTAATGTAAATGCTATTTCTTGCACAGCCGTTGAACCCGCTTCTCTTATATGGTAGCCCGAAATAGAAATGGTATTCCACTTGGGTACATCTTTGCTGCAATACTCAAAAATATCTGTAATAATGCGCATGCTAGGCTTTGGCGGATAAATATAAGTGCCTCTTGCAGCGTATTCTTTTAAGATATCATTCTGAATGGTGCCACTAATTTTTTTGATATCAGCACCTTGTCTTTTTGCCAATGCAATATAAAAAGACAACAAAGTAGAAGCGGTTGCATTGATGGTCATAGAGGTGGTAATTTTCTCTAACTCAATCCCATCAAACAAAGTCTCCATGTCTTTCAATGAATCAATGGCTACTCCCACTTTACCAACTTCCCCTTCACTCATCTTATGGTCGCTATCGTATCCAATTTGGGTTGGTAAATCAAAGGCAACACTCAAGCCCATGGTACCATTGGCCAACAAATACTTATAACGCTTGTTACTTTCCTCGGCAGTGCTAAATCCTGCATATTGACGCATGGTCCACAACCTGCCTCTATACATATCTTTTTGTACACCACGAGTATAAGGAAACTCACCAGGTTTTTCGGTTTGATCCAATCCATTGTAAACCTCATTGATCTCAATTCCCGAATCGGTTACAAACTTTTTGTCGCTCATATTCACGTGTATTGCTTACCCAAAAATCAAATCAAATTCTTTCTTAATAAAAGAAAGCGCCTTATGGGTTGGTATCGTTTCTAATTTAATCAATTGTTCAAAAATGGCTTTGCTTAAATCTAACCCAACTGCATTTGGACCTAAATCAGAATAAGCCGTATTGATTAAGTTAATCATTTCTTCTTTTACCACTCTAATCACTTGCCAAGCTTGGGCAGAAACATACAACTGTTGTGAGAGGTTATGATTAAACTCAGAGTTAATGGCAGCAATCAATTCCATTTTTAATTGTGAAGCACTGATACCTGGCTTGTGGGTACGCATAACCAAACTCTCTGGGCTCATGCGTTCCATTAACAACACACAACGCTCATAAGCTTGCAATCTTAAAGGCTGCATGGTTTTGGTTTGCTCAGATTTCAAATCCATCATTCGCTTCTCATACTCTGTATCAAAAAATATTTTGAACTGATAATATGTAATAATAAAAACAATAAGGGCAGGGATCAGGTATTTGGTGATCTCCAAAAACAACACAATTACTTCATTCATGTACTCAAAATTTGCTCGAAAATAAGGGAATTTGGCAAATTTGTTTTCTTAATTAGAACAATTTAAAAAAGGGTGTGAATTGGTTCATTAATTTGTATTAAAAATTAACTGCTGCCTCGTAGATTCGTAAATTCAGAAAATGGCAAAAAAGGCAAAAGAAAACAAATTGGTTTTTGGGGATGTGACGGAGTTTCCTGACAAAGACGTAGAGCTAGAAGAGAAACCTGTGCGCAAAAAATCAAAAGCAGAAAAGGCTGCAGATCAGGCTGAGCGAACCAAATACCTTAAGTTTTTGGCCGATGAGCGCTTTCTAAAATCCCTTGGAATTGTATTGGTATTTTTTTCCCTCTTCCTTTTTATCTCTTCTCTTTCCTTCTTTAGCACTTGGGAAAGCGACCAAAGTTTGGTTAAAGGTATCACCTGGGGAACCTTTTCCCAAGAAGCGCCACAATTGGCAGATAATGCATTGGGCATTTTAGGAGCATGGCTAAGTTATGTCTTTATTTACAAAGGTTTTGGCATAGCTTCCTTTGCATTTGTTTTAATTTTCTTCTTGCTTGGCGTGCTACTGCTCACCAACTTACAACCTATCCCTCTTGTTAAAACACTACGCTACAGCTTTTTTGGTGGCATTTGGTTATCTCTTAGTACGGCATTTTTGTTTCATTCTTATATGCCAGTATTGGCAGGTTCGTTCGGACATTTTGGTTTTCTCTACCTCAAAGCGCTCTTAGGTTCAGCTGGAGTGGGCTTTGCCTTATTGGCTTATGCTTTGATATTTTTTGTAGCTGTTTTTAACATAAAATTTTATGCGCCAAAAGCAGCAGTTGATAAACCACTTGAAAGTGCTAACACCCTACAAAACTTCCCACTCGAAACAGCCATAGCTCCCGATGAAATCCCGCTTGATGGAAATGATTTTATCCTAACTACCATTGAGAAAGAAGTAGTATTAGAACCGGAAACAGAAGAGGAAGAAGAAGTGGAGGAAGAGGAAGTAGGGATGGAAGAAGAAGCTATAGAACAAGAAGAAGAAATAGCTGTGGAGGAAACAGAAGAGGAAGAAATAATCGAGGAGCCAGTAACAGAAGAGATTATTGAAGCCGAGGCCGTTAAACAAGTTGCATTAACCACAGATTCTGGCTTGGTATTAACCGTACAAGAAACGCCTGTTGAAGAAGAAATACATGAAACAGCCCCTGTGCATTCTGGTTTGGACCAACCCTATGACCCAACTTTAGATTACAGCAATTACCAATACCCAACCATTGATTTATTAAATGATTATGGGGGTGAAAATAAAGTGCGCGTTGAAAGTGCTGAACTCAGCGAGAAAACACGCATGATTGAAGACACGCTTAAAAACTATGGCATTGGCATCAAGAGCATTTCTGCAACCATTGGCCCAACTGTTACCTTATATGAAATTATTCCTCAAGATGGCGTGCGTATTGCCAAAATAAAAAACCTTGAAGATGATATTGCCCTGAGCTTAGCAGCCCTAGGTATTCGTATCATAGCGCCAATACCTGGTAGAGGAACTATTGGTATAGAAGTTCCAAATACCAATCCAGCCATGGTGAGCATGCGCTCTGTAATAGCCTCACCTAAATTTATCAACGCAGAAATGGATTTGCCTATTGCTTTTGGTAAAACCATTAGCAATGAAGTATTTGTAACCGATTTGGCTAAAATGCCACATATGTTAATGGCGGGAGCAACCGGCCAGGGTAAATCTGTAGGATTAAATGCCGTGCTCGCCTCTTTATTGTATAAAAAACATCCATCACAAATTAAGTTTGTGTTGGTTGACCCAAAAAAGGTTGAGTTAAACATTTATAAAACCATTGAACGTCATTTCTTGGCAAAAATTCCTGGCGACCAAGATGCGATCATTACCGATACCAAATTGGTGATACATACCTTAAACTCTTTGTGTAAAGAAATGGATGATAGGTATGATTTGCTGAAAGACGCTCAGGTGAGGAACTTAAAAGAATACAATGCCAAATTTATTAGCAGAAGATTACCTCCTACTGATAAAATTAAACATCGCTATTTGCCTTATATAGTTGTGGTGATAGATGAGTTGGCAGATTTAATGATGACAGCAGGAAAGGAAGTTGAACATCCTATTGCCCGCTTGGCTCAATTGGCACGAGCCATTGGTATCCATCTAATTTTGGCCACACAAAGGCCAAGTGTAAACATAATTACAGGAACAATTAAGGCCAATTTCCCCGCACGTGTTGCCTTTAGGGTATCTCAAAAAATTGATTCACGTACCATTTTAGATGCCAATGGGGCAGATCAATTAATTGGTAAAGGAGATATGCTTTTTAGTAATGGCAATGATTTGATTCGTTTACAATGTGCATTTGTGGATACGCCAGAGGTTGAAAAAATCACTGAGTTCATTGGCAGTCAGCAAGGTCGCGAACCATATGAATTGCCATTGGTTCAGACCGAAGGAGAAGACGGACCTGACGGAGAAGGATTTGACAATGAAAACAGAGACTCTTTGTTTGAAGAAGCAGCCAAACTTATTGTGGTACACCAACAAGGCTCTACCTCCTTATTACAAAGGAGGTTAAACTTAGGTTATAACAGAGCCGGAAGATTAATAGACCAATTGGAAAGAGCCGGAATTGTTGGTCCATTCAAAGGTAGCAAGGCCAGAGAAGTGATTGTGAAAACAGAAGCAGAATTGCAGGAAGTTCTACAAAACTTGTAAAAATTAGTCGTTCGTTAAAAATACACCATAACCTGACAATAATTAGTTTCATAATCAGGGATTTTAATCAAATATTTGCAGTGTGAAAAATTTTGTATTGTTATTGCTCAGTCTCTTTAGTCTGAACCTACTGCACGCGCAAGCCCCAAAGCCCAATGAGGCTGAAAAACTGATGGAGAAAATCAGTAAAAAGTACAAGGGTTATAAAAGTATCAAAGCTGATTTTGTGTACTCATTGGAAAACCGTCAGCAGAAAAGTCAAGATAAACAAAACGGCTCTATCTTGGTAAAAGGCAATAAATTCAGATTGAATATTGCTAATCAAGTAATTATTTGTGACAACAAAACCATTTGGACATACAGCAAAGAGGTGAATGAAGTGCAAATCAACAATTATTCACCCAAAGAGGGTGCTATACGCATGGATGATATCTTCACCATGTATGGCAAAGGCTTTTTATACAAAATGCTTGAAACCCGCAAAGAGGGAAACAAAGTTATTTGTGTAATTGAGCTAACACCCAAAGACAAAAAGAAGAAGTTTTTTAAAATCAAGGTTACGATAGAGAAAAACACGCAAACCATTATAAGTTCTCAAATTTTTGAGAAGAATGGAAATATTCATACCTATTTGGTAAGCACACAGGTGCCAAATGCCAAAGTAGATGAAAAACAATTTAGCTTCGAGATAAAAAATTACCCTGGGGTAGAAGTCATCGATTTGCGTTAAAAGCCGCCGCCAACATCAATTTTCACTGGCGACTGTGGTGCTTTGGGAATATCTTCCACAACTCCTTTGATGGTAAGCTGCATATTTCCGTTTTCTGCATTCGACATTACGGTAATGCCTTTAGAGAAACTTCCTCTAAAGCTACCCGGATTGTAAATTGCTTTAATTTTTGATTTTTGGTTCGGCATAATAGGCTCTCTCGGCCACTCTGGCGTTGTACATCCACATCCAGGCTGAACGTTAGACAATACCAATGGAACTTTTCCGGTGTTGGTAAATACAAATTCATACTCCACAGGTTTGCCATCATATACTTTTCCAAAATCGTGGGTAAGCACTTCAAATTGGATAGTAGGTTTTAGCTCTTCTTTTTTGGCCTGAGCCAAAGATGTAAAACTCAATGCAAGCAATGCAATTATTGGAAGTATTCTTTTCATATGTGGTTACATAAAAAAACCTGCACAAACATCTATTTATGCAGGTTTTTATTTTGGTTAATTAATTATTTAGACTCAACTGGTTTAACATCACCTTTTAAATAAAGGATAACTGTACTGTTCTTAGCATTACTCATTACAGTAACACTTTTGGTAAATGGACCAGGAGAGGCAGCATTATAAGTTGCTTTTACATATCCTGTTTTACCTGGTTTGATAGGCTCTTTTGTCCACTCTGGGGTAGTACAACCACAACTTGCAGAAGCATTGGTAATAATCAATGGCGATTTACCTGTGTTTTTTACCACAAAAGTATAAGAAGCAGGAGTACCTTGTGGAATGCTTCCAAAATCATGTGTTTCTGATTCAAACTTTACTTCAGCTGCATTTGGATCTGGCTGTGGAGTGGCATCTTGAGCTTGTGCAGATACTAAACCTCCAAAAGCGATAACTAGGGTTAAGATTAATTTTTTCATGTTTTTTTATTTAATGTTACTTGTGATAAGAGATACAATATTTATTCCAAAATTAGCGACTCATGCAAACTATAGCAAAATTAATGATTAAAAAAATTGTTAAATAACAATGCGTCTATATTGACAGGATGTTTTGGATAATACACAAAAATCTTTAGGTTTGGAACGGAAGAAAAATTTGCACTATGACGGACGTATCTGTGGCCTCGGCCGATTCAAAATATAAAGCAGTAATTTTAGAGGATTACCGCATTGCATATCAAAGTCGTTTAACCAGTCTTTTAGGTAGAAAAGAAGTGCTTACTGGTAAAGCAAAGTTTGGCATTTTTGGCGACGGAAAAGAGTTGCCACAAATAGCCATGGCAAAGGCTTTTAAGAATGGCGACTTTAGAAGTGGTTACTACCGCGACCAAACTTTTATGATGGCAACAGGACTGTTAAGCATTCAAGAGTTTTTTGCCCAACTATATGCTCATACAGATGTGAATGCAGAGCCTGCAAGTGCTGGCAGGATGATGAATGGCCACTATGGAACCAGAACACTTGATGAACAAGGGAATTGGAAAGAACTTAAAAACCTTAAAAATTCTTCCAGTGATATTTCTCCAACTGCAGGACAAATGCTGCGTTTGGTTGGATTGGCTCATGCATCCAAATACTACAGACAAAACAATGCACTCATTGGAGAAAACGCCTTTTCTGTAAATGGTAACGAAGTTGCTTGGGGAACTATAGGCAATGCAAGTAGCAGTGAAGGCCATTTCTTTGAAGCAATCAATGCAGGTGGAGTGTTGCAAATTCCTATGGTTGTTTCTGTGTGGGACGATTCATATGGAATTTCTGTGCATGCAAAATACCAAACCACCAAAGAAAGTATCTCTGAAATTCTTAAAGGTTTTCAA
>CAILJQ010000004.1 GCA_903834625.1 uncultured Bacteroidota bacterium
CCAAGATAAAAAATTGGCAAAACAGATTACTGAAAAACTTGGAATAAAATGCAAATCATCTGAAGCTGTGAAAGAACTGTTCAGAGGACTGAGGTTTCCAATATAATTCGATTAATGAATTTAAGATTTTAAATAACGAATTTGATTGAGGGTTTCTCTGACAAGGATTTCAAAACGATGACCCTTGCCTTATCTCACGGACTGTCCCGTTACAAACTGAAGTTCTCAGTGGACAAAGTGGACACGATGATCATCCAGGCTATTTCCCTGTTGGACGATCTGGACAAGGAACTCAACAACTACATGATGAGGTTGAGGGAGTGGTACGGATGGCACTTCCCAGAGCTCAGCAAGATCATCACTGATAATCTCATCTACGCAAAAACTGTACTCAAGATTGGTACTGAATAACTTATTTAGGAATGAGAACCAAAACTGCTGCCACTGATTTGTCGGATCTTTTGACTGAAGAAATCGAAAAGGACGTCAAGGAAGCCGCTGAAATCTCAATGGGAACTGAAATCAACCAAACAGATGAGAAGTACATTTCAAACCTTGCCACTCAAATTGTAGAATTAGGTAGAGCAGTTGTAAAAGAGAAATATGGTAACTTATTTGATATGTACCAGCAAATTACTGGTGTAAATCCTTATGAGCAACCAATGATGATTTATCCTGCTGTGCATTATACCATGGGTGGTTTGTGGGTTGATTATAACCTAATGACAAACGTACCAGGTTTGTATGCTTTGGGTGAAGCGAACTTCTCAGACCACGGAGCAAACAGATTGGGAGCTTCTGCTTTGATGCAAGGTTTGGCTGATGGATACTTTGTGATTCCTTACACCATTGGTGCTTATTTAAGCAAAGAAATCATGACCAAAGCCATCTCAACTGACCATGAGGCATTTGTTGAGGCAGAAAACAAAGTTCAAGCTACCATCGACCAATTGATGGGCATTAAAGGAAGCAAATCTGTAGATTATTACCACAAACGTTTAGGAAAAATCATGTGGGATAAATGCGGAATGGGAAGAAATGCGAAAGGCTTAACTGAGGCTATTAGCGAAATACAAGAATTGAAAAAAGAATTCTGGAGCAATGTGCGTATCCCGGGTAGCGACAAAGAAATGAATCCTGAATTGGAAAAAGCAGGTCGCGTAGCAGATTTCATCGAATTAGGCGAATTGATGTGTAAGGATGCTTTATATAGAGAAGAAAGTTGTGGGGGTCACTTCCGCGAAGAACATCAAACTGAAGAAGGTGAAGCTTTACGTGATGATGAAAACTTTAAATATGTTGCCGCATGGGAATACCTTCAAGGTAATGATTGGCAATTGAACAAAGAAGACCTGATTTACGACAACATCAAAATTGCTCAAAGAAGTTACAAATAATACCAACCGCAAAAGGCCAAAAGCCAACCGCTAAAAGCTTATAAAAAAATGGAAAAGAATTTAAATCTCAATCTCAAAGTTTGGCGTCAAAAGAATGCCAACGACAAAGGAAGGTTTGAAGAATACAAAGTGAACGATATCTCTACCGATATGTCGTTTCTTGAAATGTTTGATGTATTAAACGAGCGTCTTATTACAGATGGTAAAGATCCTGTAGCATTCGACCACGATTGCCGTGAAGGTATTTGTGGTAGCTGTAGCATGTTCATCAATGGTCGTCCGCACGGACCAAAACAAGGTATTACCACCTGCCAATTGCACATGCGTAGCTTTAATGATGGTGAAACCATTGTGGTTGAACCATGGAGAGCATCTCCATTCCCGGTAATTAAAGATTTAGTTGTAGATCGTTCTGCTTTTGATCGTATCATTTCTGCAGGAGGATTTATCTCTGTAAATACCGGAAATGCGCAAGATGCTAATGCAATTCCAATTCCTAAAGACGACGCAGATGAGGCATTTGCGGCAGCTGCTTGTATTGGATGTGGCGCTTGCGTTGCTGCATGTAAAAATGCTTCTGCTATGTTGTTTGTTTCGGCAAAGGTTTCTCAATTTGCCTTGTTACCACAAGGTCAGCCAGAAAGACAACAACGTGTATTAGAAATGGTAGCTCAAATGGACTCTGAAGGATTTGGCTCATGTACCAATACAGGTGCTTGTAGCGCTGAATGTCCTAAGGAAATTAGCCTTACACATATTGCACGAATGAACCGCGATTTTCTTGCAGCTGAGTTAACAGCTCCAGCAAAAAAATAATCTAAAAGTTTTTTTCATGTAAAACCACGGTTACATTATTTGTAATCGTGGTTTTTTTATGTGGCAATTGCAACATTTTAACTTAATTTAGCGTCTATAAAATTGTGAAAGCCATCCGTACCCAATATTTAGTAAAGTTCCTCCTGCTATTCGGCTGCCTTTTGGTTCAGACCGAAAGTATTTTTGGTACCCACTACAGAGCAGGGGAAATAACCTACAAACTAATTTCAGGCTATACTTACGAAATCATTGCCATTACTTATACTGATCCTGAAAATAGAGCAGCAGATAGGCCAGAAATAGAAATCAACTTTGATGATGGGACAACGGAAACCGTTTCTAGAACCAATGGAAATGGACAAATTGTTAATTCGGATCCAAACAATACGGTAAAGATGAATATTTACCGCACCACGCATACTTTCCCTGGCCCCTTCAGTTATTTGGTAAACATGACCGACCCAAATAGGATTGATGGCATTAAAAACATCAATGGAGGTAACAGTGTTCAAGTTCCCTTTTATGTAGAATCACTGCTAACCATTAAAGCAGGAATTGGAACCAATCAATCTCCTGTATTGTTATTGCCACCATTAGATGTTGGCTGTGTGAACCAAATATTCACGCACAACCCAGCCGCATACGACCCAGATGGAGATAGTTTGGCCTTTGTAATTGTTGCGCCAAAAAGAGCAAGAGGAATAGATGTTCAGAACTGGACCATCCCACGCCATTCTGATTCTTTTAACATTACGATTAACGACGGACAGGTAACATGGACCAAACCCGTTGAAGCCGGCCATTACAATTGGGCCATTAGAATCAATGAATACCGTGGAGGAAAACTCATTGGTTACATAGTGAGAGATATGCAAGTGTATATCAACAACAATTGTAACAACAATCCTCCAAGTATTACCAAGTTTCAAGACGACTGCGTAGAAGCGAATTCCACCTTGGTTAAAAACTTTTCAGCAAGCGACCCGAATGCTTTGCAGACTATCAATATTTTATATTATGGGGGACCTTTTGTGCAGAAGAATAGTCCGGCAACAATTAACCCTAAAAACCCAGTAGGTCCGGCCAGTGGTGTAAATGCTACCTTTACCTGGAAGCCAAGTTGTAATGCCATAAGATATAGAGACCATATGGCGGTTTTTAGAGCTCTTGACAACCACCCAACCCAACCATTGGCAGATATTACCTATTGGAATATTAAAGTAGTAGGGCCTGCACCTAAGAATGTAAAAATCCTTGAAGACAGCAACGGATTTAGGTTAAGTTGGGACAGAGATACTTGTAGAATGGCAAGAGGCTATAGAATTTACAGAAGAATAGATTCTAGTTATTGGAAGCATGCTAAATGTGAAACAGGAGTTCCTGCTTATACAAAATATGTTTTATACGACTCTACCCAAGGAGTTAACAATACCACTTATTTCGACAACAATGGTGGAAGAGGAATTTCTCCCTTTATTAGATATTGTTACATCATTACCAGCGTTTATCTCCCAAGAAATGAAGACGGCACGATTATTTTAATAGGCGAAAATTCTGAAAGTTATGCCAGTGACGAAGTGTGTGACATGATATTAAGAACCAAACCTATTATTACCAAAGTTAGCGTGGAGAAAACAGGAGAAGCAGATGGGGTGATTCAAATACGTTGGCTCAAACCAGAAATTATCGATTCAATTAAACAAAGTGCTCCATACAGATACCAATTACAGAAATCTACCAGTATAGGTGGTGTTTACCAGAATGTTGGTCAAGCATTTGATTTTGGCACAACTGCCTCACTTTCGGATACAGTATTTTTAGACAATAACATCAATACTGTTGCCAATGGATATTATTATAAAGTTCTTTTTTATACCACTATTGCTGGCAAATTACAATTAACAGAAGAGAGTGCTTTGGCAGGATCTGTGTTTGTTAAGCCTTTTAATACCAATAGAACTGTGATACTAAATTGGGTAGCAGATGTGCCATGGGTAAATACAGAAAGCATCATTTTCAGAAAAAATAATGTTGGTTTTTTTGACTCTATTGGATACAGTAATTCTACTCAATTTGCAGATACGGGGCTGATAAATGGAAATACTTATTGCTATAAAATTGAAACAAAAGGAAAATATAATAGCCTATTTTACCCTGAATTGTTGAGGAACTTTTCACAAGAAGTTTGTGGTGTTCCGGTTGATACCATTAGACCTTGTGTGCCAGAATTAACGATAGATACACCTTGCAATTCTTTTACATTATTACAAGTAAAACTCCTTTGGGATTACCCCTCAAGCTGCGATCAGGATGTGGTTAAATTTAGGATCTATTGGAAGAAAAATGCCAAAGAAAAATGGACAGTATTAGATTCAGTTCCATTCGGTTCGAACCAATATATTGATACAAGAGAAAGTTTGAAATATTCTATTGCAGGATGTTATGCAGTGATTGCAGTGGATTCCTTTAACAACGAAAGTTATTTTTACAACGAAAGATGTATTGATAATTGTCCGTTTTACGAAATCCCTAATGTATTTACCCCAGGAACAGACGATAGGAATGACCGCTTAAGACCTTTTCCATATAGGTTTATAGATAAGGTTGATTTGATCATTTATAACCGTTGGGGACAAATGGTTTTTGAAACCAGTGACATCAACATCAATTGGGATGGCAAAGATTTAGCATCGGGAGTTGAGTGCTCGGAGGGTGTGTATTATTATATTGCAGACGTATATGAAAGTTACCTGGATGGAACCAAGAAAAGAACCATAAGAGGAACGGTAACAATAATTAGATAAACAGTGTTTACAGGAATAATTGAAACAGCTGGAACCATCACTGAATTAATCAATGAAGGCAGCAACTTACATATTTGGGTAACATCTACCCTTAGTAATGAATTACGAATTGACCAAAGTGTGGCGCATAATGGTGTTTGTTTGACAGTGGTTGATTTAGGGGTAAATTCCCATAAGGTAACTGCAGTAGCCGAAACTTTAAGCAAAACAAACCTCTCACAATGGAAGCTTGGGGATAAGGTGAACATTGAACGATGTATGCCCGCAAATGGAAGGTTTGATGGGCACATTGTACAAGGTCATGTTGACAATACCGCTTTATGTACCAAAGTAGAAGAACTAGATGGCAGTTGGCTATTTTATTTTGAAATGGACTCACTCAAAGAGAGTGAGTTGGTTGTAAACAAAGGCAGTATTTGCATCAATGGCGTTAGCTTAACCGTGGTTGCTGTTGAAGGGAAAAGTTTTTATGTAACCATTATTCCCTACACGTATGAGTTTACCAATTTTAATCAGTTGAAAGCAGGGATGAGGGTAAACTTAGAATACGATATTTTAGGAAAATACATACAAAAACAACTGGCCGCAAGGGCATAAAAAAAGGTCAACTCAAATGAGTTGACCTTTTTTATTTTGTTTGAATGTAGGAATTACTCTGCTACAACTTCAACAGCAATGTTAATAGTAACATCACGGTGTAAGTTTAAAATAGCTTCATAGGTACCCAACATTTTTACATCGTTGATTTCGATTTTACGTCTGTCGATGTCAAATCCTTTTAATTTCAATGACTGAGCCACCTGAAGAGGTGTAATTGAACCAAAGATTTTTCCATTAGCACCAGCTTTAGTTCCGATAGTAATAGACATTTCTTTCAATTGTTCAGCCAATGAAAGGGCGTCGGGTTTCATTTTCTCACGTTTCAAAGCACCTTGACGGTTATTTTCTTCGTGCATTTTTAAGTTGCTAGCTGTAGCCATAATAGCTAAACCACGAGGGAAAAGGTAGTTATTTGCATAACCATTTTTAACCTCAACAACGTCGCCTTGGTGACCAAGGTTTTTCATGTTTTCTTTTAAAATAATCTTCATTGTCTTGATCTCCTTATTATTTTAAAGAATCGCCTGTAAAAGGTAATACAGCGATGTGACGGGCACGCTTGATAGCTTGTGCCACTTTGCGCTGATACTTCAAAGAAGTACCGGTTAACCTACGTGGGAGAACTTTTCCCTGATCATTCACGAATTTCAATAAGAAGTTAGCGTCTTTGTAATCAAGATACTTGATACCATTCTTTTTGAAACGACAGAATTTTTTCTTCTGAGGTGCTTCGGGCATGGTGTTGAAAACCATTGCCGGAGTTGCGTTTGCTTTCTTTTTCATGCTTACTTAGCTCCTTCCTGTTTTTGATCTTTTTTGCCCTGGTTGAATTCACCATTGCGTTTACGTTGGTTGTAGATTACTGCATGCTTGTCAAGTGACACAGTTAAATAACGCATGATACGTTCGTCGCGTCTGAAAGCTAGTTCAAATTTTGAAATAAAATCTGGTTTTGACCTATACTCAAACAGATGATAGAAGCCTGTAGACTTCTTCTGAATTGGGTACGCTAGTTTGGTCAAACCCCAGTTTTCTTCATGAACCAGCTCTCCGCCGTCGTCAGTGATCATTTTGCGGTACTTAGATACTGCATCCTTCAGCTGCTCTTCGGAGAGTACGGGAGTGAAAATTATCACTGATTCATAGTCTTTTAAGACAACCGTCTCTGTTGTTTTAGATTTGGTTTTAGTTGCCATTTTACTGAGGAATTTATTTAAAAAGGACCGCGAAAATAGGCTTTTTTCTCAAACAATCAAATAAATACATAAATAATAATTCAAGAACTTAAATACTACTCATAAAACCTACAAAGAAATTATAGCCGATTAAATAGAATTCGTTCCGAATATCTGCTATATTCGCAACCATGCACCCGAAATACGCTCGTTTTTGTTTGCCATTTTTGTTCGGTATTTTTTTCATGCTCTTGGGCAATCAGCTCGTTGCAAAAACCAATACCCTTGATTCTCTGATGGATCTAACGGTAAAACACCTTGATAATAACCAACATGATTGGGCTTATCGGGTAATGGAAGAATGTGAAAGATTGATTAATACCAGTGAAGAGAACGAACAGGTTGCGAGGTATTTGAATTTAAAATCATCTATTGAAGGAAAAAAGGGCAATTATGCGGCGCAATTAGAATTGTTGGAAAAATTTCGGGAATTGGCTTTTCGATTGAATAACCCAAGAATCATCGCAGAAGCACAAATTTCATTTGCCAGTTATTATGAACAATTTGATGATTTCAGGAAAGCACTCCCCTATTTTCTGAAAGCTTTGGATCAATTTCAACTCTTGGGTTCAGAGCCAGAAATTGCCTATTTGTATAATAAACTTGGCATTATATATTATTCCGATGCCGATTACAAAGTGGCACAAACCTACTTTTTCGCCTCCTACTGCCTTTTCTTTAAACACAAAGACGAAGCCGTTGTGAATGCCTATTGGGTTCAAAACTGCCTATCCAATATTGGCTTGTGTTATTTAAAAATGAATAACCCAAGAAAAGCCCTAGCCTATATGAAAATTGCCCTCAATTTTTGTAAAACAGGGCCATTTAAAAGAGAACGCCCAATTGCGGTAATTCAAACCCAAATTGGATTGGCCTATGGAAAACTCAATCAAACCCAAAATGCCATCAGTTATTTTAAAGAAGGGATAAAAGGATGTTTGATTCCAGAAAATGATGAACTAGGTCACGGCATAGAGAGTATCATATACCTGGCAGATATTTACACCGAGTCTGGAAATTATGCAGAAGCTGAACGCCAGCTAAAACAGGCCCTAAAGCATACCAACGATTGGAAAATTAATGGATTACTCGGAAATTACTATAATAGCATGGCAAAGTTAAAATTGGCCATGAAAGACTATGGTTCTGCCTATACCCACCTCATTTTAGCCAATAATTATGCTGATTCTGTAGACCTTGCCTTAGAGAAAACAGTATATAGTCGTCAGATTCTCATGCACAACTTGGACAAGCAAAAAATGGAAAATGAAATTTTGAAGGCAGAGAATGAGTATAAATCGTTGGTAAACAAAGTTGTTGCAGGAATTGTGTTGCTGTTTGTTATTGCAGTACTTACCTTTTATATCAGTCTCAAAAAATCGAGGGCAAGAAACATTGCCTTAGAACAATTAAATACACAGATTTTACAGCAGAAAAAATCTTTGGTTGAACTCAATAACAAACTAAGCGAGGTGAACCAAAATAAGAGTTATTTATTGCAATCCATTGCCCACGATTTACGCACAC
Source organism: uncultured Bacteroidota bacterium (assembly GCA_903834625.1). Lineage (GTDB taxonomy): Bacteria > Bacteroidota > Bacteroidia > UKL13-3 > UKL13-3 > B1. Next base: position 8,380 of record CAILJQ010000004.1, read on the forward strand.
CTATAGGCAATGTGGTAAGTTTGAATCAATTGCTTGAAGACGTTATTGAACCTAAGTCAGAAGAGGCCAATTACCTTAAACTTATACAAAGCAGTTGCATGCTAGCCCTTAATATTATTGAAGATATCTTAGACCAAAGCATGATTGAAAGAAGCAAACTTCAACTAAAGTTTGCTCCCATTAACATTCACCAAATTATTGAAGAAAGTATCAACTTATTGCATTTTCGGTCTGAACCAAAACAAATTACCATTGTTAAGAATTTTTCTGATTTACCCAAAATGGAAGCAGATGGCGACCGCATCAAAAGGGTTTTCTTAAACATTTTAATGAATGCCATCAAATTTAGTCCGAAAGGCTCAAAAATCACCATTACTCAAACATTGGTGGGCTCTTTTTGCCAGATTGCTTTTACCGATGAAGGCATTGGAATGGACGATCATATTATCTCTCAAATATTCGACAGAAATACCGCCGCAGCCAGAGAAGGAGTTAACAAAGAGAAAACTATTGGAATTGGACTCTCAATTGCCCGATTGATTGTAGAAGAACATGGTGGAAAAATAAAAGTGGAAAGTCAACCCAATTCTGGCTCAACCTTTTATATTGAGTTACCCGCATCAATCCGAAACTAAGCGGTAATTAAATTTTTAATTCACATTTTCTTTTTATTTTGCGGCATGGAAAATTTTGTGGTAAGTGCACGTAAGTATCGTCCAGACCGTTTTGATACGGTTGTGGGACAAGAACACGTGGTTCAAACCCTGAAAAATGCCATTAAAAATAGGCATCTGGCACATGCATTTTTGTTTTGTGGACCGCGTGGTGTGGGTAAAACAACCAGTGCGCGTTTATTGGCCAAAACCATTAATTGCACCCAGTTAAGTGCAGATTTTGAAGCCTGTAATACTTGCGATAGCTGTCGTGCATTTAATGCCAACGCCTCTTTTAATATTTATGAATTAGATGCGGCATCTAACAACTCTGTAGATGATATTAGGGGTTTGGTTGACCAGGTGAGATATGCTCCCCAAGGAGCTCAATATAAAATCTACATCATAGATGAGGTGCATATGTTAAGTGCTGCGGCTTTTAACGCTTTTCTGAAAACCTTAGAAGAACCACCTCCATACGCTAAATTCATCCTTGCAACTACAGAAAAACACAAAATACTTCCCACTATCTTAAGTCGTTGCCAAGTTTTTGATTTTCATCGAATCAAAATTGATGATGCGGTAAAGCAATTGAAGAAGATTTGTGAAAGTGAAAACATTCAAGCAGAAGAAGAAGCTTTACACGTTATTGGAAAAAAGGCTGATGGCGCTATGCGTGATGCCCTTTCTATTTTTGATAGAATTGTAAGCTTTAGTGGAAATAAAATCACCTATGCAGATGTTATTTCTAACCTCAATATTTTAGATTACGACTACTATTTCAAGGCTACCAATATGTTGTTATCTGGCAACCTAGCTGGCAGTTTGTTGCTGTTTGATGAAATATTGAACAATGGTTTTGAGGCACAACATTTTCTTCAAGGATTTAGTGAACACATCCGAAATTTGATGGTTTGTAAGCATCCAGATACGCTTAAATTATTGGAAGTTGCACCCAATGTAGCTGCCAAGTTTTCGCAACAATCGGCTAGTACAAGCAGTACATGGTTGTTAAATTCTTTGAATCTACTTAACCAAACCGATTTTAATTATAAGCTCAGCAAAAACCAGCGTTTGCACGTGGAGTTGGCCTTAATGAAATTGTGTAATTTGGAGAAAGCCATTCAAATTAGCACTCATCAGCCAATGGCGGATGAGAAAAAAAAAACTGATGTAACTTCTTCCAGTTCCATTTCTCCGGAGGCTACTAAACCCATTGAGCCAAAAATACCTGTAGAAACAAAGCCCATCTCATTTCAAGAACCTACTTCAAATGCAGGAAAAAGTGCTATTGATAAGTTGAAGGAAAAGATTGCCCAACAAAAAGAATTGGAGCAAAAACAAGTTCAAGTGTTAGATACAAATGATGAACCTACAGTTGAAAACAAACCTTTTACAGAGGCATCCTTCAATGATGCATGGAACCAATACATTAGCGTACTAGAAAACTCAGGAAAATCAAGGATTTCTGTATTCTTAAAAGAATCTCCAATTAAGTTCTTAAGTGAGGTAAAAGTAGAGATTGAACTGAAAAGCCAACTCGAAAAAGACACCATTGAAGAGGAACGCATGGAGATGATTCCGATGTTAAGAAAACAATTACAAAACTTCGAGCTCGATATTGTGTTTACTATAAACAAAGACCGAATTGTGCATTTAGGGAAAGTGAGTAAATCTGATCAATTGAAGCGAATGGTTGAGAAAAACCCAAATTTGGGAGATTTTGTGCAAGGATTGGGCTTAGAAATTGATTATTGATATGGAATCAGGAAAAGAAAGAATTAAGCGATCGTTTGGTTTTAGAATGCGAAAGCTTCTAAACTACTTTCTCAAAGGTCTGCTCATTACATTACCCATATACGCTACCTATAAAATTATTAGGTCGCTCATGGAATCCATAGATGAGGTGCTTATGCTTGAAACACCTGGTTTAGGATTTCTAATTGTGGTAGGTACAATTGTATTTATGGGTTTTATAGGTTCAACATTTATTACCAGACCTATTGTTGATTTGATGGATGATTTTTTCTCAAACATCCCTCTTGTAAAAACCATATACACCAGTGTTAAAGATCTAATAGAAGCTTTTGTTGGCGACAAGAAAAAGTTCTCAAAGCCAGTTATTATTGAACTTACCCCAGGAATATACAAACCAGGATTTGTTACTCAAGAAGATTTGAGCGCTCTTAACTTACCTGGAGTTGTTGCCGTTTATATGCCACACTCCTATGCCTTTAGTGGCAACTTATTTTTTGTTGAGAAAAGTAAAATCAAACCATTTAAAGGAGAAAGCAGTAACCTCATGAAGTTTATCGTGTCTGGTGGAGTTATTCATATGGATGATAAAAACGAAGAGCCAATATGAGAAAGGTAATCCTTGATTTTTTAAGGCTCATTCGTATTAATAACCTACTCATCATTTCTGCCACACAGGTATTTGCTTATTATTTTTTAAGTCCTGGCATTTCACTCTATACCCTCTTTCAACTCAAGTTTTTGCTCTTATTGGCAAGTACTTTTTTAGTTGCTGCGGCAGGTTATATCATCAATGATTACATGGATGTGATGTTAGATTTGGTGAATAAGCCAGATAAGGTAATTGTGGGCAAAAGCATTTCTAGACGATGGGCCATGTTGCTTCATTTTCTTTTAAATGCCTCTGCCTTTATAATGGCTTTGGCCATTGGAAAAAGTATTGCCTTTTTGGTATTGGCTTGTAGTATCTGCTTGTGGGGTTATTCTCAACTCTTAAAGAAAACCTACCTCTCAGGCAATATCTTAGTTGCATTACTCACTGCTTCTACGCTATTTATTTTATTGGTTTTTGATCCAAATCTCATGCAAGCGGGTATTTGGGTTTATGCCTTATTTGCATTTTTAAGCACACTTATCAGGGAAATAATAAAAGATACGGAAGACCTAAGGGGCGATCAACAATTTAAAGCCAAAACTTTGCCCATTGTGCTAGGTATTAGAAAAACGAAAGACATTTTATTCTGGTTGCATATGGTATTAATTGGCCTTACCTTAACCTATTGCTCCTACTTTGCTGCTATCAGTATAAGCGGCAATCGTATTTATGTAATGTTCTTAATGTACATGCTTATTTTGGTGCTTGTACCCATGTTTGCCATGGCTTGGTTAATAAAAGTTGCTGATGTAAAAAAAGACTTTACCCGTTTGAGTTTTTTAAGCAAACTTGTAATGCTCAGTGGAATTATCAGTATGCTTTTTTGGCGCTTTTAAGAAGGTCTAATTTCAAAGCTTTCAAAACCTTGAGGTTCTTCTGTGGTATGCAATACTTCTTTAACACTGCTTAACGGACTGCCTTGCCAACACCATGTAACAAGCTTTTCTACTTGTGCTGCTGTCCCCTCAACCCATATCAATACAGAGGAGTCTTTTTGGTTCAAAACGAAACCTTTTAAGCCCAGTTCAATGGCTTTTTGATGGGTATACTTTCTAAAAAATACGCCCTGAACACGACCTCTTACCACAATTTTTTGTGCTACTTTCGTGGTCATATCTCCAACCAATTTTCCTTTTGTACATATTTATTCAGCAATAGAATGCTCGCTGCATTGAGCATTTCAAATACTGCTTTAAAATCTCTTTCATCACCATAATATGGATCTGGAACTTCATTATTTTGGGGTGCTTTGGGATCAAAATTGCGCATGAATAAAAGTTTTGCCTTACTCCCTTTGGGCTTCATTCTATGTAAAAAGTCCATTACAGATTCATCCATCACCAGCAAAAAATCAAATTCGTGAAAATCATTGGCTACCACTTTTCTAGCCTTATGGTTGAGTATAATTCCGTTTTCTTTGGCCACCTTTATAGAACGACCATCTGGTTGACTCCCTCTATGGTAATCATGTGTACCAGCTGAATCGCATAAAAAATGAGCATCTAAATTCATTTCCGCTGCTCTTTGAACAAATATTCCTTCTGCCAAAGGAGATCGGCAGATATTTCCTAAACATACAAACAAAACGCGTATCATACGCACAAGTTTGAATTTTACCTCTTAATTTGCAATTGATTTTTTATACCTGTACTTAAATCTCAATGACCCAAAGGCCTATTTATTCAACCCCATTTTTTTTACGTATTCTATTTGGCATGTTATTGCTATTTCATACCTACAGCTTGGATGCGCAAATCCTTCTCAAAGAGGCTTGGAAACTAGAGTTAGCACCAAATATTGGCTATCATTTTGCTTCAAATCCCATTGCTAAAACAGGTGCCAATATGAGTGGATATGCAGGTGGCTTAGAAGTAAATTTGGTTCAACAAGGATTACCAGAAGGCTCTTGGCGTGCGTATTATGGTTCACCTTACTTGGGCTTTGGTACGCGTTTAACACAATTGAACAATACCGACACCTTTGGCTATTCTTTGGCCTTATTTCCTTTTTACACTTTGCCTCTTGTTTGTAGAGAAAAAAACTATTTAGGTGTTAAAATTGGTTACGGTCTGAACCTAAACAACCAAGTATACCACAGACAAAAAAACTTTGACAATAGGGCAATTAGCTCAGTGGTTAATTTCTCATTGGATGTAGGACTAAGGTATTACCATCATTTTAATAATAACCACTCTATATCAATTGGAACCGGTTTATACCATGTATCAAATGGGAGCCTGAAAAAACCAAATGGAGGAATAAATGTAGTTTCATTACAAATGGGCTATTTGTTTTCCCTTAATAAAAATCAAGTCCAACCAATAAGAAAACAAACCCGATATGGCATAGATTTTAATCGCAACTGGGAATATCGGATAGCTGCAGCAGTGGCTTATAGGCAAATGGGTGAGGTAGATAATGTAGTCGACTTTCCAATAGTTGGAATTAACCAACAAATATTAAGAAACATCAACAGGTTATATTCCACAGGATTGGCATTAGATAGTTGGTTCGACCCAACACAAGCCCTTAAAACGGCAGGTAATATTTACCAGGTGGCCTCGGTTCGAACCGAAAAAAAATTACAGTTTGGGTTAGGTTGGTACAACAAATTTACCATTGGAAGGGTTTTCTTACCTTTGTCGGTGCATCATTATTTGCCTTCCTCCTTTCGCATCATCGACCCGGTGTATATTAAATTTGGTGCTGGTTATGAATTCCAAAAACGTGTGTTTATTGGCTTGTTTTTTAAAGGAACTATTAATTCCAACAAACAGTTAGAATCAGATTTTATGGAATGGGCTGTGGGCTATACATTTTAAAAGGTATTATTTCCCATATCCGCTAAACTCCATGGTATGTATGGTAAGAAGTTGGGTTCTTCCTGGCTTAACGTGAATTTTGTATTCCTTGGCTGCGCCTTTGGTGCTTTGGCGATAGGCTTCAAACTGTACCACCTGCTCGCCAGTATCTAAACTGGTTCTTGAATAGTTAATGCTATAAGGTAACAATTGCCAATTGCGGGTGTCTGCTTGTTCTGAAACAGCTCCGTATATCATGGCAGCTGCTGCCAATCCTTGTTGGTCTTTATTTTTAGAAGCTTTATGAACAGCCAATTGTTTCATGGCAACCCTCACCAAACCCATGGCCAACTCTCTCCCCATCCTATCTTGCAGACTTTTATATGCAATGGCATTGATATTTTCTACCATTTCAAATGGATAGGTTTGTTGGTTTATAACAAGATTAGCTTGATCATAATAAGGCAATCTGCTAACATATTTAGGTAATGCCAAACGAATAAACTTCATATCGAGAAGGTCAGACTGCTGGTCTTTATTTTCTGTTTGGAAAGGAATGGATATTCCTAGTTCAGGGTTCACAAATTGCACCACACCATTTCCTTGTGGAACAATCATAATATTGATTGAATTTTGGTCTTTGATAGGACCTAAACCATTGTTCCAGAAGAAAATCAAATCGCCTTTATTAGGCAAAATTGGTTGAGCCTTCAAGGAAAATTCAGCTTCATAATTTCTCACATCATCATAAAAACCTACGGCCAATGCCATCCTTAGCAAGTCTTTTTTTAACTGCAATGGAATAGGCATGTTTAACTGAACCAAATAATCATCTTTATATACCTCATAGGCATTTTTATAGGCTATGTATGCGTCGTTGTATTCGCCTTTCATTTCATAAATAATACCCAAAAGGTGATGGGCAAAGGCATCGCGCTTGTATTTGTTTTTGAACTGGTATTTATCGGTAATCTTCTGCATTTTTTCGAGCATACGTTTACCTTCAACCAAGGCTTCGTCTGTATTACCTAAAGCCAGGTAATTCATGGCGCCATAATAATGCAACAATATTTGTTCAAAATTCTCCCCACCATATGTGGTAAGCTTAGAATTTACCAGCATTGTTAGCACGGCGTCTCCAATTTTTTTGTTATAATCTTCAACAAACAAATCTGCCTTAGCAAAATATTTTTTGCTATTGGCATAATCTCCCTGCATCCAAAGTACGGTGCCCTTATTGAGATAAAAGAGCAATCGGTTCAAGTTTTGCTTTTCCCATTTTTCATCGTCTGAAAGGATTTTGTTGGCTGCTTCAAAATTGTATTTGTAAACAGCCTGCATGAGATCCTCGTTCTTCTGATAATAGGTTGCGCAAGACGCAAGGAGGAACAAAAGAAATGAAAAGACGGCATAGAAACCTATGCCGCCTCTGTAATTTCGGGTGTTCAAGGGAATTAGTTTTTAATGAACTTTTTGATTTCTTTTTCACCAATCCAAACCTTTTCGTTGGTTTCTAAATCGGTTAGCTCAAGGTTCACCTGGTATTTAACAGTTTTTTGTTTTTTGTATTGATCAACAATGCTCATGATTACACCAGTAAGCATATAATCGGCGCCTTTTTCTTTCGCCCATTTTTTACGGGTTTCTTCGCTGGCAAAAGTTTGTTGGTCGTTGCGCTCATCACGAACTTCATTTCTTTCTTCACCACTTTGTACCACGCTCACAGTGCCCGAATTGATAAATGAACGTTCAATATTTTTAATAAAGGTACCGGCGTCAATGTGTTCAGAGGTTTTATTTTTGATGGAACCTACAATAACAGTTGGTTTTTTACTGTTCTTCATCTCATAATTGGTTCTCCAAGGTCTATCTAAAACATCTTTGATCATTTCTTCAGCAACCAATTTTGAATCGGTATCGTTCCATCTGCCACTTAAATCGGTAACTGTATTTGGATCAATGCGTTCAACTTTTCTAGAAGGACCGCAGTTGCTAAAAACCAATAAGGTTGCTAAACTGAAGGCAAAAAGTAATTTTTTCATTTTCATTTTTATTATGGATTCTATTTTACAAATTACATTCCAAAATAATAAAGCATTTAGGATGTACGTTCCAAAACTAACAAAAAGCAGGCATTTATTTGTCATACTATTGATAACATTGGCTTTTCAGCAATGTTCAGGCCCCAAAACCTTTTCTTGGAAAACAGATAAGAGTGACCAAATTTTAGATGGAAGTGTACACAAAGATGTACTCAACAACCCTGAGAAATTCCCATGGTTTTATTATGGCAAACAAGCATACAAACCAGACACTGCTGCTATAAGTAGGTTAAAGGGTATGGATACTAGTTTATACATTATGGTGTTTGCAGGATCTTGGTGCGCCGATACCCAAAAGGAACTCCCTATCTTTTTTAAAGTGGCAGAGTTAGTTGGGATAAACAACAGCCATATTGGGGTATTAATGGTTAATAAAAACAAACAAAGCGCCTACTTTAACGTAAATGCCATGGAAATTAGGCATATCCCAACTTTTATCATTTATAGGAACGGAAAAGAACTGGGAAGAATTATTGAAAAAACAGAAGTGTCTATGGAGGCAGATTTGTTAAAAATTGCTTTGTTAGGCAATGAACTCAAATGAGAAATTTGCCGTTCATTTCATTTATGGCTTTTTTGCCTCAATGCTATTTGGGGGTTTATTGAATTTTTATACCTTGCACGTAATGATGAGAAAAGTATTGTTGGGCCTGATGGTCCTTGTTTCAATGAATGCTGCTTCTGCCCAAACAGATAGCTTAAAAGTTACCCTTAAAACATTTGCTCCCGAAAACCAACACCCAGTTTTGTACCAGTTGGTGGGCCAAATATTAAACTCCTATCACTACCGTAAAGTAAAGATTGACGATCAATTGTCGTCGAAATTATTAGATAATTACCTGCTCAACCTCGACCCTGGTCATGTTTATTTTATGAAACAAGACATCGACAAATTTGAGGCATACCGAAATACCCTAGATGATGATTTGCTGAAAGGCAATGTTGATAAGGCTTTTGAGATTTATAATATTTACCAAGAGCGCGTATACAACCGCATACAATTTACTTTTTCTTTACTGAACCAAGAACTCGATTTTAGCAAAAACGATTCATTTTTGGTAGATAGAGAAAAGGCCAAATGGGTTAAGACAGAGAAGGAATATGATGCGCTTTGGATGAAGAAAACCAAAAGCGAAGAATTGCAATTAAAAGCAGATGGCAAAGATTTTAAAACATATACAGAAATCTTAAGGAAGCGTTATTACAATTACATGAAGACATTGGCAAAGACCAAAAATGAAGATGTATTTTCATTTTTTGCCAATGCACTAACAGAAATTGCCGACCCTCATACCAATTATTTTTCTCCTAGAGCAGCTGAGGATTTTGCTACTAGTATGAGTTTAAGCTTGGAAGGAATAGGCGCTACCTTACAAACGGAAAATGAATACACCAAAATAAGAGAAGTAGTAAAAGGCGGACCAGCTGATAAAAGCAAACAACTTTTTGCCAATGATAAAATTGTTGGAGTTGCACAAGGTAAAGATGGTGAAATGGTGAGTGTATTAGATTGGAGATTAGACGATGTAGTATCTTTAATTAGAGGAAAAAAAGGCACAATTGTAAGGTTAGAAGTAATTTCAAACGATGCGGTAAATAATAAAAGTAAGGTTATCGAAATTGTGCGTGACAAAATTGTATTGGAAGATCAAAGTGCTAAAAGTAGCATTCGCGAAACCCAGTTTAATGGCAAAAAATACAGAACAGGTGTTATTGTGTTGCCAACTTTCTATTTAGATGTAGCAGCTTTACAAAGAGGTGATGCCAACTACAAGAGCACCACACGCGATGTGAAAAAACTTATCTTAGCATTAAAAGATTCGAACATCCAAGCATTGGTTATTGATTTAAGAAATAATGGTGGCGGGAGTTTACAAGAGGCTGTAGAATTAACTGGTTTGTTTATTAGAAAAGGTCCGGTTGTAGCCGTAAAAGACCATTTTGGAATAACCAAGGCAGAAGAAGATGATGATGCTTACATGGCTTGGGATGGGCCGATGTGCGTATTGGTAAATAGGTTCAGTGCATCTGCCTCTGAAATTTTTGCCGCTGCTATTCAAGATTATGACAGAGGTTTGGTTATAGGAGAAAGAACCTACGGAAAAGGTACCGTTCAAA
>CAILJQ010000005.1 GCA_903834625.1 uncultured Bacteroidota bacterium
ACATTCGTTGTGGAAAATCTGGATCGATTACTTTTATAAATAATAAAAAGTAAAGAGTTAATAAAATGGCTGAAAACAAGCTAATATATAATCCGGTTGAAACACCCTGACCGTAGGTAATATAGCCATTCATAGTATTATTACGCAATGAAACGATTCCAAAATAAATGGAACCTAACACCGTAATTATGGTGGCAATGGTATTTATCATATTAGCCTTTAAACTCATGTCTGTGATAAACAAAATGAGATTGATGGCAATTAAAATAAGCGCATAAATCAGGCTGAATTTGGCAATAATTTGCCATTTGTTGGTGGTGTTTATTTGTTCCATTGGGCTATGGGTTAAAATTCATTATAGGCAATTAAAGCACTTAAAATGGCTTTTTCAAATTTATCCAAACCTTCGGGTAATAGGTCAGATTCATTTACTCCTTCAGCATGTTGAAAGAACATCACTAAGGGTACAAAATATTCTTGAAGTCCGGTATCTGCTTTCACAGATTTGGCCGCTTCTCTTACTGCGGGTAATTCAACTTCTAATAAATCTTCGTTGGTAATCAAACTCTCATAAATGCGGTATTCATCTTGAAATTCATCTTCTCCAACCAACAAAAATTCATGCAAAAAATCATCAAGGGTTACCTCTACTTCGGTTTCTCTGCTTTCACTTAAATACAAAAACAGGTTCAACATTTCTGAACCTTTGTCGAGGGTTTTATTTTCAATTTCATTCCATTCTGGTGAATCAAAGTAATCTTCTTCATGCAGCTCGGCTGAAAGAAACTGAACCATCAATAAGTCAAAAAGTATATCTGCTAACTCCTCAAACTCTTCATTTTTTCCGAGCCAAACATCTAATTCTTTGCTCCTACTTAGGAAATCGGTTTGAGAATGGGTAATTATGTTTCTTACCTCTGCAATAGAGGCGCCTGAATTTCCTGAGTAGGCACTTAAGAGCGCATTAACACTGGCTACAACGGCTGATTCTGAGATATTATTTGACAACATTTTATGATTGGTAAACCGCATCCTTACACACAACAGCACATACTTTGCCTGTTATTTTTTGGTGTAAAAAGGGTGAATTTTCTGATTTTGAAAAATTGGTATCGAAAGTCCAAGTTTTAGAAGGATGAAACAAACAAATAGAAGCCTTGGCACCTTCTTCTATCTGAACAGGCTCTAAGTTCAATACCTTACGAGGACCTTTGCTTAAAGCTGCTATAAGGTTTGGCATCTCAACAAAACTGGGTTTGGTTTGAACCAAAATAGGCAATAGGGTTTGGAGTGAAATCATACCAGGTAGTGCATATTCAAATTCAACTTCTTTGCTTTCTTTATTTTGAGGTTGGTGATTACTTACAATGGCATCGATGGTGCCATCTTGAACGCCTTCCCAAAGGGCTTTTTGATCGGCTTTTCCTCTAATTGGGGGAAACAATTTGAAGTTAGAATCATATTCTGCTAATTGCTCTTCGGTAAAACACAAATTAGCAAAAGCCACATCTGCGCTCACCTGTAAGCCTGCTTTTTTGGCTTTTCGAACCAAATCAACAGAACCTTTTGAACTCAAGGCAGAGAAGTGAAGTTTACCGCCTGTATATTTAAGAATTTCTATATCACGATGTACAATAGTTTCCTCTGCAATGGAAGGAATACCTTTTAGTCCCAACAAAGTACTCTGAATACCTTCATGCATCAAACCCGCACCACTTAAGGAAGAATCGTTTGGTAAAACAAGGGTTAGTCCATCAAAAATTTTGTTGTAAAGCAAAACCCTCATCAACAATCCTGCACTTAACACAGATCTGTTTCCATCTGTAAAACCAACGGCACCTGCAGATTTCATATCAAACAACTCTGCCATTTCTTTTCCATCTCTGTTTACGCTAAGCGCGCCATAAGGATGCAGGTATATAGGTAATTTTACAGCCTGGTTGAGAACGTATTCTACCCCAATTTTTGTATCACGGGATGGGTTGGTAGAAGGAAGTAAAGCTACATCGGTGAAACCGCCGGCAAGTGCAGCAGCAGCGCCAGAGCTTAGGGTTTCTTTGTGTTCATATCCTGGGTCGCAAAAATCTGCGCGAATGTCTGCCAATCCCGGCAAAACGAATTGACCTTTGGCATCAATGGTTTTGAGTCCTTTGATAGATACAAAAGCTTTTTTAGTAGAAAGACGGATTTGTTCAACCTTACCGTCATTGAGCAAAATATCGCAGGTTTTGCCGTGAAACGACGATTGAAGATCACAAACCTGGGCGTTGCTGATTAATAACTTCATCCGAGAAATATTTGCCTCCTGATAGATTGCAAGCAAAGATAACTTTTTTATTGAAAGTTGGAGGATGTGCGGTAACTATTGGAAAAATTTATTTCATGAACCTTAACAAGGCAGTTTCTATCATAAGGAAAAGCAGTGCTAATAGCAAGAAATAATAGGCTAATTGTTTGTTTTGCTTATCGTTTTGCAAAGAGGCACTTAACACAGAAGTATCTTCTTGGTTCAAGGTAGCGTGCAACTTTTCAGCTAATTGCTCGACATCTAAAAAACCTTGTTCAGATTCTCCCCTAGAATAATTGAGTGCAATTTTTGAAATTTCTGTCCCTTGGTCGAGCACCTCATAAACGCCTGCCATTTTCATTTGGTCGTTCAAGCGAGCTTCTATTACTCCTTCTTTTACGTTCTCCTCTAATACCCATGTTTCATTCCCTAACTTCATTTGCAATAAACCTCCACCTCTCACACCTGTTAAGGTTACACGATCTTGCTTGCCAATTAGATAAGAAGCTGGAACAGGGTTATTTTTTTGAAAGGGAATATTGAGCATGAGTGGCACAAAGAGAGCATGTTTACTCAAATTTCCATTGGCCGCCTGTAAGTTATTTGCAAAAATAAAACACTGCCCTTTACCAAACTTTGTCTTTGCCACCAATGGCATTTCATTCCCAAGTTTCAAAATAGTTTTAAATCCTACCCCTGTGGAAGTAAAAGGCCAATAACCATTAACCCATGGCAAATTAGTCAATTCGGGCACTTTGGTAAACACCTGTTTAAACATTGGATCTCCTGTTTCAACTTCTGTTACCTGGTTTCTTTGACTCACAAAAGGATCCATTCTTAGGTTCAAACCGGAGAAAAAAGACTGGATGCTTGCCAAATCTTGTGGTTTGGAATGAGGAATAAAAGCCACTACTCCACCCATCTTAAGGTACTTTTGCAATTCAACCGCTAAGCCACTTGATATTTCGTTTAGCTCAAATAAAACGATAGCTGCTTGTTGTGGGAAAGTGGCAAAGTTCAATTTGCCTTTATCTACATTTTGCACCCTGTAAAACGAATCGAGACTATATACTTTATTCAACTCTGCAGAACGATTTTCATCTTGTATGAGTAATACATCTAAACCATCAATAGCTTTGGCTGAAAGGAACCAAGTATCATCAAATGTCAATGGATAATCTGTAAGGGAAACACTTAATCCATGCCATTTTGAATCGGCCAATGGGAAGTTAATGCTAATCTCTTGTGAACTACCTTTTTTGCAACTAACATTTTGAATCATTTTTTGAACCCCATCCAATTTTAACACCATAGGTTGGTTTTCAAAATCTGTTTCTCCTCCATTTTTAAGCATTACTTTTAGGGTATTGCCTGAACCTATTTTCAAAACAGGCTCTGCAAACCAAGCACTATCAATCCATACATTGGAGCTTACATTTCCTTGAATGGGTATAAGGTGCAGATCCATACTTGAGTCTTGGTCTGGAAAAGCAACAGCCATATTCTCTTGGAAATCGCTGAGCCAAAAAACCTCCGAAGGTTTCCCATCTAACAAAGATTTGTGTCGTTGGGTAAGCTCTCTAAAATTGCGATGTGTTTGACCGGGCTTCAATTCCTCCAACATTTGGATAAACTCTTTTTTATTGACCAAGCGTTGATGTTTTCCTTCAAAATCGTTACTGAGCAATTGAAACAAATCTGTTTCTGGATAAGCATTTAACAATTGTTTCACTTTACCTTTTGATATAT
>CAILJQ010000006.1 GCA_903834625.1 uncultured Bacteroidota bacterium
ATGATAGTTTTGTTGTCTGGACTTCTAATCAAAAACACATCTCTCTTGGCAGAATCAATACAATTGCCATCGGTAACGGTTAGTCTAACTGTAAATTTATTGTTTACAGCAGGCAAGTATTGAACCATTTCTATTTGGGCCGAACCAAAGGTTCCATTGCCAAAATCCCAAATACGTGTGGCATTGGTTGAACTCTTGGTGGTATCTGTAAAAACAAACTGGTTATCGCGTTCGCATTGAATGAGTTTGTTTAAGGTAAAACCTGCCTTGAATGGATTGGCACAGGTATCTTTAGGCAAATAGTATTTAAAGAAAAAGGCATCTTGAATGCCCCCTAAAGTGCTTTGATAAACTCCTGCAGTAGCAAAGTTAGTAGTAGAACTTGTTGCACCACAAATCATCAAAGCATGATCAACTGAGTAACAAATACCTGTAGCAGTTTCATACAAACTGCCTCCTAAATAACTCATCCAAACTTTTGAACCATTGGGTGTGTATGAGCCAAAAATAGCATCATTCGTGCCATTAAAGGCAGGTTGATAGGCACCGGTTGTAGCTATATCAGCTATGGAGTTAGAATAACCGGCAATATAAATTTGATCATCCTTATCTACACAAACGCTCGTTAACATTTCAACGGAACTACCGCCTACGTATGTTAAGAAAAGTAAGTTTCCTGCTGTATCCATTTTCCCAAAATAGCCATCATAGTTTCCTTTTCCATATATGCTTTGGTGGGCATTGCTTGTAGCTAGTAAAGAATCTGAACTTGTTTGGCCAATAAATATCAAATCGCCATGATGGTCAAGAACCAAATCAAATAGATAGTCGGTATTATTCCCGCCCAAATAAGTACCAAAAACCCTGGCACCTGTTGAGTCAAATTTAACAATAAAGGGGTCGTAATTAGCTGTTTTATTTGGCTTGTATGCCCCAACAGTTGCAATACCAGAGGAAGAAAAGGTGCTACCTGCCACATAAATATTTTTATGGGCATCTACCTTTACCCCCATTATCAGCTCATCCTCGGTTCCACCCAAATAAGTTCCCCATTTAAAGATGCCATTTGAAGAGAACTTCACTAAAATGGCATCTGTTAAACCTGCATTGGCACTTTGATGCACACCCAGTTGGTTGTATAAAATGGTTGAATTTGAACTGCCCCCAAAATAGTAATCACCGTCTTTGTCAACTGCAAAACTATTGAATGCCTCATCTTTAGAAAACCCATAATAACTTCCCCATAAAATGGCTCCGCTTGGACTAAACTTGGTAAAAAATGCGTCTTGTGTTCCCGACAGCGTAGTTTGAAACGCGCCTGTAGTGGCTATTCCAGCAGTAGATGAGGTAAATCCGCATATAAGAATATTCCCATCATTGTCTAAGCCAATTTCCAATCCCCTATCTGTTTTAATTCCCCCATAGTAGGTCCCCCAAAGGAGGGTGCCCTCTTTGTTAAATTTACTAATAAATAAATCTTGGTTATTGCCTGCAGCAGAGTGACTTGTTTGGTATGCGCCTGGAGTTGCTATGGCAGTGGTTGAGGTTGTTCTTCCATACACATAAAAATTTCCAGTATCATCCACAACAATAGATTCTGCATAGTCTATGAAATTGCCACCCAAATAACTGCAATAAGGCACAGGATCTACTACCCTGTTGGTGCTTTTTTGTGTGCCACTAAACGTAAATCCAAATTGGTTCAGACCGAGTTGCACATAACTTGCTAAAAAGGTTTTACCAATAGCACCCTGGATATTGGTTTCATAACTGAGTGGGATTTTCTCTTCTACGGAACCCAATTCAGTAATTATTTCCAGATTTCCTTTTGCATTGATGGTGCTTTGGTTTGCCCCAATAATGTTTAGCACTATTTGTTTTTCATCAGCTCCTTCTGCCAACAAAAAATTGTATTTGAATTGGCCTTTGCTGTCAACCAAAAACTCTATATCTATTCCTTTATAAATACCTTTATAAACAATTCTATTGAAATGTTTTAAAGTTTGCATGTTGCCCGCATATTGGTTGTTGCATCGTTGCAAAAGTGTATTTCCTTCCTTACTTTCTATGATTTGAACAGGACCTTTAACTCCTTGTAAAACCACATCTATCCTTTGCCCCTTTTCACTTTGAAATGTTGGTAAACCCCATTCATTGGTGCTTTCAACCGTGCGCGTCATAGAGTAACTAAAGCCATTAGGACGTAATTCTACCAAAAAACTATTGGTTGCCAAGTTGTATAAAATGTCGTTGGCTACTTGTCCGTTGTTATAGGTAATAAACCCTTCATTCTTAACAAAGCCTGTTTGAAAGGGGTTAACACTTGCAAGAGCAAATGCTACGTTACAGTATACAATTAAACATGTTAAGCGTATGCGCATTCTATCATTTAATTAATTCAATTCGATGAATGGCGGTATTTCCTTGTTCATCTTTTACAAATAGGAAATAAATTCCAGAGGTGTTTGCTTGTAAGGAGATAAGTGTGTTGTTTTCATTTGCACCAGTATAAATGAGTCTACCTTGCATATCGCGCAATTCAATGTTTAACACACCCATTCCGGTATAATTTAAATAGACCAAACCATTGGTAGGATTCGGGTAAACAGTAAGTAAATTCTTGAGGTTAAATTCTTCGGTTCCTGTTGGGTCATGAATAACAACTTGTAGATAGTTGGTATCTCCCACACATCCTCCACCATTGGTTTCTACCACTTTTAAATCAACTGTATCTTCAGAAGTCCATTTAATTTTAATGGTATTGGTAAAGGTAGTACCAACGGCCACACCACTTTCAAAAACCCATTTATAGGTGGAGCCATTTGTGCTTGGTACCGTATAGTTTTCCGTAATTCCTGGTCGTGGTAAAATATTTCCAGTAACGGTTTTTATTGCGGGCTTGCCTATGAGAAATACGTTCCTAAAAGCAGTATCTGCGCAACCGCCATCCAATTGGCTTATAAGACGTACAACAAACATATTGTCTACACTTGGCGCGTAGATAAGCGAATCTACGTTATTGGTACTTTTCACCCCATTTCCAAAATCCCATTCGCTGCTTATTGTACCAGCACCCACGGTTAGGTTGCTAAATACAAAATTGTTATTACCCACACATTGAATGGCTTTATTTACACCTATTACAGCTTTAGGTTTTGAACCAAAAGTAATGGCATATACATTAGAGCTATCAAAATAAATATCAGACAATACTATTCTTCTGTAATAGGCATTAGCACTTAAAATACCAGGTGAATAATTGGCCGTATTATTTGTTCCCGTTGCAGGCACCCACGAGCCTGTTGCACCTGATGGAGAGTATATCCAATAAAAAGTAAAGGTTCCATTCCCTCCTCCCGGAGTACCACCAATTATATCATTTACAAGTACACTTCCTGCACCACAAATGTTTTGGCCAAGTGGTAATAAATTATTGGTAATTGGTCCAGATACTCCCAAAAAGAATTTGGTTAAATAGGTGTCTACCGTACCACCACGCGCAGGTTGATGCGAGCCAGGTGTTCCAAAATAAAGACTACTGCTAGTTTGTCCATATAAATACAAATTACCCACACCATCCAATTGAATGGACCTACCTTGATCATCACTTCCTGCACCCAGGTATGTACCAGAAATTCTGTTACCATTTTTGTCGAATACAATGGTGAAGGCGTCAAAAATACCTCCAAATACTGTTTGCGGTGAGCCTACGGTTGCAATATTACTTGAACTGGTAGTTGAACCCATGGCGTATATATTTCCAAAAGGATCGGTGGTTACATCATACAAATATTCGGTTCCTGATCCACCATAATAGGTACACCAAATGGGCACACCTGAAGTATCCATTTTTAAGATCATTGCATCGTACCCAAGTCCAGAAATTGCTGTCTGATATGCCCCTGAGGTAGCAACATTTGCCGTAGAGCTTGAGTACCCAATCAACACCAATTTACCTTCTGTATCTAAGTCAAATTTTAAAATTACGTCGGAAGAGCTACCACCATAAAAGGTTCCCCAAATGATATTTCCGGTAGAATCAAATTTACCAATAAATGCATCAGACACATTTTTATCATTCACTTTCTTAAAGCCATTAGTGGTACTAAAACCTGTATCGGAAAAGGTGTTACCCGCTACATAAATGTTGCCCAGCCCATCACTTTCTACATCATAACTATAATCATTCAGGGTTCCACCATAATAAGTTCCCCATTCAGGTATACCGTTCGAAGAAAAATGAATGATGATAGCGTCTGTTTGTCCGCTCATAGTAGTTCTATGCACCCCGCTAAATACAAGAGGAAAAGAGGGAGAACTGCTTGAACCTACCACATTTATATCGCCATCAGGTTCTATATTAATGCCCTTAAACTCATCCGTTCCCGATCCTCCAAAATAGGTGGAGTACAACAAACTTCCCGTAGAAGAGAATTTCACCAACAAGGCATCTCCCCCACCACCAGTAGATATAGAAGTTTGGAAGGCACCAGCAGTGGCCATTCCAGTTGTGGTAGTTGTATAAGCAGTAATCCAAATGTTTTGGTTTGCATCTATTGCTGCATCAGACATTTCATCACTACCCAAACCTCCCAAATAAGTTGCCCATAATAGGGTTCCGGTTGGACTAAACTTTGCAACAAATGCATCAAAAGCTCCAACAAAGGCAGATTGGTGTGCACCTACGGTGGCTATGGCATTGTCTGAACTTGTTCTTCCAGTAATATAAATATTGTTAGAGGCATCAACCAATACATCACCAGCTTGATCGGTGCCCGAACCACCAAAGTATGTCGACCAAACAATGGGGTCTATCACCAAGCTGAGGTTTTTATTGTAGTTGCCCGTTTGTATCCCAAATACATTTTTACTTAATTGTTTAAATCCGGCCAATATGGTCTTACCCTGCTTTTGGTTCAAACCAAGCTCATAACTTAATGGCACGTTTTCCTCTAAAACCCCTTTGCTGGTGGCAATTTCAATAGCACCTTTCTTGTTTACCTTCAAGTTTTTTGCACCATTTACTTCTAGTTGAATAAGATTGGCATCGGCACCCGGGTGAACAATAAAGTTGTATTTAAACCTTTTATCTGCTGTAACTAAAAACTCCACATCAATGCCAGGATAAACATTTTTATACAAAACACCTCCATAAACATGGGCCACAATTTCTTGGTTGATATCGCCGCTATTTCTGTAAAATAAATTGCCAGGTTTCTTATCTAAACCTATGATTTGCGATTGATTGCTTGCTCCCTTAAAGAGGATATCCACACGATGACTGCTGATTTTACTTTTTTGATATATGTCAACCAACTCATAACTGAACCCATTAGGAGTTAGATGCACTTTAAATCCACCGCTTGTAAATAGGTACAAAATGTTTTGGTTAACTGCGCCGTTTTGATCTTTTACCTGACCCTTGTTCTCAACAAAGGCGAGTGACAAGGAAGGACCAGCGGTATTTGCATTTGCCACAAAATTTATCGCCCATACAAGTAGGAGAAGTAAAACTTTTTTCATCTCAATATTTTTAATGAAACGAATTTACCCTCAAGCTGTTTAAATTACCACATACAAGCCAAGGAGTTCATGCACAGTATGTAAAATTATGAATTAATTAATAAACACTTTTGGTTTCGGTTCGAACCGAAGAACTCAAATAAAAAGCTGTTTATTGAAAGATACATGCCAAAGATTCCTGTTTTATGCCATTAATTTAATTAGGTTTTTTCTCTAATATTTTGTAAAGTTGATTGTGCAAACCCTTTGTGAAAGAATTGATTAGTGTGCGTTTCTCTTGCACCTTGCATTGCTCAACAACTTAAACCCATATACTGATGAAAAGAAACTTTACACAATTTCTTTTGGCAGCTGTAGTTCTTTGCTTTCCCCTTCTTTCAAAAGCACAGTTAAACTACCTCCCCGGAGGTTTTACTACCTCCACAGGCACCTACACTGACCTTGGCACAACAGGAACGGTTATTTCTGTTCCCAATGCCGATGACGGTTTTTCTACCGGATTACCCATAGGTTTTACCTTTAATTTTAATGGGAATCCTTACGACTCATTTGTATTTAGCACCAATGGTTTTATCAAATTAGGAAGTGATACCCCATCACGTCACTTTTTGTTTACCACCCATGCACAACCACCTGCAAACGGACCATTTACATCAACCACCTCACCCACTCCAGCAGCTAAGGACACCAGTTTGTTGTTTGCGTTTGGACAAGATTTGTTCCCTGGCACCAATGCTGCAGAGTACCGATACGACGTGAGTGGGACAGCCGGAACAAGAGTTTGTACCATACAATGGAAAAATGTAAAAGATAAAACACAAGCAACAGTAGGAGGTTTATGGGATACCATTAATTTCCAAATTCAATTATATGAGGGAACCAATGTGATAAAATACGTGTATGGCAAATGGACCAGTACGGTAAGTTTATCTGCTGCGCGTTTCTCAGCAGTGGGAATTGTAGGAAACAGCATGATAACAGCTAACCAAAATTTACATTTGGTGAAAGGTTCTACAGTGGTATGGAGCGGTGCAGTTGCCAATACAGGTTTTTATGTAAACAATGCAGTAAACTATCGGAACCCAACCAGCTCTCCTGCGGGGCCTGCGCCGGGTATTGGCAGAACGTATACCTTTACACCCATAACTCTTAATGATGCCAATGTGCGAGCGGTGTATGCACAAGGTAGAATTGCATTGCCGTATTACCAGCCAGATTCTATTAGAGCAAATATTTTAAACACGGGCGTAAATTCAATTACAAGTTTAACGGTAACCCTAAACATTACGGGGGCCAATACCTATACCACAACAGCCACCATTCCATTCCTTGCTTCTAATGCCAATACCAATGTTTCATTTGCGCCTTTTATGCCAACAAACACAGGTGCAAACCTTATTACTGTGAGCGTGCCGTCTGATGATAACCCAGCCAACAACGAACGTGCTTATGGATTAGCTGTTAGCAATACACGCAATGCCTATACAGATACATTACTACCTTCAAGTGGTGGTAACGGAACCACCGTTCCACATTTTTGGGGTGCAAGGTATTTTGTAGCCGGACAAGGTATGGTTACCCAAGTTAGGTCTCCGCTTGCCTCTAATTCAGATGCAGTAAACGATACTGTTTGTGGTATTGTAATGGATTCTACCGGTAGAATCTTAGCCCGCTCAGCGCCTTATATTGTGCAAACAAGCGACTTAGGAACAGTACTTATTTTTAACATGATTATGCCGGCTGTTGTAAGTAACCAATCTGTGATTGTTGGTATTGCGGGCGGACAATCTGTAAATGGTTTAAATTATTTCTTGGGAACTTCACAAACAGAGGTTCCTATGCGACCAAACACTTGCTTTTATTTTATGGGTCAAGTTGCGGCCGGTGGTGCTACCAATGTTCCTGTAGGTGTTGTCTATGCAACGCCAGTTGCTTGGGCAACTACTAGGCTCATGATGGAATGTACCGTTGAGCCATTGCCTCCTATAGATGTAAGTGTTACAGCCAGCGCGCCTAACGCCAATTTAAGGGTACCAGCAGGTGTTTCTATTCCCTTTAGAGCGGTGGTAAAAAATACAGGAACTGCAACCCGCCCAGCAGGTGTTCAGGTAAGATACAGGGTGAATGGAGGAACAATTATCGGTCCGGTAAGCACTACAGTTAGTTTAGCGCCTGGCGATACTACTTCTGTTGTGTTTAGTGGCGCCAATGCCCTTAACCTTGGTGCTGGTATTTTTAACATAAAAACATATACAAGTTTAAGTGGAGATGGCTTAGTTGGCAACGATACCCTCAACCAAAATATAGAAGCCATTGCGGCAAGCAACATTCCATACAGAAGACAAAATGATATCCTTGCAACCTGGACCACCAGTGGAAATACCAACCCTCTTTGGAAACAAAAAACAGCCGTGAGCCCCAATGGTACTTCATCGGGTAATGTGTTGTATGCAGATAACATTATAAGTGTAGCACGCGAAGCATGGGTATATTCTCCACCATTGAGTTTTACTGGAGTTAATAACCCAGTATTGCATTTTTATGTTGCGCATGCTCCTAATACTTTTACGGCAACAGATGATACTTTGCAAGTATACATTAGTACCAATGGTGGCTATACATTTAACCCTGTATACACAAAATCTAGTCAGTTAAGCGCACCTACTTTGGGAACAGATACCCCTACTTCTGCTTCATACACTCCAACCTATGCAGAAGATTGGCGTCATGAGAGTGTTAACTTAGCAGGTTATGGCAACAACCCATATGTAATCATTGCCTTTAGAGACAGATGTGCCTCGGGTAATAGCATATATGTTGGAAATATAGCGGTGAGCAATGCTACCACACATAACGTGCAAAGTGTATCCAGCGCAGGTTCATATGGTAGTGGCAATCTTTCTTTCTTATTTAGCTCGGTTGGCAGTACTTCGGGTGAGTTAAGCATTTCAAGATTTACAGGTGCACCACCTAGCTTGGCATCTCCTGTATTTACCTCTAATGCAAGCGCCACCACAGGCAATTCAAGCATCTTTACACCTAACAATACCAGTGTTACGCATTGGTATAGTGTAGGGTATTCTGGTATAGGTACAGGAAATTATCCATCAAGCATTCAATACTCTATAAATATTGATGTAACAGGCATTCCAGGTATTAGCTCTAGAGATAGTTTGTACATTCTTCGTCGTTCAGATTATACAGGTTCTTGGGTACCTATTTCTACCAATGTATCGGGTACAAATTTGTACACAGGATTGCTTACTGGCTTCTCAGATTTTACCATTGGTTCATTGGCGTCTATCAATCCACTGCCAGTAAATTGGTTATATCTCATTGGAAAAAACACCGATGCCTTACACAACCAATTAGAATGGGCTACAGCACAAGAAAGTAATTGTGAAGTTTTTGTTGTTGAATCAAGCACAGATGGTTCTATGTTTAATGCCATTGCAAAAATCCCTTCTAAAGGAAATAGCCATAGCAAACAAGTGTATCAATTCAACCATACCTTAAGCAGTGCATTTGCTGAACCTATTGTATATCGCATCAAACAAATAGATTTTGATGGACAATACAGCTACAGCAAAACCATTACCCTTCATCCAAATGGCAACACAGAAAAACCTGAAGTGAAAATCAGCAATCCTTTTGAATTGGTTCCAAGCATTTGGATCAACCAAAGTGCAAGCAGTACCATTCACATCAATGTGTATGATATGAGCGGACGTTTGGTGATACAACGCAATAACGAAACTGTTGCAGGCAATCAAATGATTGAACTCAATGAAATGTCGCCCTTAACACGTGGCATTTATTTGGTTGAAATAAGCAGCAACGGAGAAGTATTGTTGAACCAAAAAGTGATGAAACTTCAATAACTTTTCATTCCTATTTCTTATAAAAAAGCGCAGTAACTTATTGAACAAGTTGCTGCGCTTTTTTTATAACTGCCAATTAAACAGCGCAGCAAACAACTGATGAGAATCATTTGCAAAAAGCTCTTATATCTATTTAATTGCGCAGCAAATGAAACATTTACTCTCAACTACCTATTTGCTTATTGTTAGCAGTTTTGCCATTGCACAAAGCACAAACGATAATTTAAGCACACGTCAACTCCTACGTTTAAGTAGCAACTATGTTGGCATGGAATGGCTTACCAATGCACCTGCCACTAAAAACGGATTTAAGATTACCCAAAACCTTTATGGCCCGAGCATAGAGTTAATGGGCACCATGAGTTTTGGCTACCTCACTGGTATGGCCTATCACCAAGATTCTGCAGCCTTTTCCCGAGCTCGTTTGATGTATTATGATATTCATTATGCTGCTCCTTTGTTAAAAACACGTTCGCTAAACATTAGACCAGAACTAGGTTTTAGGTTCGTATCTAATCAATTGAATTCCTATTTTACCGATAATGATTGGGATGCCAACGGATTGGGAATGGGACTTTATGTTGGCATGAATTTAAATGTAGGTCCAGTAAATGCAAAGTTCAAATATGGAGGGGATGCTGCCTTTAATTTAGGCAACAATAGCTTCAAATCAACTACCAGTTATGGTTCCTTCACCATTGGTATATCACCTATGTTATTATTTATGAACCCAAAAAACTTTACCAGTTCTGGCATAGTAAGAAACATAGAGAATTATAAAAAAACATGGAATGGTAGAAACTATGAGTTTAAGAAAAATCCAGATGGAACAGAGACCAGGACTACCATTGATTATTACAAAGAATCGTGGACTGAAAGTTACGGCGTACAAGATTTCAGGTGCAAAGATGTACAACCTTTCTTATTTGTTGGACCAAGAGCCATCACCAATGTAAACCTCTATCCTGGCGATAAAAAAATTGCCTCATGGGGCGTTAATCTTGGCTTTAGAGCAGGCTCCTTATGGATGAATGGCTTTTATGAAAAAGGTGATTTGCCATTCAAAGAACCCTATAAACGCAATACAGATTTTCAAAACATACATAACAATATGCGCCCACGCATAGATGGTGCCTTTGCCAATTCTACCCGATACGGATTGCAAGCTGGATTAGAGTTGGTCACCTTTCTTCAAAAGAAAGACTTTATTTATGTTGATAGTAAAACGGCCTTGGCTACCTCGCATTTCTCTATCATTCCTTATGCTGGTTATGTAGTTGCGCAAGCCGGCGATTTGTTTTTTTATGATGCCATAAATGGAGTAAACAACCAAAAAGCATATGTATTAGGCAACCCTGGCAACGAAAACGACATTTACACTACAGGTAAAGATTTAGCCGGTTTGAACCTAGGAATACAAGTTGGAATAGGCGCAGCAGCAATGAATTTAGAGCGTAGTTATTACAAATCAAACGACGTAAAACAACCCCTCATGGGAAAATGGCAATTTGGCTTTTCATACAATATTCCCATTATACGTGTGATGCGAGCCATAACAAGTAAAGCTAAGTTTAAAGCCGCTTGGGAAGAATCTAAAAAAGTAAAAGCAACAGACGTTCCTTAGGGGAAGCTGCTGGGTTTTGGCTTTTGGCAGATTTGCTTGTTACTATAATTTTCCTTCTAACATGATTTTAGTCCATGGTCTATGGACTATCAACCAAAATCACCCATTGAAAGACGTATAATGTTCCAAGAAAATTCTGCCAACAGCCTAGAGCGAACAGCTACTTCTTAACCGCGCAGGTATTCATACCTACTAAGGTGTACAATGGGCAGAAGCCAATGAGTGAAGTAGCCAAAAATACGCCACCTAAAACAAGGAGTACCATACCTAAGGTACCTGTTACAGTGCCGGTGAAATAAAGTGCAGCAAAAACTACTGCCAATACAATACGAATGATTTTGTCTGTAGATCCAACATTTGTTTTCATAGAATTTATTTTTTAGTGAGTGTTTCAATAATCCAAACAATGGCAGTTACCAAGCTAATACAAGTAAAACAAACAAGTAGCAGTTTTGCCCATTTCTGTTTTGGTAATTGCATATTCAAAGGTATGATGAAGGTAAACTAAAAAACGGTGACATTGGTCACCGCAATAAAATTTCTATAAACAAGCCATCTTGTTTCACCAAATTTTCTTGTTCTAGCTTCCTCATTAGCCGTGTAACCACTTCTCTGGCGGTACCTAAATCATTGGCAATTTGTTTATGGCTCATTTTAATTCGGTTCGAACCAATTACTTTGGCTTGTTCTTGTAAATAAAACAACAAACGGCTATCTAATTTCTCAAAAACAACTTGTTGAATGGTTTGCAACAAATCTGCATAACGGGTATGGTATTGAGAGAAGAAAAGTAAGTTAAAGGAAGGATACATTTTAACCCATTGCATCACTTTACTGGTGGGAAGCAATAACACTTCGCAAGGCTCTTGGGTAACCGCAAAAATATTGGTAGGTTCATTTTTGAGCGAAGCCGCAAAGGACATGATGCAACTTTCATCGGGTTTGATATAATAGAGCAATAATTCTTTATCGTCTTTAGAGGTAAATACCTTTACTACACCCGACAAAACCAAGGGGATAAGGGTAATGTATTGCCCCTCTTTTACCAACTGGGCATGGGCATCAAAAGCCATGAATTGCCCAAATTCCAACATCTCATCTATCAAAACAGGCTCCAGTAAGGGAAACCTACGGTGTAAATTTTCTTTTGTTATCACTTGGTTTACAGCTAATTTTAGGAAATACAACCAAATATAGTCAGATTTTTTTAGAAATTAACTTGTGAGAAAGAAACTAAATTGCTACTTTCGCCCTCCCTTAAACAGGGAAACGGTGCGGTAGCTCAGTCGGTAGAGCAAAAGACTGAAAATCTTTGTGTCGGGGGTTCGATTCCCTCCCACACCACACTAAAAAAGGCTTACTATAACGGTAAGCCTTTTTTGTTTTATTATTTCCCATCATTATAATCTTTGTGTCAGGGGTTCTCCCGATTACTATCGGGAGAGGCCATTTTCGGTTTCGTGCAGCAAAGAAAATGTACCATGGTCCATGGTCCATCAGCTATCAACCCAACAACATGTTCTATTGAAAATGATAGTATTATCGCAGGTGCAAGTAAGGAACTTGAGATAATTTCCCCCATTTCCTTATATTTCAATTCCTAAATAAGAATACGATTTATGAATTGTTTGGTTTGTGCGAAAGAAGCTAACTTGTTGATGCAAGATACCGTGCTTCAAAAGCACCGCATTAGTTATTATGCTTGTGAATCTTGCCAATGTGTTTTTACAGAAGAACCCTATTGGCTTGATGAAGCGTATCAACATTCTATTTCTTCTATTGATACGGGACTTATGGCAAGAAATATGAGTATTTGCGACCAACTCTTATTAATTTTTAAAACCAATTTCAATCCAAACATTCGGGTGGTAGATTACGGAGGTGGTTATGGTATTCTAACCCGACTCTTACGTGATAGAGGAATTAATGCCTTATGGTCGGATAAGTTCTGCGAAAACCTACTTGCACAAGGTTTTGAATACAATGGAACAGATAAAGTAGATGTGATGTTGGCATTTGAGGTAATGGAACATTTACCCAATCCCATTCAGGTAGTTAAAGAGATCATGGCAAAAGCCAATTGCTTTATTTTTTCAACGGAACTGCTAGAAAGTGTGAACTATACCTCTACCAAAGATTGGTGGTATTTTATGCCCGAGGCCGGTCAGCATGTTTTCTTTTCATCTACCCAAAGCTTGTTAAAAATGGCAGATCAATTACAGTGCTCCTACCAATACATAAACGGACTGCATATCTTTTATAAACCTGAATATATTCAAATAAAAAAGACCTCCATTTTTACAAGAATTGGATTGCGTATAACCAAACAACTCAATAAAATATTATTGTCTGAGGCCTCCTATACCTCTAAAACTTGGGATGACCATTTGTTGATGAAAAGTAAGATGTCTGAAAAAGGGCTTTGATGGCGAAAATCAGTAACCCTTAGTGTTTGGGGTTTGTGGCTTCATGTATCGTATACATGAGGGTAAAGGTTTCGGTTTGAACCTAATTGCGTTTTGGTTATTATTCAATAGGCAACAACATTTCACCTTCAATTTCCAACGGTTGTATGATGCGTGAAATCTTTTGGATAATTTCTTGTTGAAGCGCTTCTAATAATTTCTTTTTCACAAAATGTCTATGTACTACCAA
>CAILJQ010000007.1 GCA_903834625.1 uncultured Bacteroidota bacterium
ACACACGGAGAGTTTACCCTCACAGATGCCATCATGCAAATGAAAGAAAAGGGTGTAGTTTTTAAACCCTTCACCGTTTCCAATTGGTTTGATTGTGGTAAAAAAGAAATCCTGCTCGAAACCAATTCTCTTCTACTTAAAAAGTTGAATTACGATACCAGCAATTACCACTTTGAAAACACGATTGTTATTCCTCCTGTTTTCATTGGCGAAGGCTGTAAAATCAGTAATTCTATTATTGGTCCAAATGTTTCCGTGGGAGAAAATGCCATCCTCAATTATGCAACCATTAAAGATTCTATCATTGGTCCGTATGCCCAAATTGAATTTGCCATCTTACACCGTTCTTTAATTGGCAACGATGCGCTCCTTAAAGGAATGAGCCAATCATTGAATATTGGTGATAGTACCGAAATTAATTTCGGATAATTTTATTACCTTTACTCTCAATGAGCTTGAGAGTTTTCAAATTGCTGTTGTTTCTATTAGCAACCTTTTGGTTCGGCCAAGCATATGGACAAGAAGTTTTTCTTATCACAGATGCTAAAGGGAAAGAACAGCGCATACAAGCCAATAAAACAAGGGTAAGGTTTAAGCTTAAAACAGAACCTAAAAAATACACCTTTGGTAAGATTGAAGAAATAGACAATAGATTTGTTTACCTCTCCAATGGCACCACAATAGCAGTAGATAATATCAGTGAAATTAGGTTCAAACCGAAATACAAATACGTGCCACACCTTGTTGGAACCTATTTGGTTATTTACGGTAATTTAATTGTGTATTCCATTGTTTATAGCTCAAATTGCATTGAATATGGTTGTGGTAATATTGGTGTTATGGCGCTGGTTACCTTACCCGTTTTTGGTATTGCTTTACCCATTGCATTGCCTGCTATTATCTCCTACCCAGTTACTATTCCCATTGAAGGCTCACTTAAATTGCGCATTGAATGAAAAAACTCGCGCTTGTCATCCTCTTGGGTTTTTGTCAACTCTATGCTTCAGCCCAACACCTTGTGGGGGTTGAGGGGGCATACAGTAATGCATTTCCTTCCATATTAAACTTAAGTAATATGCCAGAGAGTATCAATGGAGGTGAATTGCGGTTAGTGTATCAATATAAAAACAGAGATGCCTTTTTGTTTTCTGTTGTAACAAGTTTTAATAGACCTAAGTCAATGGTAGGCGATTCATGGGCTGAGTTGGGAATGTATTCTAGCAACTCACATGAAATAACCAAACATCATGCGGCTGTATTTTTGGAGCCCTCGGTATGTCTTTTTCCAATCCCAAATTTTCTTTTCTTGCGATTTGGTGGCACTATTGGATACAATGGGCTACCATCGTTTAAAACCACCAGCATCAACTCTGGGTTTAGCTATTGGCAAAATAAATATGTAACAGATGTGCAAATAAGAGAGCTTACAACACATGCAGCTTTTAATTATGGCTTTATATTTGGTTCAGGATTTCAAATAATACTCCATAAAAATGTTAGTCTCAAACTTGAAGCACAATACCGTATTTCAAACATAGATTACGAAGCAACCATGACCAATCAAACAAATGGAGGGCCACTTACAACAGAGAATGTAAATTTTAGCGTTCGTCAAACTTCTTTTTTACCTTCACTTGGCTTGTTGTATAGTTTGCAAAAACTTAAAAATTAATGCGACAGTAGTTCGTATACAACTTCTTTGTAAACACCCAGCCAAGCATGTTCCAATTCAGGTGTCCAAGTGTTTAATTGCGCCTCTTTTAATGACCTAATTAATGCGCCTTCCAACATTTGGTAGTGAACCAATTGAACAGGAATTTTTGCATACCTTTTATTGGCTATGAAAATGCCCCTAATCGCTCTCTCTTCATTTTCAAATGCTACCCTATCCATAATCTTTAGAAAATCTCGTTGTTGCCTGTAGGGACTGGCATGAAACAGAAACCGCAACTCAGGAAATTCATCGAACAAATGATAGAAAAACACCTCGGCAAATTGCGCATATTTTGGTCGTATGGCTTTCCAATTTTCTCTTACAATCGCTATTTGGTTCGGGTCAAACACACAAGTAAGTTAGCCCTACATTTGTAGGTTTCTTACCTTAATTATTCTTACCCACGTTTCATTGATTGTACGGCGCTAACTTATACTTTGAAGGCGTTTCATAAGTCCTTCTTTATTCCGCCTCGATACGTCTACCTCACTGTTATCACTCATAACAACACTTCCGCCTTCCCCTTTGATGTAGCGCTGAAGGTGCGATAGATTGATCAAATGTGATTTGTGTATCCTGTAAAAATTATAATCCTCTAACATCTCTTCAAACTCTTTGAGGGTTTTACTTGCCAATATTTTTTCGCCGCCTACAAGCATAAACCAAGTATAATTTACATCAGACTCTAAGCGAATGATGTCTGATATCTTCACAAAAATTAACCCATCTCTTGTAGCCAATCCTATTTTATCAAAAGGGTTTTGAATATTGCGAATATTGTGAAACAACTCTTTGTATTTCACAGGACTTCCACTTGTTTGAACACCCAGTTTTTCCATCGCTTTTTTCACTGCTTTCTGCAAGTCTTCTAAGTCTATTGGCTTCAAAACATAATCTACCGCACTAAACTTAAATGCCTTTAATGCATAGGCATCATGCGCTGTCACAAAAATCAATTCAAAATTAATTTGAGGTAATCGCTCCAACATCTCAAAGCCTGTCATGCCGGGCATATTAATGTCTAAAAAAACCAATTGAGGCTGCAATGTTTCAATCAATGCCATGCCATTTTCTGCAGATTCTGCGGTGGCAAGAACCTCCACTTCTGGGCAAAATTTTTCAAGTAAGGCCAATAAAATTTCACGACCATTCCTCTCGTCGTCAACCAAAATTGCTTTAATTCTATTCATAAATAATCAATGCTTCTACCGGAAAAGTTATGCGCACCAAAGTGCCTGTTGCCTCTCCAGCGTGGGTTAAATCTATAATGTCAATTTTCGATAGGTTCCTGTATTTTTCTTCAATCAAACTTAATCTGTTGGCGTTTATTTCCATTGATCTCGACTCATATTTTACAGGCTGCAAACTTTTAATTTCAGATGATTTTTTTCTTCCTATGCCATTGTCTTCAATCTCAAGAATTAAATTTCCGTTTTGAACCAAAACCCTTATCCATAGTTTTTTTGACCCTTCCTTGGGTAAAATTCCATGCCATATAGCATTCTCCACATAAGGTTGCAACATTAAAGTAGGTATCTTTAAACCCGACCAATCTTCTTCTTCGCCCAACTCAAAATAAATGTTTAATTGCCTATCAAACCTCAGTTTCTCTAGCTCCAGATACAACTTCAAAATATCTATTTCTTTTTCTAATTTGATAAACGACTTATCACTTGTTTCCAAAATCATGCGCAATAATTTGGAAAACTTAGATAAATAAGAAAATGCCTGTTGCGTATCGCTCTTTAAAATTAAATGTTGAATAGAATTCAATGAATTAAAGATAAAGTGTGGGTTCATTTGTGCCCTTAATGCGGCCATTTTTAATTCTCCTATTTGTGTTTGGATGCCCGCTTTTCGTTTTACTTGGTTAATCCTCATTCGTGATAACAAATAGGTAAAATACAAGAGTAATAAAATCAACAACACCACAAACCACCATGTTCTATAAAACGGCGGCTTAATCATAAATACCATTTCAGCTGGAATCGCACTCCAATCGGTTCCATTGATACTTGCTTGAACTTGAAAATGATAAAAACCAGGAGGCAAATTCGAATAAATTACCTTGTTTATGTTATTGCCGCTTATCCAGTTTTCATCCAGTTCGCGCAATCTATATCTATACAAAGCTTTGCCAGAGTGGTAATAATCTAATACGCCAAACTCAATATGAAGAGCATCTTGTAAATAGCCTAAAGTTAATACCTCTCCGGCCTCTAAAGACAATCGCCTCATATTCTGACTTACCTGAATAGATACATCTGAAATGATACAGTCTGGTGCCACCCTTTGCACGCCAATGCGCATTGGGTCAAAATAATTATAGCCTTTTACCCCTCCAAAATACAACAAACCACTCTTGCTCTTGTACAAGGCCTCTTGATTAAACTCATTGCTTTGAAGGCCATCATTGGTGGTGTAATTCAAAAAACTATTGCTTTCGGGAATATACCTAATCAACCCTTTGTTACTACTCATCCAAATGTTTTGGTTGGCATCATTCAAAAAGCCATATATCACATCATCAGGCAAGCCATTGTTTGAATTGTAAAAAGTTGTAAGATCTGTTTTTTCATCCCATACACTTAGGCCATGGTTGGTGCCAAACCAATATTGGCCCTCTGCATCCTGAAAGGAGCCCCAAACAGGTATATCGTTTATCTTTACCTGCGCTTGTTCACTGGCACCAAACCAAGTTACATTTCTTTTTTTCGGGTCGAACCTAAATACCCCTTTATTGGGCACACTTACCAAAAATCTCCCAGAATTGTCCTCATCAATTCTCCATATAATTTCGCCATTCAAATTTGCGTAAAGAGGTTCAATAGATAGATTTTTGAACCTGCCTAATTTCTTATCAAACAAGCCAACTCCCCTGCCAGTACATGCATAAACATCTCCTTTCTTTGAACAAAAAACACTGTACACATAACTTGAAGGCAATCCCCATTTATCTGAACTATCATGTAAGTAATGTATAAACAAATCTGTTTGGGGATCATAACAAGAAACGCCACCACCAGCAGTTGCAACCCATACCTTCCCCTCTAAATCTGTGCTTAAGCCACGTATCCATTGGTTCAGCGGCCCCTTGTTCTTTTGTTCATTTGGCAAATAATTTTTAACAATGCCCTTTCTCTTGTCAACTACTGCCATGCCTCTTGAAGTCCCTACATAAACCTTTCCCTCAGCATCTTCAGTAAATGAAGAAATGGCATTGTTAAAAACGCCTTTTCCATTGAAAACAGGACTGCTCATCAGTTCAAAATTTTCAATCCTTGGGTCAAACACATTTACACCACCAGCTACTGTACTTATCCAAATGGCCCCATGTTGGTCTTCAAATAAATCTAAAATGTCAGACGCACTTAAGCTATTTACATTAAACTCATCATGCACAAAAACTTTATACGTGCTGCTTAAAAAATCATATTGAAGTAATCCTTCTGAACACGCGATCCATAAGCGTTTTTGCCTATCTGTTATCATAGCCCTAACCGCCCCTTTAATGGGTAAAGGGGGTAAGGTGTCTATTTTTCCGTCGTTCCTTAGCCTAACAATGCCGCCTTGTACCAACAAAAGAGGCTGTCCATCTGCAGGAATACAAACCCTGTTTACATTAATATCAATAAGTCTTTCCCATAACTTATTGTTTGCCCTATATACAAATAAGCCCCTCGAACTTGCCGCATAAACATCTCCTTTATGCGCGTATAATTGTTTAATAGGTGTGTTTGAAAGCTCATTGTTTTCAGCATGCCTAAGTAACCCTTTGTCTTCATCAAAATAAGCCAATCCAGCTATAGTGCCAATCCAAATTTTATCTATTCCTTCAGCAAAGGTATACCCTCTAGAGAAGGGCAAAATGCTAGAATCTGCTTTAAAAAATTTGGGCTCGCCCTTTAAATAGGTAAACACACTTAAGCCCTCTGGTGTACCTACCCAAATTCTGTTTTTACTATCAGCAAATAACCCTACAATTTCATTTCCTAAAATTAATTCTTTGGCTCTTTTTTGGTTCCTAATGCGGTCAAAATTGTAACCATTAAATCGGTTCAAACCGTCAAAACTTCCTACCCAAATAATGCCCAGTTTGTCTTGAACAACCTTGTTTATGGTATTCACAGAAAGGCCTTCTTCTGAGGTATATCGCTTAAAATGATAGTTCTGGCTATTCCCAACAAAAGGGAAAAACAACAGTAGCCCCAAAAGAAAAATCTTGGAGGAAGGGGTGCTGATCCAATATGTTTTGAGGCTAATCAAACTATAATCAATGATAAGAAATATTTCAAATAGTTTTACCTTAGTAATAGAATGAACCCTATTACCAAACTTTTTAACATTGATTTTCCAATTATTCAAGGTGGAATGGTGTGGTGCAGTGGCTATAAACTTGCTTCGGCCGTTAGCAATGCTGGCGGATTAGGACTCATAGGCTCAGGCTCAATGACTCCCCAATTACTAGAAGAACATATCACCAAATGTTTTGCCACTACTCAAAAACCCTTTGGTGTAAACGTACCGCTACTTTATCCTCATGCAGAAGAACATATTCATACCATCATTAGAACTGGTGTAAAAATTGTTTTCACCTCGGCCGGTAATCCAAATACGTTTACCTCCTTGCTTAAAGAAAATGGCATCACCGTTGTACATGTTATTGCCAATTCAAAATTTGCCTTAAAGGCTGAAAAAGCTGGTGTAGACGCAATAGTTGCAGAAGGCTTTGAGGCAGGTGGACATAACGGTAGAGAAGAAACCACTACCCTTTGCCTACTTCCTATCATTAGAAAAATAACCCAATTGCCTTTAATTGCGGCCGGTGGAATATTTGACGGGAAAAGTTGGTTAGCAGCAGAGATCCTTGGGGCCGATGCCATTCAAATTGGAACGCGTTTCGCCGCTTGCAAAGAATCCTCTGCTCATGATAACTTTAAACATGCCGTAAGAAATGCCATGGAAGGAAGCACACAACTTTCTCTGAAAAAACTTACTCCTGTTCGAATGCTCAAAAACGCCTTTTATGAAGAAGTAGCAAAGGCAGAAAGCATGGGTGCCAATATTGAATCTCTTAAATTATTACTCGGTAAAGGCCGTTCTAAAAAAGGCATTTTCGAGGGCAACTTAACAGAGGGTGAAATGGAGATAGGTCAAGCGGCTGCCTTGTTAAGCAGAGAAGAATCTGCCTCAGATATAATTGAAGATTTAATTGCTGGTCATGAAGCTGCAAAACGCAAAGTAGCTGCTAGTACAAAACCCTAAACTTTATTGTTTCCTTTATCGATTTTAAGTCTTCCAATAAACCCGCATCATATTCCTTGTTTAAATCGGTAATCACATACCCCAACAGATCGTTTGTCTTCAAGTATTGTCCGCTAATATTAATTTTATACTGGGCAAACAAACCATTAATTTGAGCCAAGACCCCGGGTTTATTTTGGTGTATATGAATAAACCTATGGCCGCCTTGCTGTGCAGGTATATGTAAATCTGGCAAACTTAAAGCACCTATTGTACTGCCAGTATTTATGAATCCAATGGTTTTATCACAAAGCAATTCAGCCAATTTGCGCTGCGTTTCTTCTGTGCCCAATCGATTTTTATGTGTTAAAATTACACGCTCATTATCTTCCAATTCTTTGTAATCATTTAAATTCATTCGGTCTGAACCAAAGCCAGACAACCTTCCCTCATCAAGTGCCTTTAAAATGGCCATTGCATCTACTTTTTCTGGTCCGCCCATATGTATCAAAATCGAGCCCGCTGGCATCAACTTTATCTCCTTAGCTCCAATAAATAAATTATCATTTAGCCTTTTCCCCATAACCATAACTACCATTTCACTCTTCTTGAGTAAATCTGGCAGGTGCTTTATTCTTTTGGCATTGCCCAATGGCGGCCTATCATCTGTATCATAAAACATTACCTCCAAACCCAAGCTACTAGCCAATACAGATAACAATGATCCACAATGACCGTACCCAATAATGCCTAATTTTTTACTAGGCAACTCTTGTCCATTCATTCTAACAAATTGAAAGAGCAATCCCAATACCAATTCTGTTACACTACGCGTGTGTGCATATTGGTTCGCAAACAAAGCAACCCCTTGTTGGCCCAATGTTTTTGAGTAGACTCCTTGATCATTCAACTCTCCCCAAACTCCAGCCGACAATAGTTTAGGAGTCTTTACTTTCAACACCTTATCTAAACCCTCTGGCTCAAACAACAATATATGCGCATCTTTTACCTCGTTCTGAACCTGCTTTAAACCACTTTTCCGCGCCAAAAAACTGAGTTGATAGCCTTCATCCTTCAATTTTTGTTGCGCCAAAAAAGTATGCTCTCCATACAAAACTGCTTTCAATCTCGTCTTTGGATAAGATATACTCATGGGCAGTTTTTGGGTGTATAATATCTCATCCAAACTCGGAGCAATATAACTTGCCTTTTCTAACACCTTAAGCCTGCTCACATTCTCTGTATAAGCAAAAAACTTATGTGCCAAACCCGATTCAAAAATTTGATAATCTGTATATCCATCACCAATAACCACTACTTCTCCCTGCAGTTTTAGCTTCTTTAATAACTTAACTTTTCCATTCTCTTCTGCCAATAAATTGCTTTCATCTGCACCAATAATATTGTTCTTTTCATCATACAAAAAGGTATTGGCAAATACATGGTCGGAATCTATATGATATGCCTTTACAACAGGTATAATAAACTCCTTAAACCCTCCAGATACAATGTAAATAGAACCTTTACAATTCTTGAAAAACTTCTTGTTCCGAACAAACGAAGCACTTACTCTTTTTCTCAGTTTGTTTACCAATAAGTTGATGTGATATTTCTTCGCAGACAACAAGGCAATCCGCGCCTTTAGCGATTTATTAAATGGCATACTTCCATCCATCGCCAAATCTGTTAACTCCTTAATTCTCTCAATCAAAAAATCCTTTTCAGGGTCATTGGCTAAACTAATTTCTGCCAACTCCTCCATAGCCTCTACATCTGTAAAGGTGCTATCAAAATCAATGATATAATAGGTAGGTTTCATATAGGTAATGGTAACAAAAAAGAGCAACCCGCTGCCGGATTGCTCTTTTCAAAAATGTTTATCAATTGAAACTATTGTTTCAAAAATTTCTGAACAATTAATCCGTCTTGAGTTTGTGCATGCAACACATACAATCCTGGCGAAAGGGCCGCAACATCTATACGACTTTGCATTACCTCTCCTTCCAAAGCCTTCCTGCCCGATAAATCAAATACAGTAAAAGTTTCAGGATTCGCGCCTTCAATAAATAAGCTTGAACTGGTTGGAATAGGATACAACCTATAACTATGCACGTCTAATTTCTTGATGCCAACATTTGTTCCATCATAATCAATGATTACACGAATCATGTCTCTGTTATTCAACAAATCTGTTGAGGTAATTCCTACCAAATTGGTAAGCTTGATATAAAAATCGCGCTCCCCAAAAAAGGTTGTGTTTGGCGGTAAATTATATTTGATTACCTTTTTATTGGTTGAATCATAAATGTTTGTTCCCGGTTGAAACAACCATTTCATCGGAGGAAAATTGTATTCAATACCATTTCTTGCATTACCGTCAATGGCAGTAATATCTGCTCCAACCTGAATAGTAAGGGTGTCGTTATTGGGCGTCCATACAACCAATTCAACACCAGCAGATGTATCATTATTGTTCCAATTGTCGTATGCCAATGGGTTGCTAAACCCAAACCTGATTTGCGCCTGAGCCATTCCGGCCAAACAAATCACAATGCCTAAAAGTATAATTTTTTTCATTCTCGTTTACCCTTTGTTTTGGTTCAGACCGAACCTATATAGTATTGGAATTACAAGTTTACTAAAATATTGGATAGAAAAAAACCTAAAATAGTTGCTTTTACCTCACCCTAATTTTTTGTCCCGAGGTGAGCGCCTCGCCTAATGGGTAATTCAACTCCTTTATTTTTTCAACCGGAACACCATATTTTCTTGATATAGAATACAAGGTTTCACCCTTTATTATCAAGTGGTAAACCTCCTCAGACTCCGTTTTGTTTGTGGTTTTAACCTCCCCTATAGGTGAAACAGGAACCACCACCAGTTGCATTCCAGTATGAATAATGTCTGTTGTTAAATTGTTAGTGGCTTTTAAATCTGCTACGGGTAAGCCATACATTCCTGCAATTCCATAAAGGGTTTCACCCTCTCTTACCACATGCACACCCGGAATAGCTTGCGGCTCCTTGGTATCTGCACTTTTAATGGCCGGATTAATGATCAATCGTTGACCAACTTCTATAGAATCTCCACTTAGTAAGTTCAAATATTTTACTGCATCTACCCTCACATGGTATTTCCTACTTATGCCAAATAAAGTTTCTCCCTTCTGAACGGTATGGAAAAAGCTCAAATTTTCTTTGAAAGCATGTAAAGTGTCTGCCTCTAATTTTTGATCAACGGGCTTTTGCGTTTCAATGTTTTTTTCAGCATTATCATAAACAACAGTAGAATAGTTTGTATCCACCTTCACACTATCTACATCTACAACACCAGGAGTTGTTGTTTGAACCGGCAACGCCACCACACCACTGCGTAAAGCGGGAGCCTTTTCTCTTTTTTTGTTTAAGAAAATTTGTTCCCCAACCATAGGCTCATCACCTAAAACCATTAGGTTTTTCTCTAACAGCTTATCTAATTTAATGGCATGTCGCTGACTAATCCAATGCATGGTTTCATTGCCTTGAACCAAATAATACATGCTGTCTGTTTTCGATTTCTTTTGTTTAAGATATATAGTATCGCCGCCCTTGCAAATTGCATCTTTGGTTAAATCATTGTTACGATAAATTTGGTATACCTTCAACCCATAATCCAAGGCAATTTGAGCATAACTATCGCTGGGTTTAGCAATAATGGCCGGAACACCATTGTTTGTGAACTCCTTTCCATAACTTTTTATCTGTTCTGCTTTCTCCTCTTTCAATTCTCTATCCTCTTCCTCGCTCAATTTAACCAAATCAAATCGGTGCAATTGGTGGCGCTCAATGAAAGTGA
The DNA here is from genome assembly GCA_903834625.1 of uncultured Bacteroidota bacterium. GTDB lineage: Bacteria > Bacteroidota > Bacteroidia > UKL13-3 > UKL13-3 > B1. The sequence goes on from CAILJQ010000007.1 coordinate 10,793, forward strand.
TTAACAATTCTGCATACTGCGGATTGGTTGCATAACCTGCTTTTTTCAAGCCCGCCGCCCAGCTTTTATAGTCTGTTGGCTCTAAGTCAAACAAAAAGGCATACCGCGCGTTGTTCATCAAAAAGTCTGAATGATCGCGGTAACTATCTATGGCTGCATCATACTTTCTAAAGCATTCTTGTGGGGCATCATCGTCTTCATAAATTATCTGCCCCTTCCAGGTAGACTTACACTTTATGCCAAAATGATTGTTTGCATCTCTTGATAACCTGCTGTTCCCATTTCCACTTTCTAGTATGCCTTGTGCCAAAGTAATGGATGCAGGAATCCGGCTTCTATACATCTCGTCAACGGCAATAGCACTGTATTTCTCAATGTACTGCTCAACCGTATATTTCACTACTGGGGTTTCGGTCTGAGCCAAAGCACCAATTGGAAATAACAACCAAAAGAAATAAATAATGTGTTTTTGCATTTAGTCTACACAAAGGTATTGTTCCTACTTGTTCGATTCTTTTCCCTTTTCCCACAACC
>CAILJQ010000008.1 GCA_903834625.1 uncultured Bacteroidota bacterium
ATGAGAAATTATTAAGAGCCATAAATGAAGCTTCTGCAGAATTACTAGCTAATTCGAATTTTGAAACTGCGGTAGGAAAATCACTTGAAATTATTGGAAAGGCCTTTGGAGTTTACCGTGTACACGTGTTTAAAAACCATAAAAATGACCGGGGTGAAATCGTTTCTTTTAGCCAAAAGTTCCACTGGCTTTCAACTGATAATTCCCTTTTTATAAATCAAGACCCCTCACAAAATTTACCATTCAAAGATTTTGGTTTGGAAAGATGGGTAAGTGAACTATCTAATAACATATGTATCAAAGGATTTGTTCATGATTTCCCAATTGAAGAAAAAACAAAACTGATTCAAGAAGGATTAGAAACCATTATTGCACTTCCCATTTTTATTCAAGAAGAATTTTGGGGATTCTTGTCATTAGATTCTAAAGATGCCAGACGTGTTTGGGAAGAGAATCATGAACAAATTTTGAGAAATGTGGCTGGTAACATTGCTTCCTCTATTGAGCGCAATAACACAGAACTTAAGTTGAAAGAAAGTGAAGAGAAGTTTCGACTCTTAATTGAATCTGCTACCGATATTTTTTATTATACAGATTCAAACGGAAACTTCACCTATGTAAACGACATAGCCACACAAATAACAGGATTTTCAAACAAGGAATTACTTCAAATGAACTACCTCGATTTGGTTGAGTCGACCCAAAGAAGTTTGGTGGAATCGTTTTATAGAAGGCAATCTATTCTTGGAAATAAAGTTACCTATTATGAGTTTCCAATTACCACTAAAAATGGGAAAGTGGCTTGGGTTGGACAAAATGTTCAACTCATAGATACTGGAGATGACAAGAGAGGTATTCAAGCCATTGCGAGAGACATTACTTCCCTCAAAAATGCTCAATTAGAAATTGAAAATTCGCATAATTTCTTGAATGAAATTATGGAGGCTATCCCAAATCCAATGTTTGTGAAAAATCGCAAGCATGAATGGATCATGGTAAATGATGCATACTCTGCGCTTACTGGTATTCCGAAAAATAAAATATTAGGAAACAAAGACACTTCCTTTCTTAACGAAAAAGATGCCTTGTCTTTTATTGAATTAGATGAAGAACAATTTCAAAACACCAAAGAAACCGTACGGGAAGTTGATTTTGTTGATGTTAACGGGATTAATAAAATTCTCCTTGTAAAAAAGACCATCTTCAATAACAGAGATGAGCAATTCCTCATAGCCTTAATAACTGATATCTCTGAATTAAAAGAAAGAGAAAAGGAAATTTTGCTTTACAACAAAATTTCAGATCAAATTAGTGATGCCATTTCAGTAGCTGATTATACGGGAAAATTAATTTATGTAAATGAAGCACATGCCAGAAATTTAGGCAAGCCAAAAGAAGAACTCATTGGAAGTTCAATCATTGAAATGGAAAAGATATTTCCAGACATCAAAAGTTGGCAGATCCATTATGATAAAATCAAAAAATCTGGTGGATCTTTGGTAGAAGGCTCAAACATTAAATCGGATGGAACCTCTTTTCCTGTAGAGGCAAACGTAAAATACGTGAACATAGAGAACAAAGGTTACATTGTTGCTGCCATTAGAGATATCACAGAACGCAAGAAAGCTGAAACAAAGATGTTGGAAAGCGAAAACCGCTTCAGATCTTTGGTTCAGAACGCAACAGATATTACCACAGTTTTAGCATCTACAGGTGAAGTAACTTATGAAAGCCCTTCATTCTACAGAGCTTTTGGATATGAAGAAAGGGAGGTGCTAGGACGAGCTATATTTGAATTTGTGCACCCAAATGATTTGGAACGAACCTACACGGAATTTATAAAGGGGGTAACCAAAGGAGGTATTTCTGATCCCATTCAGTTTAGATTTAGGAAAAAAGATGGCAATTATGTAACCATTGAAACCATAGGAAATAACCTCATCAATGAGCCAGGAATTCAAGGTATCGTTCTTAATTCAAGAGATATTTCTGAGAGGATTAGGGCAGAAGAAGAAGTACGTATATTGAAAGAGTTTTATGAGAATGTACTCAATAAAATTCCAACCGATGTTGTAGTATTTGACAAGAACCATAAGTATTTATTCATAAACGAAATTGCCGTTAAAGACCCAACCAAGAGAAAGTGGTTAATTGGCAAAGACGACTTTGAATATTGCATCCATTTTGGAAAAAAATTAGAAATAGCACAGAATAGGCGAAAACTATTTGATAAAGTAATAGAGTCAAAAGCACAATTCGAATTTGAAGAGAAAATCACCAATCTTGAGGGTAAAACTATATGGGTGCTAAGAAGATTTTACCCTGTGCTCGATAAAAATAACGACATCAATAACATCATCGGATTTGGTATTGACATCACCAATAGAAAAGAAGCTGAGGAAAGTGTAAAGGAAAGTGAAGAAAGGCTAGAAGAAGCACAACATATAGCAAAAGTAGGTGGTTGGGAAATTGATGCCAAAGAGCGCTTTGTGAAATGGTCAAAAGAAGTATATAATTTATTTGAAATAGATGAATCGTTAGAGCCTACACTCAACGAGACCTATCAATTATTTACCAGGGAAACCAGACCGGCTATGATTGGTGCGTTTAATAATGCCTTGAAGAACCACCAAGAATTTGAGATTGAAGGACAAGTTACCACGCACAAAGGAAAGCGAATGGACATTCGTACCAAAGGTATTCCTTATGTAAGAAACGGAAGAATTGTATCTATCAAAGGTATTTTCCAAGACATTACCCAAGAAAAAGAAGCTACAAGGTTAATGCATGTGTACACAGAAGAATTGGAGAAGAAAAACAAAGAACTTGACCAATTTGCCTACGTGGTTTCACATGATTTAAAAGCTCCTTTAAGAGGAATTAACAATCTTAGTATGTGGATTGAGGAGGATATGGAAGGTAAGCTTGAGCCAGATACCAAAAACAACTTAGACCTCATGCGCAAAAGGGTTAAAAGAATGGAGGGGCTTATTGATGGAATCTTACAATATTCACGAGCTGGTAGAATTAGACATGAAAAAGTTCAGTTCGATCTTAATGTATTACTAGAAGAATTAGTGAATGGGTTAAGTCCTTCTGAAAATACACAGATTGTTATCCAGCCAGATTTGCCAAAAATGGAAACTGAAAAAATTGCCATTGAACAAGTTTTTGCCAATTATATTAGCAATGCAATCAAGTACAACAATAATCCTAATCCAAGGATAGAAATCTCGTCAAAACAAAATGGGAATTTCTATGAATTTTGTGTAGCAGATAATGGACCAGGAATTGAAAAGGAATTTCATGAAAAGGTTTTTGTTATCTTTCAAACACTTCAATCTAGAGATACCTATGAAAGTACTGGCGTGGGATTGGCTATTGTGAAAAAAATGGTTGAAGACAAAGGAGGTAAAGTTTGGATTGAATCTGAGCCAGGCAATGGAAGCAAATTTTTCTTTAGTTGGCCCGTTACAGAGGCTGATTAATAAAACAAACAATGAAGACAGTACTATTAGGTGCCATTCTATTCCTATTCTCTTTGGGTCAAAATGCTCAAGCACAAAATTGCATAGATCCATTTAACATTTCGCCAACCTTCCCGTGTCCAGATCCCACCTACAGACCAGTTTGTGGCTGCGATGGTATTACCTATAGACATGTATGTGAGGCGCAATATAGAAATGGCGTTACTCAATATACAGATGGACCTTGTAGTGGGTTTGAATTCGACCTTATTCCAAACTTTGTTTCTGGAACGGATGTATTGCGATTCACTTTTGTTCAGAATACTGGTCAACCAGCCAGCTTTTACGTATTAGATTACTTTGGGAAAGTAATGATGCAAAGAATTTTGCCTGCAAGCGACAATTTTGCAGCACCTTACATATTTGATCTGCCAGAAATTTCGGAGATGCGACCTGGACCTTATATAGTAATAGTTGTAAATTCCAAAGGAACTTATCGGTATAAAAAGTTTGTTAAAGCCTGATTCAGTACAGTTTAAAGAATTCGGTTCGATCCAAAGTTGAATTACGAAAAATTATTATTTCGCTATTCATTTCAAAATCAGTTGTAAACGAGTGTGAAACCACTTTTTTTACTTACTTTCGCCCTCCATTTGGGCGTGAAGAAGATTTTTTTCACATTTTGTTGTGAATTAATAAAACATGCCCTATTTTTGCAACCCCTTTAATAAAACCGTACAAGCGTGGACGCATTGAGTTACAAAACAATTTCAGCCAATAAGGCAAGCACAACCAAAAACTGGTATGTGATTGATGCTGAAGGACAAACCTTAGGAAGATTTGCCAGCAAAGTGGCAAACATTTTACGTGGCAAGCATAAGCCGTCGTTTACTCCCCATGCCGATTGTGGAGATTACGTGATCATTATCAATGCTGATAAAATCCGTTTCACAGGCAACAAGATGAACGATAAAGAATACAAATTTTTCTCGGGATATCCGGGTGGTTTGCGTTTCGAAGTAGCCAAAAATATCTTGGTTCGTCGCCCAACTTATATAGTTGAGCATGCAATCAAAGGTATGTTGCCAAAAAACAAGTTGGGATCAGAGTTGTTCAGAAACATGCATGTATATGCAGGTGCAGAACATCCACATGGCGCTCAACAACCTAAAGAATTAAAATTCTAAGAGATGGAAGTAAATAACGCATTAGGAAGAAGAAAAACGGCTGTTGCCAGAGTTTACCTCACTGCAGGTACTGGAAACATGACCATTAACAAAAAAGATTACAAAACTTATTTTCCAACGTTGAGCTTGCAAATTGCTGCTAGCAAAGCGTTTGAAGTTACCAATACCGTTGGTCAATTTGATGCAACTATCCACGTTGATGGTGGTGGTCAAACTGGTCAAGCAGACGCTGTAAAATTAGCAGTATCTCGTGCTTTGGTAAAATACAATGCAGAATTGAAGCCTGCCTTGAAAGTTGCTGGTTTGTTAACCCGCGACCCAAGAATGGTTGAACGTAAAAAGCCTGGTCAAAAGAAGGCTCGTAAACGTTTCCAATTCGTAAAACGTTAATAGAATTTTATCAATTAATATGTCACAAATCACGCACGAAGAGTTGCTGGAAGCGGGAGTGCACTTTGGTCACTTAACCCGTAAATGGAATCCGAAAATGGCACCATACATTTTTATGGAGAAAAACGGAATCCACCTCATCGATTTACACAAAACAGCTGTAAAGCTGGATGAGGCCGCTCAAGCCATTAAGAACATCGTAAAGTCGGGCCGTAAGGTTCTTTATGTTGCTACTAAAAAGCAAGCAAAAGAAATTATGGAAAACGAAGCGAAACGCGTTAACATGCCTTATGTATGCGATCGTTGGTTAGGCGGTATGCTTACCAACTTCGGTACTGTACGTAAAAGCATCAAAAAAATGCAATCGCTTGAGAAACTTGCTCAAGATGGTACTTACACTAACATCAACAAAAAAGAACGTCTCATGATTGATCGTGAGAAAATCAAGTTGAAAAAAGTATTAGGTGGTATCGCAGATTTGAACAGGTTACCTGCCGCATTGTTAATCGTTGATATCAAACGTGAACACATTGCCGTTGCTGAAGCTACTAAATTAAATATCCCTACTTTCGAAATTGTAGATACCAACTCAGATCCTACTTTGGTTGACTTCCCAATTCCTGCAAATGATGATGCAGCAAAATCAATCGCTTTGATTACCCGCTATATCACAGATGCCATTGTTGAAGGTCTTTCTGAACGCAAGCGCGAGAAAGAAGAGACTGTAGACAAAGAAGCAGTTGCTGAGAAAGAGGAAGCATAAAAAAAAGCCTCCGTTCGCCGGCAGGCAAACGGAGGTTTTTTTTACTTATACATTCAATTAATAAAAAACATTCAAGAGTACAAATATGACAATTAGTGCTGCCGACGTAAATAAATTACGTCAAATGACCGGTGCCGGTATGATGGACTGTAAAAAAGCATTACAAGAAACCAATGGTGACTTTGAAGCTGCAGTTGACTTCTTACGTAAAAAAGGTGCCAAAATATCTGCAAATCGTGCAGACAGAGATGCCAAAGAAGGTGCAATCATTGCTAAAGTTAGCGAAGACAGAAAATTAGGCGTTATCGTTCAGTTAAGCTGCGAAACAGATTTCGTTGCTAAAAATGAAGATTTCGTAGCCTTCACCCATAAATTAGCAGACATCGCCATTGCAAACAAACCTGCAACTGCTGATGCCTTAAGAGCCCTTCCTATGGATGGCTTAACGGTTGCTGATAAAATTACTGAACAAGTTGGAAAAATTGGCGAGAAAATAGATGTAGTTCGTTATGAAGTAATGGAAGGCGAAAATATCGTTCCTTACATACATGCTGGAAATAAACTTTCTGTTTTAGTGTCATTAAACATGCCTTCAAACGAAGCAAATTTTATCGCTGGTAAAGATGTTGCCATGCAAATTGCCGCTTTAAATCCGGTTGCAGTTGATAAAGGTGATGTAGATGCAAGCATCGTTGAACGTGAAATAGCAATTGGTATGGACCAAGCACGTGCTGAAGGTAAACCTGAAAACATGTTAGAAAAAATTGCTCAAGGTAAATTAGGTAAGTTCTATAAGGAGTCTACCTTATTAAACCAAGAGTTCGTTAAAGATAACAGCAAAACTATTTCTCAAATGTTAGATGGCATTGAGAAAGGCTTAACTGTAAAGGCTTTCAAACGAATTTCTTTATAATATTTCTTTTAATCCCCTTCCAATTGGAAGGGGATTTTTTTTGCCCAAATTTTATTCATACAACTAATTAGATTCAAATAGTTGCATTAATTCCTCAGGTATACGTAATTCGTAGCAGCTATTCCACAAACAAAATCACATGAAATATAAACGCGTACTCCTTAAACTTAGTGGCGAAGCCCTAATGGGTGAAATGCAATATGGCATCGATCCAAAAATTTTAGAACAATATGCTCAAGATGTTAAAACTGTAGCAGAAGCTGGTGTTGAAGTGGCAATTGTTATTGGTGGTGGAAATATTTTTAGAGGTGTTTCAGGAGTTGCGGGAGGGTTAGTTGAAAGAGCTCAGGGAGATTATATGGGTATGCTAGCAACTGTTATTAACTCAATGGCTTTGCAAGGTGCTCTTGAAAAGATTGGACTTAAAACTCGTTTACTCACTGCCATTCATATGGAACAAATAGCCGAGCCTTTTATTAGAAGAAGAGCTATCAGGCATTTAGAAAAAGGTAGGGTTGTTATATTCGGCGCGGGAACTGGTAACCCATATTTTACAACAGACTCTGCTGCTGCCTTGCGTTCAGTTGAAATTGGCGCCAACTTGGTACTTAAAGGAACACGTGTGGATGGAATCTACACAGCAGATCCTGAAAAAGACCCTAGCGCAACGCGCTTTGATCAAATAAGTTTTGATGAAGTGTATGCCCGTGGACTCAATGTTATGGATATGACTGCCATTACCCTCTGCCAAGAAAACAAAATGCCTATTGTAGTGTTCGACATGAACAAAGAAGGGAACTTCTTAAAAGTATGTAAAGGCGAAGATGTAGGTACTACTGTTAGTTAAGATTAACAAGAATCTATTCCAATAATTAGATAAACAAAAAAACCAGTGCTTCAAAAAAGCACTGGTTTTTTTTATATGGTTTTGAAAAAGTAACCTAGGCCATTTTTCTCACACCTAAAACAGACTTAGCCATTTGTTGAATGCCTTTGGCATCAAAACCACATTCAGCCCATAACTCTGGTTGCTCTCCATGTTCAACTATTCTGTCTGGCATTCCCATACGAGTTACATCACATGAATAATGGTTTTCAGCCATAAATTCTAAAACGGCTGACCCAAATCCACCTACTATGGTGCCATCCTCAACTGTTATCACATGCTTAAATTTTGCAAACACTTCATGTAATAACTCCTCATCTATGGGCTTAGCAAATCTCATATCGTAATGAGCGCCAAATATTCCTTCTTTCTCCAATAAATTTAAAGCTGTTTGTGCAAGAATACCAGCAGTACCAAAAGACAGAATAGCAATATCATCTCCATCTCTTAGTTTTCTACCTTTACCAATTTCAATCTCTGCAAATGGCCTTTTCCAATCTATCATAACTCCATTGCCCCTTGGATATCGAATAGAAAACGGTCCCGCATTTTTTTCTAAGGTTGATGTATACATCAAATTGCGCAACTCCTCTTCATTCATAGGTGCCGACACAACCATATTTGGAACACACCTCATGTAGGGAATATCCAACATTCCATGGTGTGTTTGTCCGTCTGCACCCGCTAACCCAGCTCTATCCATACAAAACACCACATGTAATTTTTGCAAAGCAACATCATGTACTACTTGATCATACGCCCTTTGCATGAAGGTAGAATAAATATTACAAAAGGGAATCATGCCTTGGGTAGCAAGTCCTGCGCTAAATGTTACTGCGTGTTGCTCAGCAATACCAACATCAAAGGCACGGTCTGGCATTGCCTTCATCATAATATTCATACTGCTACCACTTGGCATGGCAGGAGTAACTCCAACAATTTTTGGATTCATTTCAGCAAGCTCTACCAATGAATTTCCAAATACATCTTGGAACTTTGGCGGAGTTGGACCTTTAGAAGGAGACTTAATAATTTCACCGCTCACCTTATCAAATAGACCTGGTGCATGCCATTTTGTTTGATCCTTTTCAGCTGGTGCAAAGCCCTTACCTTTTACGGTAACACAATGCAACAACTTAGGACCAGGAATTTTTTTAAGGTCGTTAAAAATCTTAACTAAATGGTTTACATCATGACCATCTACCGGGCCAAAATATCTAAATCCTAATGCTTCAAATAAATTGCTATGACGCAACAATCCCCCTTTCAAAGTATCATGTACTTTCGATAAAATATCTTGGGAAACTTGGCCAACTTTACTCAGTTTATCAAGCGTTTTCCAAATATCATCTTTAAATTTATTGTAAGTAGGAGAAGTAGTAATATCTGTTAAGTATTCTTTTAAGGCACCCACATTTGGATCAATACTCATGCAGTTGTCATTTAAAACCACAATTATATTTGCGTTAGCCACACCCGCATGATTTAGGCCTTCAAAAGCCATACCGCCTGTTAATGCGCCATCGCCAATCACTGCAATATGCTGTTTGTCATGCTCACCTTTTAACTTAGAAGCTACAGCCATACCCAATGCCGCCGAAATGGAAGTAGAAGAGTGCCCCACACCAAATGCATCGTATTCACTTTCGCTTCTCTTAGGGAATCCAGAGATGCCTTGGTAAACCCTATTGGTATGAAAAACGTCACGTCTACCTGTTAAAATCTTGTGGCCATAGGCTTGGTGACCTACATCAAATATAAGTTGATCTACCGGCGTATTAAACGCGTAGTGCATAGCAACAGTTAACTCTACCACACCCAAACTAGCACCAAAATGTCCGCCATACACAGAAACTGTGTCTATAATATATTGTCTTAGCTCAGCACTAATTTTAACCAAATCAGATTCTGGAACCGAACGTAGATCCGCAGGATATTTGATTTTTTCTAAATTTGGACCGGCGTTAATTTTCATTTCTTGCATAAGCGGGTTAATTCAATCTAAGTAACTATACCCCACAAACAACAAAAAGTGGGCAGGATGGTTTTAGCCTCAGAATAAGATGGTAAAATTAATCAATTGAAGACAATTCAGGAAAAAGAAAAAAAACAAAGGGAAATTAGCGTAATTACAACCTTGCTTCACTCAATATCAAGTCTTTAGGATGAATTGACAATACCGGTAGGTTAGCACCTTTAACCATTTGTTGCGAATACTTCCCTGAAAAAAATGAGGTGAAATTTGTTTCTTGCTCAGTCATGATGACAATCATTCCCGCATTTATTTCTTTGGCATAATCCAAAACAACTTGGGTTGGGTTGCCACCCAAACGAATTTCAGAGGTACACAATACCCCTTTTTCTTCTATATTACTACAAACCTGTCTGATATAATTTTTAATAAGCACCTCAGAATCTTTTCCTTTATCATTTGAAACCCCTACTACTTGAAGGGTAGCTCCAAAAGCCTTGGCCATAGAAATTGCATATGGCACTTTCTGCCTAGTTTCAAATGACGAATCTATAGGAACAACAATTCTTGAAATCGTTAGGGAGTTCAATGACGCTGGAACGGTTAACACCATCCTCTCTATGCGATCAATCAACTTATTCGCTTCTGCAACTGTAACCAAGCCTTTACCAGAATCATTTGCAATTGGCAATATCAGTAAATCACATTCACTGTCTTTGAAATGTTTGTCGATATCTTTTACTGAGGCCAATTCTTCATTTTTAAATGTTGCAGGCAGGCCACCTTTATTCCCTATTGAATAGGTAAGCACTTTGGATCGAAAATAGCTTTGAATTTTTTCTGCTAAATGAATTGCCGTATTACAGCTTTCTGCGTCTTTGATTGCAATGCAAAAATTGGGAATAAGTATGGCCATATCAGTTAATTTTCCGACAAGATATTAAAATAAAATAA
>CAILJQ010000009.1 GCA_903834625.1 uncultured Bacteroidota bacterium
AGAATACCTCGATAAAAACTACGAAGAAGGCAAAAGTGCTAAGGTAAAATTGCTTTACTTAGAAAGCATCCGTAATCCTTTTAAATTCTTGAAACATGCAGGCTCACTCATTCGCAAAGGATGCAAAATAGCTGCTATCAAATCTGGACATTCAGAGGCAGGTAGCCGCGCAGCCAGTTCGCATACAGGCGCCATGTCGAGTTCCGATACTGTTGTGCGCGCCCTATTTAGAAAGGCAGGTATAGTGTATTGCAGCGGAAGAGCAGAGCTTATTTCAGTGGGATGCATTTTTCAAAGCAAAGCTTTACAAGGTTCAAACATCGCTATTGTAACCCATGCAGGTGGTTCTGCAGTGATGTTAACAGATGCGTTATCCTCAAGAGGATTGCATGTGCCTGCTATAAGCGGTGAAGCTTCTGAAGCATTGTTAAAACAATTACATCCCGGGTCTACTGTTGGCAATCCGATAGATTTTTTGGCCACAGGCACTGCAGAGCAATTGGGCTTAATCATAGATTTTTGTGAGAAGTTAAAAGAGATAGATGCCATCATTGTGGTATTTGGCAGTCCGGGTTTGTTTAATGTAAAACGTGCATACCAAATTCTCGACCACAAGATGAATACTTGTAGTAAGCCCATTTACCCTGTATTACCCTCTTTGATTAATGCCAAAGATGAAATAGAAACCTTTTTATCTAAAGGCAATGTGAACTTTCCAGACGAAGTAGTATTGGGCGCGGCCCTACCCCATGTTTTCCATTGCAATTCGCCCACCGCTGGCCTTAACAAATTGGCCGAGATGGAAGATGCAAAAATTAGGGCTATTATTAATGAAGCAAATGAAGGCTATTTGAACCAAGAAACTGCACGCGAACTTTTACATGCCGCTGGCATTCAAATGGCCGAAGAAAGGGTTTGTAATAACTTAGAGGAATTGGTTCAGGCCAAAGAAAAAATGGAATTTCCATTGGCCATGAAAGTACTTGGCCCCTTGCATAAAACAGAAGTGAAAGGGGTTAGTTTGTACATTAACACTTGGGAAAAATTGGTCTCAGAATACCACCGCATGTTAACCATTGAGGGTGCCATTGGCGTATTGGTTCAAGAAATGGTAGAAGGTGAAGAATTGTTTATTGGCGCCTCTGCAGAAGGAGATTTTGGTCACTTGGTTTTATGCGGATTGGGAGGAATTCATGTAGAAGTATTACAAGACATAAGCTTTGGATTGGCGCCACTTTCAAAAGAAGAGGCACTTGAAATGATAGAAAGTTTAAAAGGTTACCCCATTTTAAAAGGATACCGAAACAGAAATGGCATTAACATAGAAAGTTATGCAGATGCCATTGTAAGAATTGCTTCCTTGGTACATTTAGCGCCTGAGATAAGTGAGCTAGACTTGAACCCATTAAAGGCAGATATCAATCATTTAAAAGCAGTTGATGTGCGAATTAGAATTAACAAACAAAAAAAATAAGTATCCTATGAAACCCATTTTTGTGTTTACACTTATTTGTTCTGCATTTTTGGTTTATTCCTTTAGCATATACCTGCAACCCGTTGCATCCGCTAAAAGCGAACTTCCGGGCGAAGGCAAAATGGTTTGGCAAAAATATAATTGCCAAAGTTGTCATCAATTATTTGGATTAGGCGGTTACCTAGGCCCCGATTTAACCAATACATATTCTGAAGCTGGAAAAGGTGCGGTTTTTATAAAAGCCATGATTGAAGTTGGCACCAAACAGATGCCAAGTTTTAAAATGGATGAAACAGAAATGAGAGCCCTTTTGGCATTTTTGGAAGCCATGGATCAAACAGGAAAAAGCGACCCACGCAGCTTTACTATTCATGCCAATGGCATGATTTCTCAATAAAATAGCTATGAAAAATGTTGGAAAATTATTCTTTCGCACGGCTTTATTGCTACTAATCGCTGGTTTAATTTTAGGGTGTTTTGCCGCTGCCAGTTATGTTTGGCCTGGGTTTCTAAAATCCCAATTGGGCTTTATGGCCATGCGTCCGCTGCATGTAAGTGCGGTGTTGTTTTGGATATTAATTGGAGCAAGTGCCTCTGTATATTTCGGTCTGAACCAACTTAAACCCAATGAACTGAAAAGCTCACTGGCCTATACACAATATGCCCTTTGGTTGATAGCTATCGTAGGAATGTTTTATAGCTATGCTGTAGGAGATTTTGGCGGAAGAGAATACTGGGAATTTAATCCCATTTGGGCTTTGCCCATTACCTTGGCTTGGATTATTTTCATCATTCAATTCCTGCGTATCACCTTACAAATTAAAGGTTGGCCTGTGTATATGTGGATGTGGTTAACAGGTTTGGTGTTTTTTCTTTTCACATTTTTAGAAGGTTACCTATGGACCATCCCCTATTTTAGAAATGCCTTGATAACCGATATGACCATTCAATGGAAAGTAAACGGATCAATGGTTGGGGCATGGAACCAAATTATTTATGGAACCGCTATGTTTTTAATGGATAAAATAAGTGGGAAAGAAAATACAGGTAAGAGCAAATTGGCCTTTGCCATGTATTTCCTTGGGTTCTTTAATCTTTGTTTCAATTGGGGACATCATATTTATACCCTTCCTGCACTTCCATATATTCGCCAAATTGGATACGCTGTAAGTATGACCGAATGGATTTTCTTTTTGCGCATTGTTTGGAATTGGAAAAATGATTTAAATGAAATTAGAAATCACTATAGCTATTTCCCCTACAGGTTTTTAATGGCATCAAACTTCTGGGTATTGCTGAATTTGGTATTGGCCTTATTTATGTCAATACCTGCATTTAATTTGTATTCACATGGCACACATACCACTGTAGCGCATGCAATGGGCACAACGATTGGCATTAATACCATGATTTTAATGGCGGCAGCCTTTATGTTTTTGAGTTCAGGACCATCTATTCAAAGCAAAGAAAACAAAGCGGTAAATGGGCTGTTTTGGATCTTACAAATCTCACTCTTGCTATTTTGGCTTTCATTAATTGGTTCAGGAATACATAAAGGACTTTGGCAAATGGAACAAAACAGAATACCCTTTGCAGAAATGTTTGAACAATTAAAGCCTTGGTTTATTCTATTTTTTATTGCGGGGTTAGGCATAACATTATCTCTCGGAGGATTGGCCATTCACCTGTTAGGCAACAAAAGAAAAAACACTTTTTGATATGTTAAGCATCACTAAAAAATTTAGGTTTGAAGCAGCGCATGCCATCTTAAATTATGATGGTTTATGCAAAAATATTCACGGACATAGTTATGAATTATTGGTTACGGTATGTGGACCAAAAGATCCAGAAACACAAATGGTCATGGATTTTAAACTACTCAAGCAAATTGTGAATGACAACTTTTTGAAGCAGGCAGATCATGCGTTATTTCTGAACCAATATCATCCTGCGGTAATGGAGTTAGACGTTTATCAAGGTAAAAAATTTATGATGCAAGGGGAACCTACAGCAGAGAATATTATTGAAATGATAGCTGAGTTGGTTCGTTGGAAATTACCTGCAGGTATTAAACTTAAGAGGTTACGTTTGTTTGAAACAGAATCGTCTTTTGCCGATTGGGAATCTGATTATTGATGGATGGGCTTATCCATTCCATCATCTAAACATTGATGGCATCCGAGACTTTGAATGCGTAAAAGGGCTGATTGCGCTATTTGAATTGCACAAGTCATTCGGTTCAGCAATCTTTTCTTTTCTATACTCATGTGAGGTGTAGACAAAATATCTTGTTTCAATTCTTTCAATCGATTTAAACCTAGCTTCATTTTTTCTTGGGTTCTTAAAATTCCAAAATGATGCCACATCAAACCATTCACTTCTTTTATATAAATAGAAAGTTGAGGAAATGTAGTAGGTAAAGGCTTTGGTTCAGACCGCCATAATTCTCCAGACTTTTGAAGGGTGTTTGGTAAGTAATTGGCCAATTTGCTACCAAAATAAAACAACTCTAATAAAGAATTACTTGCCAACCTATTTGCCCCATGTAAACCTGTACATGCCACCTCTCCTATGGCAAAAAGACCAGTCAATTGTGTTTCAGACGAGGCATTAACTTTTATACCTCCGCATTGGTAATGCGCTGCTGGAGTAACCGGAATCCAACCTAGTTTAAAATAAGGTTCATTTTTTACTTCATTGTACAAATAGGGAAAATCGCGTTGAAAAACTTCCTCTTTTACTGCGCTAAAATTTAATTGCAAGAATGGAACATTATCCTTATCCATTTGGTGATACATACCCAAAGAAACCACATCTCTAGGGGCCAAACTACCCAAAGGATGAATAGTCTTCATAAAATCTTCGCCCTTGGTATTGCATAAAAATGCACCAGCACCTCTAAATGCCTCTGTAACCAAAATGTTTCTTCTGCCAGCTGGGTCGTACAAACGGGTAGGATGAAATTGCACAAACTCCATTTGTTCCAACTCTGCACCTGCCTCAAAAGCCATACCTATTCCTTCTCCATTTGCTCCTACGGCATTGGTGTTTCTTTCAAATAAATTACCACTGCCTCCAGTTGCCAATACAGTGGCACTGGCATAAATATCCATTTCTTTTTCATGTGCAGCATCGCCAACCTTCACACCAATAGATTTACCTTTCTGCACCAATAATTCCAATGCAAAGTGGTTTTCTAACAAAATAACTTTTCGCTCTACACGTAACTTTTCCCACAAGTGTGCCACCAAGAATTTTCCGGTTTGATCCGATAAATGCTCTATTCTATTTTGGCTATGTCCGCCTTCTCTACTAGGATTTTTATCAAAATGAATTCCTTGTTGTTCGATCCAATGAAAAACCTCTTCACTACCAAAAGTAACTTCTTTCATGATAGCGTCATTTCCCAAAAAAGCGCCAGCCAATTTGGTATCTGTTAGGTGGCTGTATTTGTCGTCTATGGAATGAGATACGGCTATTCCGCCCTTGGCCAAGTAGCTGTTAGATAAACCAGGCCCTTCACCGGCAATCCAAATAACCTGAATTTCTTCAGGCAATTGAAGGATAAAAGAAATAGCAGCCAAGCCACTGCCAATTACTGCAACACGTTTCATGCTAAAAACTATGTTTAACTAACAGCCAACATTCGCTCAACTGGAATGCGAGCCTTTTCAATGATAGAGGCATCTAAGGTAATTTCATAAGCAGCCTCTTGTGGAGATCCTATTGCCTCTAGCGCCTCTAACAATTTTTGAACACTATTTTGTTTCATATAGGAACATTTCACGCAAGGGGTAACAAACTCTTTGTCTTTATTTTCTTTTTGTAGAGCTACAGACAAATCACATTCTGATGCAAGGAAGAATTTTTTGGCAGAGCTATTTTGAACATAGGTAAGAATATCGCCTGTACTGCCAACAATGCCCTTTCTGCTATCACCAACCATGCCAGTTATTTCTTCTGGAACCTCCCAATGAAATAACATTTCTGCCTCTTCTGCCTCTGCCATTTCAGGCAAATAATTCCTAAACTGCTCATGTACCTCACAACTACCACTCCATAAAATAAGGTCTTTGCCCAACTCTTTTTTAATCACCTTTTGCAAGTTTTCGCCCATATACAAGTCGGGCACAAAAATTATTTTATCGCCAGGCAATGAGGCAGCTACGGCAATAGCATTTCTAGAGGTACAACAAATATCTAACTCGGTTTTTGTTTCAGCATAGGTATTGATATATCCCATAACAGGAACGCCCGGAAATTGCTTCTTTAACAAACGAACATCCTCTGCATGAATAGAAGATGCTAGGGAACATCCTGCACTTGGATCGGGCATATATACCTTCTTGTTCGTATTTACCAACAAGGCTGTTTCTGCCATAAATTTCACACCACAGAATAAGATATGTTTTGCTTGCGTGGTTGAGGCCTTAACACTTAACCCCAGTGAATCTCCAACAAAATCAACAAAGCCACTGTCTTTTTCTTCTAATTGTAACTCGGCTGGCATATAATAATGTGATAATACTACCACATCCTTTTCTTGTTTTAATTGCCTTATTCTGGCAATAATAGCTGCATTATTTTCCATAGAATTCTGCAATTGTATTGCCTTTTTTTTTATCCATATATGACCACCGTCAGGTTTCATCTTTTTATTCCCACCTAACTTTGAGGAAAAGATTGACATGAAACCAAAATCACCTTGGCATTTGTTGCTGTTTATAGGGATTTCTGCCATGATATTCTCTTGCAAGAAAACAGAAACTTCCACAATTGAGGCTTATAAAACAAACCTTCAAATTCATGTGAGTCATAGGGTGGGTGGATTGAATTTGCTTTATGATACCATTAAATACACCAATTTGGCAGGCAACAAATATTCTCTTACCCTTTTGGAATATTATATCTCAGAAATTAGCTTAAGAAAAGAAGACAACAGTTATGTTAACTGCCAAGGGTCTTTTTACATAAATCCGGCGTTAAACCAGGTAAACATTCAATTAAGTGGCATGGCGCCTGGCAGGTATACCGGAATTAAATTCTATATAGGCATTACACCATTAAACAATGTATTTGGCGTATTAGAGGCAACAACTGAAAACACAAACATGCAATGGCCTGAACCCTTGGGTGGCGGTTATCATTTTTTAAAAATGGAAGGCAGGTATTTAGACTCAACAAACATACCACGTGGTTTTGCCATGCACATAGGCAGTAATGAAATGCTTATTCAACATCAAATTATTCCGGTGAATTTAGAAGTTAATGAACAAAACATCTGTTTTACCAATTTGGTAATGGAAGTGAATGAGTGGTTCAAAAACCCATATACCTACAATTTTGAAAAGGATGGCAATTATACAATGGCCATTACCCCATTAATGAACCTGCTTAAAAACAACGGTTATGATGTATTTAGCAAACCAGAATAAGCATATAATCCTTTTATGGGTTGCTGTTTCACTAGTTGCTTGTAAAGCTAATGAAACTCCAGAAGCAGCTAAAACCTATCCAACTCCTTATACCTTGGAAGTGCCTCGTGGCTTTCCAAATCCTAAATTATCTACCACCAACCCCTTAACTGTAGAAGGAATTGAATTGGGTAAACGATTGTATAATGATGATATTTTATCAACCAACGGTCGATCCTGCACAAGTTGTCACCAACCAATTAACTCCTACTCTTCGCCTCTTTTTACATCATGGAGTGGCATTACCTATAGTGTACCGCCACATATCAATTTAGGATTTAAGTCGAGTTTTAATTGGGATGGTTCCCAAAACAGTTTGGATACCTTAGGAATGGGAGATTTTGAGCCAGAGTTTTTTAATACAGATCCCGTGTTATTGTTTAAGCGTTTAAGTGAGCATCCTATATACTCAGATTTATTTAAAAAGGCCTATAATATTGCCAATGTAAACGACTTAACTTACCATGAATTAAAGAAAAAAATAGCCATGGCAATTGCCCAATACCTGCGTTCGAGGGTTAGTGCCAATAGTAAATTTGACCAATTTAGGCGCAGGGAGGTATTGTTAGATAATTTGGAATATGAGGGCTATGTTATTTTCTTTTCAGAAAAAGGAGATTGCTTTCATTGCCATACCGAACCCTTATTTACCGATCAACAATTTCATAACAATGGGGTGAGCAATACCTATACTGGGTTTAACCGTGGCCGTTTTGCTATTACAGGGAAAGATGCCGACATGGGTAAATTTCTTACTCCTACCCTCCGAAATATAAGCTTAACTGCTCCATACATGCACGATGGTAGATTTAAAACCTTGGAAGAAGTTGTAGACTTTTACGATAGCGGCGTTCATGCAAACGGTTATGTAGACCCACTCATGACCAAAACCAATGGTGAACGCGAGCTATTGCTAACCCCACTTCAAAAATTACAGCTCATAGCCTTCCTAAAAACCCTAACCGATATTGGATATACGCAGTAGGTCATAGTTCTGCTATATCTTATGCTTGCAACCTAAAAAAGCTGTTTCATTTAATGATTCAGCTTTTTTTATTGTGATAAGGCAGTAAGTATTAACTCGATTGTTAAGTTTTACGGAAAAATTCACAATATAGATTCCTTCGTATTACATTCGTATATAAGTGAAAAAGCCCATTGTATGACTTCCAATTTAAAATACTGGTATTTGCATGAACATAAATTATTTAAAAATTTAAGTTATGCAGAGATAGACGCGCTTTGCATCTTAAAAAGATTTAAGAAGTCGAAGAAAAATGAATTATTAGATTTACCCTACAGCGAAAAAGAACGCATTTACTTCCTAAAGAAAGGTGCCATAAAACTCCTAAAAATAAATGATGAAGGTGAAGAGGTATTGATTGATATCCTTCAAAGTGGCGATTTGTTTGGTGATTTAAACCTAGAAAAATCTGATGAAAAAGACGAGTATTTCCAAACAGTATCAGAGGAGGCCATTATCTGCACCTTCGACCGAGAGAATCTTGAAAATTTGATGCACAAAAAGCCTGATTTTGCTTTAAATTATATCAAATTCATTGGCTTTAATTTTAAAAAAATCCAAAACAGTTATAAGAACATTCTGTTTAAAGACGCTAAAACCCGTTTACTCTTGCTCTTACATATGATTATGGAAAAGGAGAATGTACAAGGCGAGCACTTTACTTTACCCAACTACCTTACCCAAAAAGACATAGCCCAACTCATTTGCACCACGCGACAAACCATTATTTCCCTCTTTAAAGAATTAGAAAAAGATGGCTTGATCCAATATACCCAGAAGGAAATTGTTATTCATGACATACCAAAATTGAAAAAGTTTATCGAAAATGTAAAATAGTTTACATTTTGCCAGTTTAAGTAAGTCTACATTTGTCTCATCAAAACAAACATACCCATGAGACAAATCTTCATCCTTCTTTTGCTTGGAGGCAGTTTCCAAGTCTTGGCACAAAATGCCGTAGAAAGAACCAAACACTTTAATGTAGAAAATGGGTTAGCCATTCAAGGTTACGACCCAATATCATATTTCACCAAGAACAAGTCCGAAAAAGGCGACCCAAAAATATTTACCAGGTATGCTGGTATCACTTATTATTTTGCTTCTACGGGCAACAAAGAAATGTTCTTAAGAAATCCAATGCAATACGAACCCCAATACGGAGGCTGGTGTGCATTTGCCATGGGCGATTATGGCAAAAAAGTAGAAATTAACCCAGAGACTTTCAAAATAATAGAAGGTAAATTGTATCTTTTTTACAATGCCTATTTAACCAATACCTTAAACAGCTGGAACAAAAATGAAAAAACCTTAAAGGTACAGGCAGATAAGAATTGGGCAATCTTAACCAAGAAATAAAAATATGGAAATCAAACATATCATTACTTGGGTACTAAGACTTACCATAGCTATTATCCTACTTCAAACCTTGTACTTTAAATTTACTGCTCACCCCGATTCAGTTCATATTTTTAGCGCTTTAGGCGTTGAACCGTATGGCAGAATTGGCTTAGGAATTGTGGAACTTTTAGTAGCCATAATGATTCTTTTACCTAGGACCAAATTAATAGGAATGCTCAGCAGTTTTGGTATAATGGTAGGTGCCATTTTTTCGCACCTCTTGGTTATTGGAATTGATGTAAGCAATGATGGTGGAACATTGTTTTCACTTGCTTTGATTGTTATGGCAGCATCTCTACTCTTAATTTTTATTCATAGAAATGAATTTGTTGTACGTTAAAAAACCTCAAAAAATGAAAAACACCCTAATCCTCATACTTCTTTTTGTTGCCTTTTTTCAAACCAGCTGTGCGCAAAATTCAAGTTCCAAAAACCTTGGGATAACAGATAGTATTAACCCTTCTCAAGTCAATTTAAGCGAACAAGAATGGAAGAAAAAATTGAGTGCGCAGCAATATTATGTGCTCAGAGAAAAAGGTACTGAGAAACCTTTTACTGGCGAGTTTTACCTAAGCAAAGAAAAAGGTACTTACAAATGCGCAGGTTGTGGCGAATCTTTGTTTACAGATGATATGAAATTTGAATCGCATTGCGGCTGGCCAAGTTTTGATAAAGAAATTGCTGGTGGTAAAATTATTCAAACAGAAGATTTCTCGGCAGGCATGAGCAGAACCGAAATTACCTGCGCCAAGTGTGGTGGCCATATAGGACATATTTTTAATGACGGACCAACAGAAACCGGACAACGCTATTGTGTTAATTCTGCCTCCCTCACCTTTGAATCCAAACAAAACCCAACAAAACTTTCTATGCTTGATACCCTTACTATTGGCGGTGGATGCTTTTGGTGCATTGAGGCCATTTTTGAAGAATTGAAGGGCGTTAAAAGTGCCGAATCTGGTTATAGTGGCGGTTCTACTCTAAACCCTAATTACAAGCAGGTTTGTTCTGGTAATACTGGTCACGCGGAAGTGGTTCAAATCATATTTGACCCTACCATCATTTCTATGGAAGAAATTTTGGAGGTATTTTTTACACTTCATGATCCTACAACTTTAAACAGACAAGGCGCTGATGTTGGAACACAATATCGCTCGGCCATTTTTTATAGAAACAAAAATCAATTACAAATTGCCCAGAAAGTAATTTCAACCCTAGAAGCGAACAAAGTGTTTACAGATAAAATTGTTACCGAACTTAGTCCATTCGCTAAATTTTACGCAGCAGAAAATTACCACCAAGAGTATTATGAATTAAATAAAGAAGAGCCTTATTGCAATGTGGTGATTAAACCTAAAATGGACAAATTACACAAAGTGTTTGCCGAAAAATTAAAAAATAAATAAGATGAAAAAGCTCCTAAACCTACCCTTATGTATATGCATGTTTCTATTCTCTTTAGAAGCAATGGCACAAGTACCCCTACGCTCGGTGGTAGAACATTTTACCAATACTTCCTGCAGTGTATGTGCGGCAAACAACGGTGGTATCCATCAAAGCATTAGCAATAACCCCAATGTGCTGCATATCAGTTTTCATCCAAGTTCACCTTATCCTACAGATGTTTTTAACCAGCAAAACAAAGCAGAAAACGACGATAGAACCAAGTTTTACAATATCTATGGCGCTACACCAAGAACAGTTTTAAATGGCAGTGTAACTTCATATACTTCATTAAATACTGCCCTTGGTGCCGTTAGCTCGCTCATGTCTAACTACAGTATTACAGTAACGCAATCCGACTCAGACGGACAAACTTTTTTGGTGAAAACCATTATAAAAAAAGTATCAGCTGATACCAACCTTGCTGCCAATCTGTTTTTAGGAATCATAGAAGACACTATTCAGCAAACAACCAACAATGGCGAAACAAAACACTTTAATGTGTTCAGAAAAGCAATGAGCTCAATTACCGGCGATAGAGTAATATTACCTGCTATGGTAGGTGATTCTATTGTTTTGAATAACAGGTATTTTGTCGATTTTTCATGGAACAAAAAGAAATTATTTGTTATGGCACTTCTTCAAACCAATGCTAAAACCCTAATCAATAGCCATGTATCAAATGTGGCAAATGCTGGTACTACAGGTTTGTTGAATGTATCTGCCATCCAATTGAATAATGTATTGTATCCTAACCCCATCACCAATACCTTTTATTCTAACCTAGCCTTAACCAACTTAAGCATTTATAATTTATTGGGGGAAAAGGTAGCAAGTATAGAAAAAGTAGAACCCAACAGTCCTCTCCTATTACCTGCCATTGAACAAGGTATTTATACTTTCATTGCTGAAACAGAGCAAGGCATTTTGGTTCAGAAAGTTATTAAACAATAAGATTTGCCATGGAAACAAAAATCTCCATCGAAGCCCGTGAGGTATTAATGCAATTAGTTGAACTGTTAAATCAATTAGATTACGACACTTACACTTTTGCCCATCCTATTTTAAGCATGGGAAGCATAGGCGCGCATACCAGGCATATCATTGAATTGTTTGAACAATTAAATATTGGGTATGTTATTGGCATCCTTAATTACGATTCAAGAAAAAGAGAGCAACGCTTAGAGCAAGACATTGATTTTTCCTGTGAGCGCATTGCAGAAATTATTCAAGCATTGGAACGACCTAATAAACAAATGCTCTTAAAAACCTTACACAGCAATTCCTCTAACACTATTGAAACCAATTACAATAGAGAATTATTGTATAATATTGAACATTGCATACACCACCAAGCCATTATTAAAATTGCTTTATTGAGTTTAGGAATAGATACAACTCAAGAAAATTTTGGTGTAGCAAAATCAACATTAGCCAATAGAAAAGTATGTGCACAGTAAGCTTCTGCAAAGTAAATGACCAAGTAATTGTTACCTCAAATAGAGATGAGCATATACAAAGGGCAAGCGCAATTGCTCCTCAGAAATTTACGTTAAACACCACTCATGCCTATTACCCTGTAGACCCGCAGGCAAATGGTACTTGGTTTTGCGTGAAACAAAATGGAGAAATATTTGTGCTCTTAAATGGTGCTGAATTTAAACATATAAGAGCTGCCAATTATAAAAAAAGTAGAGGTTTGATCCTATTGGATTTGCTTGACAATTCACAACCCATATTAGAATGGGAACGTTTTAACTTGGATCAGATTGAACCATTTACGGTTGTGGCCTATACTGAAAATAAATTGCAACAATGGAGATGGGATGGTTCATCCAAATCAAGCAAGGAATTGCCTATAAATGGTTGTTATATTTGGTCATCTGCAACCCTGTACAACGCAGAAACCATAACAAACAGGCAAGTTTGGTTTAATAAATTCCTACAAGAACATGATGGCAAACCTAATGCTAATGATATCATTCAATTCCATACCCAAACACATTTGCACGACCCAATGAATGGCTTAATCATCAATAGAAATGATACCATTTTAACCAAAAATGTTACGCAATGTGTATTGCAAAACAATAAAATTACTATCAGGCATTTAGATCAAATGAGCCAAAATTGGTATGAGCTGATGGAGCCCATGGCATGAAACTTTTCTGGCATAAAATACAGCATTGGGAATATTGGCCAGCTTGGCTAATATACACCCCTACCATAGTGTATTGGATGTATTTGGCTTTCAAATTTAGATGTGTAGATTTTTACAAATACGCCAATCCCGGATTTAAAAATGGAGGTTTGTTTGATGATAGTAAATATGATATCTACCAATTAATCCCAACAAAACTATACCCCAAAACTGTTTTGGTTAAACCACATGAAAACCAAATAGTAGAAGGACTATTAGCAAAAAATAACCTAAGCTTTCCATTGATTGTAAAGCCAGATATTGGTCTAAGGGGCATAGGAGTTGAAAAGGTTCATACGGTTGAAGAACTTATGCAGTATGCTTTTAAGACACATGTACCTTTCCTAATTCAAGAAAACATAAATTACCCCAATGAAATGGGTTTGTTTTATTGCAGATTGCCCAATCAATTAACGGGAACCATAACAGGAATTACCCATAAAAAATTCCTAAGCCTTGAAGGTAATGGGAAAGATACAATTAAAGATTTGCTTCAAAAAAATCCACGTTATGCCATGCAAATTCATAAGCTTAGCCACCAATTGAATTTGGAAGAAATTTTGCCAAACAAACAGAAAAAGTGTTTGGTTCCTTTTGGCAATCATAACAGGGGCACAGAGTTTTTAAATGGTAAGGAAATGATAAGCGAATCGCTTCATAAGACCCTTGATGCTTTTCTCAAAAACATCCCGGGATTCTATTATGGAAGATTAGATATTAGATACAATACCATAGCAGAATTAGAGCAAGGCCAGAACTTTTCTATCATAGAAATCAATGGTGCCAAATCTGAACCTACGCATATTTACGACCCAAAACACAGTTTATGGTATGCACAAAAAGAAATCTTTAAGCACCAGAAATGGATGAGGAAAATTATTGAATTGAATTTGAAAAGAGATGAATTGGTTTTTTCAAATTCTAGCTTAAATAACGAAAGAGAATTATGAATTATGAGTTATGAATTATGAAATTTTATAATTCAAAATTCATAACTCATAATTTTACTATTTGGGTAAAAGCACCTTATTAATCACATACACCATACCATTAGAGGCTTTTACATTACCTAATATCTCGGCATCGTTGATAAAGGTTTTTCCGTCTTTTATGCTTATGATGGCATGACCACCGTTCACCATTTCCAAATCCTGACCGTCTTTAAACATGCTCGGTTGAAATACAGCCACTGCCACATGATATTCTAAAATATTACGTAAATCGCCTTTTTTATCGGGTTGCAATAATCCATCAACAGTGCCTGCTGGTAGGGCATCAAAAGCTGCGTTAACTGGTGCAAAAACCGTAAACGGACCAGCATTCGACAATACATCTACATACTCTGCTGCCTTTACTGCCGCCACTAAGGTGCTATGGTCTTTTGAACCAACCGCAACCTTCACAATATCTTTAGCAGATTCATTGTCTTGAACACCAGATTGCCCTGCACCTACTTGTTCTGTAGAGGTATTCTCTTGTGTTGCATCTGCATTACCACCACAAGAACTGAAATAAAGAAGGCTCATCACTGCCCCCATTGAGAGAATAAGTTTCTTCATAGTTGTTAAAATTATGAGACAAAAGTATTTCGGACATAAACATCCGAAAATGATAAAAATCATACAAAAAAGATATTTTTGTCTGCTATTTATTTTCCATTCAAATCTTATTTTGCGCCCTTACATTGTTATCCTATGTATTCAAAATCTTGTGAATATGCCATCCGTTCTGTTATCATCATTAGTCAGAATTCAAGCAACAGCCTCAAAACAAATGTGAAAGAAATTTCACAACAAGCAGGCGTTCCAGAGCCATACATTGCCAAGGTATTACAAACCTTAAGCAAGCAAAACCTAATTCAATCTTCTAAAGGTCCGGGTGGCGGATTCTATATTGATGAGAGCTCCAAAAACCTCAAATTAATTGAAATTGTAACGGCCATAGATGGCGACGGATTGTTTACTGCATGTGGTTTAGGCTTAAAGGAGTGCTCAGAAAAGAATCCTTGTCCGCTACATGAGTCCTTTAAATCGGTTCGAACAGACATAAAAAAGATGCTTGAAAAAACGAGCATACATGAGCTTGCAAACAAGTTGGAAGACAAACTATTTACAAGCAGGTAATGGATATTAAAAACAGAACAGATATTAGGTTATTGGTAGATACCTTCTATGCCAAGGTAGAAATAGACGATTTGTTAGGGCCCATTTTCCATCAAATCATACAAGGAAATTGGGAACCCCATTTAGAAAAAATGGTGAATTTCTGGGACAGTTTGTTGTTTCATCAACCTGTCTATAACGGACAGCCCTACCCTAAACATGCAGATTTACCCATTACACCTATTCATTTTAACCGTTGGATAAATGTTTTTAACCAAACAGTTGATTCATTATTCGAGGGAACTGTAGCCAGCAGAGCCAAAGAAATTGGGAGCAATGTTGCACAAGTATTTTTGGCGAAAATGTATCCACTACCCAACTCTTTACCTATTGTATAATTATGGAAAATTTACTCAAGACCCTTCAAAACAAATTACAAGATAGCGGACAAGATCCTGTAAACTACCTCATGGGATTGGTGCATAACCAAGACATCAATTACTGTGATTATATTAGTGTTGATAATTTGTTATCATTGCAAAACCC
>CAILJQ010000010.1 GCA_903834625.1 uncultured Bacteroidota bacterium
GCTCATTATTCCATCTTAGTAGTGCATGCTTCTAAATCATGGACAAGCGCCGACCAATTCTTGTTAAAGAATTACATGAAGTTGGCTCAAGGTAAAACCAGCGTTTTATTAAACCATGTATCGCCAGATTTATTGGAGTCTATCTACGGAGAAATTCCAAAACGCAGGTCTGCCCTTAGAAAGAAAATAAAAAATCTCCTTGGCGGAGAATTATATTAATTCCTCAACCGTGGATTTAACCTCAAATAAATTTATTCGTGAGGCAATAGCATTTACCGGATTCCTGCTCATTGCTATTATTTTAGGTTTCTCCATTGTTCGGGGTGAATTGGTTACTGCTGGATTTTATATTGCATTACCATTTATTTTAGGGTATTTGTTTTGGTTGTTTAAAGACCCAAAGGTTGGCTTATATAGCGTTTTACATTATTGTTTTTTAGCCAATGGATTAGGACGTTATACCACACCAGCTATTCCCTGGGGTTTGTTAATAGACGGTATTTTATTACTTACAGTAATTGCCACCATTTTTTCAGCATCCAAAGACGATGCAAAAAAAATGAACCATCCTATCTTTTTCATCATGTTTGTGTGGTTCGTATACACCCTTATTCAGGTGGTTAATCCAGAGGCAAGAAGCAAAGAAGCATGGTTCTTCGCCGTTCGGGGTGTTTCTCTTTACCTCATACAAATGATTCCTTTGATTTTAATCCTCATGGATAAAAAAGAAGACATGGATAGGGTAATGAAAATATGGTTTATGTGGAGTTTGATTTCTGCCTTCTATGGGTTTAAGATGGACATTTTTGGGGTGACTGCTGGAGAAAGAAAATGGCTTGATGAAGGCGGTAAAATTACCCATGAAATTCATGGGAGGTTGCGCATTTTTTCTTTTTATAGTGATGCCGGACAATTTGGTGCAGCCATGGCTCATACCACACTAAGTGCCTTTCTTATGGCCTTGGGACCTTATACCAAAAAAGAAAAATATTTCTATTGGTTCATTACCGCAGTTTGCTTTTGGGGTTATGCTTTATCTGGTTCTCGCGGTCCCTTATTTGTAATAGCTGCAGGTGGGTTTTTATATTTATTTCTCATAGGTAATTTTAGGATATTGGCTACTGGAGCCATTATTGGTGGTATTTTATTTGGCGTGCTTAAATTTACTCATATTGGTGATGGAAATTACCAAATTCATCGCATGCGAACGGGCCTCGATCCAAATGATGCCTCTTTGCAAGTTCGTATAGAAAATCAAAAGAAATTAGCGGTATACCTTGCTACGCGCCCACTTGGTGGTGGCATTGGCTCTGGAGGTTCCTGGGGAGCTAGGTTCAGTCCGGGTAGTTTCTTATCTGAAGTAGCTTTAGATAGTTGGTATGTGAAGATATGGGTGGAAACAGGTATTGTGGGTCTTGTTTTACATGTTATAAGCCTACTATTAGTATTGGTTATTGCCATTATCAAGGTTTTTCGCCTGCGCGACCCTGATATTAAACAACGAATAATTGCGCTTACTTGCGGCTATTTTGGGATTGTGGTGGCCAGTTATGGTAACCAAATTTTAGGTCAGATGCCTACCGGAACCGTCATCTATTTCTCTATGGTATATATGTTTTTATGTACTCGCTGGGATGATGAAATCTCTAGAAGTAAAGGAGTTCTGCCTCCTTTGGAAGAAAAAAAGGCTCCTGAGATTTCTTCGGGTAGAGTGATAGTAAAAATAAGTTAACTACTTACTTGTTGGTAAAATAATGGGTAGGTTCTCAGATTTCCATCTGGTAAAGCCACCTTCCAAATCAACCACATGCATAAATCCTTTGCGCTTCATGATATCGCAGGCCTCTGCACTTCTGCCGCCAGCTGCACAATACACATAATAGGTTTTGTTTCTATCTAACTTGTCTAATTCCAATTCAAAATTATCTGAAAAAATATCCAACATTCTTGCCCCTTCTATGATACCTTTCTTTTGTTCAGAAGCGGTACGAACATCTATCAAAACCCCAGGTTTCTTTTGCATCATCTGCCTAAACTCAATGGGTCCTTTGATTTCAAAAACAGGTGAAGTTTGCTGGATTTTCTTTTTTGGGCCCTGCTGGGCGTATGAAATATGAAAGGTAGATACCGTGAGGATAAGCAAGAATAGGAATGTTCTCATTTTTAGTTTTTTTTTGACCCCCAAACTTAATAATTTAGGCCTGTAAATGAAAGTAACATTTTTAGGAACCGGAACCTCCCAAGGCGTGCCAATTATTGCCTGCCATTGCGAAGTGTGTAGGTCAACAGACCCGCGCGACAAACGCCTGCGTTCTAGTATTTTGGTTGAACACGAAGGAAAAAATATTGTGGTGGATACGGGGCCAGATTTTAGAGCCCAAATGTTACGCGAAAATGTATTGAACCTAGATGCCATTTTGTTTACCCATGCCCATCGCGATCATTTAGCTGGTCTGGATGATATCCGTGGATTCAATTACAGGATGAAAAAAGCCATTGATGTGTATTGCGAAAAACGAGTAGAGGTTGCCATTAAAAAAGAATTTCATTATGCATTTGAAGAGCCTAAATACCCTGGGGTTCCAGAAATGACTATCCATCAAATTCACCTCAATCCTTTTCAGTTGTTCGGAATTCACATTACACCCATTCAAGTAATGCATTTTAAATTGCCTGTTCTGGGGTTTCGTTTCAATGATTTTGTGTACATCACAGATGCCAAAACTATTGAACAAAGTGAACTCGAAAAAATAAAAGGCTGTAAAGTTTTGGTCTTAAATACCCTGCGTAGAGAAGAACATATCTCTCATTTTACCTTAGAAGAAGCTGTTCAAATGGTTGAATACATAAAGCCCGAAAAGGCTTATTTTACGCATATCAGTCACCAATTAGGCACACACCAGGAGGTAGAGAATGAACTGCCCCAGCATATCTCATTGGCATATGATGGTTTAACTCTTTCCTTTGAATGATCTCGCTGCATCAGCATGTTTCCTTGGTTCCTCTTATTGCAAATGAGTTAGATTACTTATTGAAGGGGTTTTCTTTTGCGCAAGCTTGGTCTAAAGACAAACAAGAACTCTCCCTTATTTTTAGAAAAGAGGAGGAAGTACTCAGTTTGCAATTTAATACAGAGGCAAGATGCGGACTTTTTTTCTTTTTCGAATACCCTCTCGAACGTCCAGGTGGCGTGGTTCCCTTGTTTCAGAATTTAGAGAATAGCATTATTCAGCAAGTTGTTTACCACCCCAATAACAGATCTTTTCAAATAGATTTTGGCAACAATTGTTTATTGGTTTTTAAACTTTATGGTCCATTAAGCAATGTTTTGTTATTCGAAAACCAACAGGTAAGTAAGCTTTTCCGTCATGGTATTGAGAATGATTGGCACCAAAAATTAAGTGATTTACAAGGCCAAATTCTATCAGACAAATTTCCATTTCAAGGTGTTTTTTATATCGGTTCGAACCAAGAAAACCCTCGCGAGCCCTTATTATCATTTACACCTAGCTCCGAGGTATGGGTTCAAACCGAACACCTACCCGAGGCTTTAAATGAATTCTCTGCCAGATACCTACAGTATTTTTCTTTTGAAAATGCCCGCCAGAATTTATTAAGTTATTACAAACAAAAGGTTAAAAGGGAGCAAGGCCAAGTAATTGGTGCTCAAAAATTCCTAGACCATGTAAATTCCTCTGTTCCACCAGATGAAGTAGGCCATATTCTCATGGCTAATTTACATGCCATCAAAAAGGGTGAAACCCTAGTTACCTTGTTTGATTTTTACCGAAACCAAAACATAGAAATTAGCCTTAAAAAGGACTTATCTCCACAAGACAATGCTGCCAATTATTACCAAAAGGCTAAAAATAGAAAGAAAGAAATAGCCCTAAAGGAAGAACTGCTAACAAAGGCTAAAGGTAGATTAGAACAATATAAAGAGGTGTTTGATAAGATTCAATTAGCTACCCAAATAAAAGAACTCAAACCTTGGTTAAAGGAGGAGAAGCAAAAACAAGAAATTCCCCTTAGAGAAAAATTCCGTCATTTTGAGTGTTTAGGATACCATATTTTTGTAGGAAAAAATGCAGTAAACAATGATTTACTCACCCTCAAATTTGCCCATAAAGAAGATGTGTGGCTTCATGCCAAAGGGGTAAGTGGTTCTCATGTGGTAATTAAACAC
>CAILJQ010000011.1 GCA_903834625.1 uncultured Bacteroidota bacterium
AATTTTATTGTTATATTGAAATAAGTTCTCAATAATATATCTCAAATCGGTGTTTTTATTCTGAGCTATTGCGCCCCAACCTGCACTCAAAGAACGTGCTATCATTTTTTCAGTTAATGTTTTTTTCTCATCAAAATAAGAAGCAAACACTTTTAACGAGGGAGTGTACTTAAACCCATTAAAGGGCTTTACATCCAGGCTTATAAGTCCAATGCCTTCGTAACGTTTAGAATTCCATTTTTCTTCGTTAATAAGCATAGCGGGATTATGCCTTATTAGGAGAGTACCATTTACTTTATAATCTCCATTGGCCAAATATGGACTGTACCAGGGTTGTTCTTCTCTCGCAGTTCTTAAAAGTTTTAACCCGGAATTTTCTTCTTCTAACAGATCCCTATCTGCCAAAGTGAACGATAGGTTTGTATTAAATTGAATGATCTTACTTAATTTCTGACTCAATTTTACCCGGTAAGAATATTGGTTATACTCACTTGTTTTTAAAATACCTTCCTGCTTAAAGGCACCAAATGAAGTAAAAAAAGTCGTTTTATCGTTTCCACCACTTACAGATAAATTATAATTAGTGGTTTTTGCATTGGGTCGCTGTACTACTTTAGTCCAATCCGTTTCTTCGATTTGGGATGTAGGGGGTTTATAGTAAACTAACGATGTGCCACGTTGTGCATTAAAATTGTTTACGGCTAATTGCATAACGTTGGCATACTCAGTCGAGTTGGCCATTTGTATATCGTTGGCAATTACACCAATACCGTGCCTTACATCTAAATCAACAACTGTTTTTCCTGCTTTGCCAGCTTTTGTGGTGATGATTACAACCCCGCTATTGGCCCTGCTGCCATAAATAGCAGCAGCAGATGCATCCTTAAGTACATCCATAGACTCTATGTCGTTAGGATTAATATTCGGGTACCCTCCTTCATTTGGAATGCCATCAACTACAAACAAAGGGGCACTATTGCCGCTAATTGAACCAACTCCGCGGATTAATACAATTGGTCTAGCTCCAGGCACTCCAGAAGGACTTAAAACATTTATACCAGTTGCCCTGCCCTGTAACATTTTCACTGGATTATATCCCGAGCCTTGATCAACTGTATTCATTTTCACTGTAGAAACAGAAGTTGAAATCAGCTGCCTTTTTTGTGTCCCATAACCTACTACTACTACATTGCTCAATGACGTAGAGCTATCTTTTAGTTTAATGATAATTGAAGTAGTGGCATCATTTTTTAATGCATATCCGGATATGGTTTGTTGTTCATATCCAATTCTACTGAAAGTAAAGCTGTATCGGCCGTTTGAAGGAAGTTTAACAAACGTAAAAATACCATTGTTTTCTGTTTGAGTTCCAGAGGTGAAATTGGTGTTATTGTTTGTGGCTATAACAGTTACATTAGGAATGGGTTCACCTGACTCATTTCGTACAACACCTGACACAGTGCTTGTTTTCTCCTGTGCAATAGTAGGAGTACTTACTACAAAAGCTACAGTTAGAATTGGCATAATCCTCTTCCATACTGTAAGCAATCTTTTTTTCATTTTGGCAGTTTTAAGTTTTAGTAGATGGTAATGCTCCACTGAATTAACAGCGATTTTTATTCAATATTGATATTCGGTATTGATTATTTTTTTCTCCTTATAAAATACTTTTTGCCATCTTTTTTAACTGA
>CAILJQ010000012.1 GCA_903834625.1 uncultured Bacteroidota bacterium
GTGCCATTACTTTTATTGCCGATCAAACGCCTGGTCCAGATGGTTGTTTGTGGATGGAGTTTTTGAACCAAGATACACCTGTATTTTTGGGTGTAGAGAAACTGGCTAAGAAGTTTAATTATCCTGTGGTGTATGGAGAAATGGTAAGGATTGGAAGAGGTTATTACGAAATAGATTTTTCGTTGGTAACCAAAGAACCCAAAGAAGCAGCCGAATTTGAGATTACCCGAAAACACATGCAATTATTGGAAGAATATATTATCAAACATCCAGAAAATTGGTTGTGGAGTCACCGTCGTTGGAAACATAAAAGGCGCGTTAAAACAAAAGATGTTTCGGTCTGAACCAAAATTGAATAGCTTTAGCATGAAGAATACCAAATACCTATTATATTTAATCTTGATATGGGCATCGTGTACGCCCAAAAAGCAGGCAGATTTTATCATTCTTGATGCCCAAATACAAGTGGTAGATTCTGCCATGACAATTGCAGATGCTATGGTTTTGGGGAATGGGAAAGTGCTTGCAGTAGGGAATGCCAAAGACTTATTGGCAACCTATAAAGTAGATTCTCAATTGAGTTATAAAGGTAAGTTTATTTACCCCGGATTAATTGATGCGCATTGCCACTTTTATGGATTAGGTATGTTCCTCCAAATGGCCGATTTAAGTAATGCCAATAACTTTGAGGAAGTAGTAGATATTTGCATGAAGTTTTATTCTAAGCAAACCAAAAATTACTTGTTAGGTAGAGGTTGGGATCAGAACAAATGGCCAGGAAAATCATATCCAAGCAATGAAGCCCTAAACAATGCTTTTCCAGATATTCCTGTATTGTTAAAACGTGTAGACGGTCATGCCGCCATTGCCAATGATTATGCCCTAAAACTTGCAGGATTAAGTGTTAACACCAAAATAGCTGGAGGAGAGTTGTTGCAACATAAAGGCAAGTTAAGTGGTGTGTTAATAGACAATGCCGTTGATTTGGTAGAGAAGGTTATGCCCAAACCCAATACACGCGAAAAAATTAGGGCATTGTTGGATGCAGAAAAGGTTTGCTTTTCTTATGGCATCACGGCGGTAACCGATGCCGGTTTAGACAATGATATTATTTGGCTAATTGATTCCTTACAACAATGTGGTGAACTTAAAATTAGAATCAATGCCATGGTAAGTCTTACACAAGCTAACCTTGATTATTGGCTTAAAAAAGGCGTTTACCAAACAGATAGATTGCAAGTGAATAGTTTTAAAATGTATGGCGATGGAGCCCTTGGTTCAAGAGGGGCCTGCTTGTTACAACCCTATGAAGATATGCCAAAACATTCTGGTTTTTTGCTCACCTCTGAAAGTGATATGGAACATTTTATTGAGCAAATTGCCCGATCACCTTTTCAATTAAATACACATGCCATAGGCGATTCTACCAATAGGCTATTGCTTAAGTTATATGGCAGGTATGTAGGAAATTTACCTAACAGACAATGGCGCATTGAACATGCCCAAGTGGTTAACCCTGAAGATATGGCGCTATTTGGTCGTTACCATATTGTTCCTTCGGTTCAGCCCACGCACGCCACCAGTGATATGTATTGGGCAGGAGCAAGGTTGGGTGTGCAAAGAATTACCCATGCTTATGCCTACCAAGATTTGTTAAAGCAATTGGGTTGGCTTCCTTTGGGTACCGATTTTCCGGTTGAAGCTGTTTCTCCCTTTTTTACATTTGATGCAGCCGTTTCGCGCAAAGATGCCAATGGGTTTCCTATGGGTGGCTTTCAAATAAACAATGCACTCACACGAGAACAAGCATTACGCGGCATGACCCAATGGGCAGCACGGGCAGCTTTTATAGAAAACAAAATGGGCACCTTGCTTCCAAATACCTATGCCGATTTTGTGGTTTTAGATGTAGATTTGAGGAAAAGTGATTTGGTAACAATAAGGCAATCTAGCGCCTTTCAAACTTTTGTGAATGGATTGCCAGTTAAATAAATCATCTGAATAACAAATAGATAGAGCGAAATAAAATAAATTGTTTGGACATTAAATGTATATACATATAAATTTGTACCTGTGAATGAAACTCGAGGAGGCTATTAAACAAACCAAATTCAAAAATGAGCACCATAAGCTCCTGTTGAATGTCATTTACGCTGCGGGTGTGATACATGCCCAGCAAACACGTTTCTTTAAGGTTTACGATATCTCACCGCAACAATACAATGTATTGCGCATTTTGAGAGGTCAACAACCCAATCCTGCCAGTGTGGGTTTGGTGCAAGAACGGATGCTGGATCAAATGAGTAACGCTTCGAGGTTAATTGAAAAATTAAAATTGAAGGGACTACTCACACGTCGCGAGTGTAAACAAGATAGGAGACAGGTAGACATTGTCATTAGTGAAAAGGGTTTGAGTCTTTTGGAGGCAATCGACAAAGAATTTGGTGGATTTGAAAACAACTTGGCTAACCTAAGTGTTGAAGAGTCAAAGACACTGAACGAATTACTCGATAAGTTGACAGAAAAACTTAATTAAATTATATGAAAAAATACATTTTTATGTTGGCCGTTGCAGGTCTAGGATTATCTGCAATTGCTACACCTCCTGCTAAGAAAGCAGCAGACGTTACTTACAGTGTAGATGCATCAGCTTCTACTTTTAAATGGCATGCAACAAAGGTTACCGGTGAGCATTATGGCGTAGCCAAATTCTCTAAAGGTAGTGTAGTGGTAAATGGCAAATCTTTAAAAGGTGCTGAAATTGTTGTTGACATGACCACTATTGATGCAACTGATTTAACTGGCGAATACCATGATAAATTGGTAGGTCACTTAAAGAGCGAAGATTTCTTTTCGGTAGCAAAATTTAATGCAGCAACCATTAAAGTAAAATCTGCTACACCAATTAAGGGTGCAGCTGCAGGTGGAAATAACATGACCATTGTTGCTGATTTAACTATCAAAGGTATTACCCAAGAAATTACTTTTCCTGCCATTGTAGTTATCAATGCAAACGAAGTAATTGTTAATGCCGACATCATGGTTAACCGTGCTAAATTTGATGTACGTTATGGTTCAAACAGTTTCTTTGAAGGTTTAGGCGATAAAGCAATTGCCGATGAGTTTAACGTTAAAGTGAGAGTTGTTGCTAAGAAGTAATTAATAAGGGTTAATTATAAAAAAGAGGTGCAGACATATTGTTTGCACCTCTTTTTTTTTTGAAGCAAAACCTACTTCAATTTCTTTTCCTTCTTTGCAAAATAGCCAGAGCTGAGGTCAATGCCTACTTTGTTTTTTCCTTGTCCCCAAATGGTTAATGACTTCACTTTTGTTTCTGGATAAATTCTGGTTTTGGTTCCATCTGGATACCTAATATAAACAGGCATCACAAAATTATCTGCCACATTTGTCCAACGGTAAAATAACTTCTGTTCGCCCGTTTTATCATTCAAAATAATTTGGTATTCCAAAGACGGAGCGTATCTGCTATAAAGGTACTGTTGAAAAAACCAATCGTAATTTTTCCCTGTTTTGCTGTTTACCATAGAGATAAAATCTCCAGAAGTTACGGTTTGGTATTTATAGGTTTGGTAAAAGCTTTTGATGATGCCAAAGAACATAGAATCATTGTTTAGGGTAGTTCTTAAACTGTGCATCATTAACGCACCTTTCATATATGGGTCGCTGTCTTTGTAATTCCAAAAATTTACATCGCGCGGTCCAACCATGGGCTTTTTGTTTTTAATAAGCATGCTATAAAAACCCAAATAATCAAGGTAACTGCTGTACCCAAATTCTTCTTCAATATACAAGGCTTCGCTATAAGTTGCCATTCCTTCATGAATCCATATATCTGCATAATCTTTTACAGAAATGGCATTGCCCCACCACTCGTGCGCCGATTCGTGTAAGATGATATAATCTATACCATAATTGTTGTTTTTATACCCATGTCCATAAGCAATGGCAGTTTGGTGCTCCATGCCTTCAAACGGACTTTCCACCAACTTATATTCATCTCTCCAAAAAGGATATTCACCATAAATTTTTTCGAAAGTGCTAATGATTTTTTTGGTTTGGATGAAATGTTTTTTTGCTGTTTCAAGGTTATAATCCAACACATAATAGTGTAACCTCTTTTTCTCTTCTTTGTTATAGGTTTGACTAAAATGTTCGAAATGGCCAATATAAAAAGTAACGTTATAGGTATTGATAGGATAGGAAACAAAGTAGGTGAAACTGCTTTGGTTGTTGGTGTCTTTTTTCTCTAACAATTTTCCATTCGATACGCATGTTAATCCTTGTGGAACGCGATAGGTCATCTTCATGCTATCTGGTTCAGCCGTTAAATGGTCTTTCAATGGCCACCATAAATTGGCACCTACTTGTTCGCATGCTACGCCAATCCAATCGCGTTTTTTGGTATCCTTTTTCCAAACCAAACCACCTTCCCATGGTGGTCTTTTGGCCACAACTGGAATACCCGCATATTGTACTTCAAGTTTTAATTTATTTCCCTTAGAAATGATTTGAGGAAACACTACCCAAAGTCCGGTATGCTTTCTACGGTAGGTGAGTGTTTGCCCTTCCCAGGTAATAGCGTTAATGGCCATCTCCTCATTGAGGTTTAATAGTATCTCTTTAAAATCTTCTTTGGCTTCAAGGAAAATTTGGGTGTTACCTGCAATCTTTTTTGCTACAGGATCAAAAGAGATATCCAATTCATAATAGTATGGGTGGTAACAGTCGCGGTCTTTACTTAAGTATCCAACCAAAGAATCTTTGGAAGAAAACTTAGGTAATTTCTCCGCACGATGAGGAGTTTTCCTTTTGATGTTTAAACCAAGAAGGGCGCAAGAGCTTATAAATAACAAAGCAAGACTCAAATAAAGCAGTTTTTTCATAGCCAGATTTGAGCCAAATATAAGAGAATTTCAATGGATGAATCAAACCTCTTCAAGTTTTACATGAAGAGCTTTAATTGATTTCTTCTTACTTCAATCTTTCTTTGATATCTAATCTATGTTTTCGAGCAGTATCAATGGCTATGTCGTAACCAGCGTCTGCATGGCGAATCACACCCATTGCTGGGTCATTGTGTAATACACGTTTTAACCTACGTGCTGCATCATCTGTTCCATCTGCCAAAATAACCATACCTGCATGTATGCTATAACCCATACCTACACCACCACCATGGTGCACACTTACCCAACTGGCACCACCGGCAGTATTGATTAAGGCATTTAAAATTGGCCAATCAGCAACAGCATCGCTGCCATCTTTCATGGCTTCTGTTTCGCGGTTTGGTGAGGCTACAGAGCCAGTATCTAAATGGTCGCGACCAATAACAATAGGTCCTTTTACTTTTCCGGTTCGAACCAACTCGTTAAAGGCCAAGGCTGCTTTTTCTCTGTCTCCTTGTCCAATCCAACAAATCCTTGCTGGTAAACCTTGGAAGGCAATACGCTCTTGAGCCATGTCTAACCAACGGTGTAAGGAAGTGTTATCAGGAAACAACTCTTTCATTACTTGGTCTGTTACATAAATATCATTTGGATCGCC
Source organism: uncultured Bacteroidota bacterium (assembly GCA_903834625.1). Classification (GTDB taxonomy): domain Bacteria; phylum Bacteroidota; class Bacteroidia; order UKL13-3; family UKL13-3; genus B1. The sequence goes on from CAILJQ010000012.1 coordinate 5,566, forward strand.
GCTTAATGCTACCCAACGGAATGGTCCTTTTCCCTCACAAAACAAAGGGCGTATATAAGCAGGCACAAAACCAGGGAAATTAAAGGCATTTGACACACCTCTTTGGTCTTTGGCTTGTCCGCGTAAGTTATTGCCATAATCAAAAGTAATGGCACCTCTGCTTTGTAATTCCAACATTAATTTCACATGATGTGCCATGGTATCTAAGCTCAAACGCACATATTTATCTGGGTCGGTTTTACGCATTCTGTCTGAAACTTCTTCGGCAACATCTTCTGGATAGTATCCATTCAATGGGTCATGTGCAGAGGTTTGGTCGGTTAACATATCGGGCGTAATGTTTCTATCAATTAACCGCTGCAACAAATCCACTACATTACAAACCACACCAATAGAAAGTCTTTCACCAGCAGCTTTGGCTCTTAAAGCCATGTCTATTGCTTGGTCAATATCGCGGCTCATCACATCTAAGTAGCGCGTTTCTAATCTTTTGCGAATGCGCCACTCCACCATTTCTGCAGCCAAACAAACACCATCACACATGGTAACGGCCAAAGGTTGAGCGCCACCCATACCACCTAATCCAGCAGTAACGGTAAGTGTTCCTTTTAAACTACCTCCAAAGTGCTGGCGGGCAGCTTCGGCAAAGGTTTCATAGGTTCCTTGAACAATTCCTTGCGAGCCTATGTAAATCCAACTTCCGGCAGTCATTTGGCCATACATCATTAAACCTTTTTTGTCTAATTCATGAAAGGTTTCCCAATTGGCCCATTTAGGAACCAACATGCTATTAGAGATGATAACTCTTGGCGCATCTTTATGTGTAGGTAAAATACCTACTGGCTTGCCACTTTGGATTAGCAAGGTTTCATCTTCTTCTAAATCTTTTAAGGCTTTTACAATTAAATCAAAGCTTTCCCAATTACGCGCAGCTTTACCAATACCACCATATACAATCAAATCTTCTGGCCTTTCAGCCACATCTGGATCTAGGTTATTATGCAACATGCGAAGGGCTGCTTCTTGAACCCATCCTTTACAACTTAATTCATTGCCTTTGGCGGCGTGTAATACTCTGCTCATGTGTATTTATTTTGGACGAAAATAGGTCTAATTTTTCTGTTCACAAAGGTTAGCTTTTAACCCTTAGCTTATGAGACAACAAGGGCCTGAAATTGTTTTGTTTTGGGTGTATTCTATAAAAAAATAAGACATTAAAAAAATTAATGCATATGACCCTTAGCGTGTTATACCTTAAACCGTATTTCAACTACCAATGGATATGTTTTTAGGCAGGCTTTTGCCACTTTCGTGGCTCATATTTCTTGTGTTATGTTTAAAATGCCAACATGCAGGATAAGTTTTATTCTCTTTGTTTTGCCCTTTTTCACCCAAGCGCAAGACAAATTCTCATGGAAAGATTATTCAAAGGGAACCTTTTACCTTTCTTGGGGATATAACCGTGAGGTTTATAGTGAAAGTACTTTGCACCTGTACAACCACACTTCAGATAATTATGATTTTACCATGTACCATGCAAAGGCACATGATAAAAGCAATTTTGAAAGTATTGGTCCAATAGACAAACTCACCATACCACAATACAATTTGCATATTGGATATTTGTTTAACGACAAGAGAAACTTGGGTATTGAGTTAAGTTGGGATCATTTGAAATATGTAGTTACAGACGACCAAGTGCTTCATTTAACAGGTCAAATTTATGGAAGACCCATAGACTTAGATACCTTGGTAACACATGATTTTGTGCATATTCAACATACCAATGGAAACAATTACCTCATGTTGAATGTGCTTAAGAAAACTTCTCTTTATAAAAATGCCTTTAGTGAATTGAGTTGGCAAAATAAGGTTGGAGCAGGGGTTTTGTATTCCTATACCATTTCAACGGTATTGAATAGTTACGACCCTGGGCATTTTAAACCACAAGGTTATGTAATAGGTTTAAATACGGGTATTAGATATGATTTATTTAAATATTTCTTTTTAGAAACAACCTTCCAAGGGGCATTTGCTCATTACCTCAGCACAGAGATAGGTGCAGATAGACAAGGCAGGTTAGAACACCATTTTTTCTCGGGTGCAGCGGCTTTACAATTTGGCTTTAATTTACCCACCCAAGTTTTTAATAGGAAATAGGGAATTCACCTATATTTGCCATTCAAAATGAAGTTAACAAGGTATATAAGTATGATGCTGCTCTTGCTTTTTGGCATGAGTCAGTTGCCTTATAATGCCTTGCATTTACATGATGACAGCGATCATTTGTTGGCTGCGCATTTAGGCAAAGATAAAAACCATCATTGCGAGTTAGATGGTTTCTATTGCCAAGATGGCATTACGCATGATTGTGAGCATAATAGCCATATTGGTAAGCCCATTCCGCAATGTTTTTCTTGTCAATTTCATTTTATCAAACAGCTTTCTTTGGTTCAGACCGAATTATTTAGAACCAAACTTTACAGTTGTTTATTGTATGCCCAAATTACGCTAACAGATTCTGAAAAAGCCTTGTCAAGGGCTGCGAATAAAGGTCCGCCAGCAATGATTTACTCTGCTTAAATCATTTATTACCTATTCATTTTTACAACTTGAAAATACATTTTTTCAAGATTGTTGTTGCTGTATGTATGATGTTCATTTGCTTGGGTGGCCGTTTAATGGCACAAAGCAATAGGAGCATTCAAATATTGGTAACCGACAGTCTGAGTGGTGAACCTCTACAAGGCGCTGCTATTACATTATCTAAACACCACCACTTTCATATTACCGATGAAAGGGGAGAGGCAGAAGTAGACTCTTTGCCCTCTGGAGATATTGTATTGCATGTTTCTTATGTTGGCTATCATCACCAGGATGTTTACCTCAAAGCATTTACAACAGGCTTGGTGAAGGTTCAAATGTGTTCAGAAAATTACCATTTGCATGAAACTTTGGTAGAGGCTAGTGGCAATACAAAGAGTATTTCGGGTCGAACCAAAGACTACTTAAGTGCTGAGGAAATTACCAAACGACAAGGACAAAATTTGGCCGATATACTCCAACAAATTAATGGTGTTACCTTACTTAATTCTGCGGGGGGAATTGCCAAACCTGTGGTGAGGGGTATAAGCGGACAACGACTGGTAACACTGCAAGGAAATGGCAGGGTTGAAGGTCAGCAATGGGGCGATGACCATGCACCAGAAATGGATCCATTTCAAGCAGCAAGCATTGAATTGATAAAGGGTGCAGCGGCTGTAGAATATGGTCCAGAGGCCATAGGCGGAGTAATCCGGTCAAATCCATTGCCTTGGAAAAATGAAAAAGGTATAGGCGGAAAAGTGTTTTTAAATACCTTTAGCAATAACCGCCAAGCAGCAGGAAGCGTGTTATTAGAGCAACGTTTAGGAGAGAAAAAATACTGGGCTTGGCGCGCTCAGGTAAGTGGCAGAAGAGCAGGCGATTCACACGCGCCAGATTATGTATTGAGCAATACTGCCTTTGCTGAAAATGCGCAAAATGTAACCCTGTTAAGAGCAACACCTGCTTGGCAATGGGAAACCAGTTTGAACCGATACGCCGCCAAGCAAGCAATTTTAGCTGCCTCTCATTTGGGGAATATGAATGATTTAAAAAGTGCCTTACAATCTCCGCAACCTTTGATTGTATTGCCTTTTACTTATCAAATTGGTAGACCTTATCAAGATGTTACACATGTGATGTTGCAAAGTAGTTTTACCTATAAGCCCAATGGAAGAAATGTGTTGAAAATGGTTTATGTGCAACAGGTAAACAGGCGCAAAGAATTTGATGCAGATAGGGTGTATAATGCTGCGCTAAAAGGGCTACCAGCAATGGATTTAGAAATTCAGAGTATTGGCAGCGACCTCACATGGGAGAATAAATGGAATGCCCATTTTACCCTTAAAGGTGGTGCTTCGCTTCAATACCAATACAATACCATTGCCGGTTTGCAATTTATTATTCCACCTTATCAATCATACAGTGGAGGTTTATTTGGCATCTTAAAATACCATAATGCAAAAAGTGATGTGGGTTTAGGATTGCGCGCAGATTACAAAAAGTTAGAGGTTTTACCTTTTAAGCGAAACAACAAAACCTTGCAATACCAAAGGGAATTTAATGGCTATACGGCCTCCTTAAATTACAACAGAAATTTGAGGTCGAATTTGCTCTTAAGCCTTGGAGTGCAGAGTGCGTGGCGACCGCCGGCTGTGAATGAGTTGTACAGTTATGGTTTGCATTATGGAATTGCCAATTTTGAAATGGGAGATTCTTCCTTGCATCCTGAAACAAATATGATGTTGGAGGTAGGACTAAAATACCCTTTCAGAACATGGATGGTTGCTGCCAATGTATACGCCAATAGGTTCAAAGATTTTATCTATAAAACTCCTATGGCTGAACCTGTTTTAACCATACGTGGCGCCTTTCCTGCCTTTCAATTTACCCAAGAAGATGCCTTGTTTGTAGGAGCTGAGTATTCCATGGAACGCAGGCCACTAGCGGGTATCACTTGGCTAAGTAATTTTTCTTTTTTGTATACCCAAACACTACAAAGTGCTGAACCTGTTTTTGGCATGCCTGCTAATAGAATGCAGCACAACCTAGGTTATGCTTTTAGGCGTGTAGGTAGAGTAAATAAGCCTTGGGTTGAGATACAAAGTAAATGGGTTGCTAGGCAAAATAGGTTTGTAGCCAATGTAGATTTTAGAGATCCGCCGCTAGCTTATGTGCTCTTCCATTTACATGCGGGCTTTGAGATGAATTTAGGAAAACAAAAAAATATACTGGTATGTAGTGCCAGTGTTCAAAACGTTCTGAACCAACATTACCGGGATTATCAAAGTAGGTTCAGGTATTTTATTGATGATCCTGGTATTAATTTTATTATTCGATTGAATTACAAATTTTAAAAACAAAAACATGAAAAAGATTCAAAGCATCATTTTTATAGGCTTACTATTCACAACATTTTTTACAGCTTGCAAAAAGCAAGAAACGAAAACAAATAACAATACAGAGGAAAATGAACTCATCACTACATTAGCTATTCACTTCACAGACACTGTATCGGGTGATACTTTCTCTTATGCATGGCAACAGCCAGCCGGACCAGGAACTGCCATTACTGTTGATACTATTAAACTCAAAGCGGGTAAATCATACCTTGCTTCTGTTCAGGTATTGGATGAAAGTAAAAATCCGGTAGTAGATATTACCTCTGAAATTGCTGAATTGGCAAACGAACACAGGTTTTATTATAGCACCAATAACTCTGCTTTACAAATTTCAATTTTAGATTTCGACACGCAAAATCCACCTATGGAATTGGGATTGAAGTTTGGATTAAACGGTTTATCGGCAAACCCTTGGTCGGGGCTTTTTGGTGTTAAATTAAAACACTATCCAAGCTCTTCGCCTAAAGTAGGTGGAGAGGCAAATGGAACCACCGATATTGAAGTAAGTTTTCCGATGGTATTGAATTAAATTAACTCTTTGGGTGATGAGGTAAAAGTAGTTGTCTACCAAACCTCATCACTCTATTTTTCTGCCTCCTTATCTCCTGAAGAATGAAGCATCAAGGCACTCGCTAAGCATTCTAATCCTCTGAATTTTGATGACTTGTAAGCATGGTGTTACCTGACATCTCTCCTCCATAGAAGAATTTATACAATTTACTTTACAATCACTCTCAGACTAATACAGGTCTGTCTTGGCATTTTACCTACCTCTCTTCCTTTCTCTTAACCCCTCATCACATATTGATTTGTGTATGCCCTAATGCTTGCGTATTTTGTTGCCTTATTTTGTTGGTTATGCGTATTGTAAATAATTTACTTGGAGGCTTGTTTTCTCTTACCCTGCTTACTTCATGTTCGCAGCAGGCAGAAAAACAAGTAGCTCAGGCACCTATCGTGCCCATGGAAAACTTCTTTAAGAATCCTGAAAACTCCTATTTTGTTCTTTCTCCCTCTGGCGATCAAATAGCTTTTACCAAACCTTTCAACAAACGTATGAATGTGTTTGTTACCCGCATGGGTTCTGGCGATACTTTGCGACTTACCTCTAATACCGATAGAGATATTGCTGGGTATTTTTGGAAAACAGATAGCATGATTGTTTACCTAAAAGACAAAGGCGGCGATGAAAATTTTCACCTCTTTGGAGTGAATGTAAATACCGGAAAACAGCAAGACTTTACTCCTTTTAACAAAGTGGGTGTGCAGATTGTAGATGATTTGGAAGACAATCCAAATGAAATGTTGATTGGATTGAACAAAGAAAATCCGGAGTTATTTGATGTATACAGGATTAACCTGAAAACTGGGGTGCTAAAAATGGAAGCCAAAAACCCAGGTGGTGTATTAAACTGGGTAACCGACCATAATGGCAGCGTACGTGTAGCAGTTCAAAGTGATGGCGTGAATACGGTATTGTTGTATAGAGATGGGGTAAAAGATCCTTTTAAACAAGTTTTGCGTACTTCATTTAAAGAGTCGATTAATCCTTTGTTTTTCACTTTTGATAACAAATACTTGTATGTAAGCTCTACCCTCAACAGAGACAAAGCGGCCATCGTAAAATTTGATATTGCCAATGGAAAAGAAATGGAAGTGCTATTTACCCATCCAGAGGTGGATGCTGAAATGTTGAGCTATTCGCGCAAAAGAAAAGTGCTCACTACCATCTATTATACCACCTCCAAATCTGAAATGAAATTTTTAGACAAGGAAACAGAAGATATCTATAAAAAACTAACCCAATTGTTGGGCAGTAAATATGAAATTTATATCACGGGTCATAATGTAAATGAAGACAAGTTTTTGGTTCGAACCATGAGCGACCGCTCTTTGGGTACTTCTTATTTTTACGACCTAAAAGAAGATAAATTAACCAAAATTGCCGAAAGAGCGCCTTGGCTTAAGGAAGAAGAAATGTGTGAAATGAAACCCATTTCATTTACCTCAAGTGATGGCATTACCATTCATGGTTATTTAACCTTGCCTGTTGGTTTGCCTGCAAAGAATTTACCTGTTATTGTCAATCCTCATGGCGGTCCGTGGGCACGCGACGAGTGGGGGTGGAATCCTGAAGTGCAATTTTTAGCCAATAGAGGTTATGCAGTATTGCAGTTGAATTTTAGAGGCTCTACAGGGTATGGCAAAAAGTTTTGGGAGTTAGGATTTAAGCAATGGGGTAAAACCATGCAAAACGATATCACAGATGGTGTTCAATGGCTCATCAAAGAAGGCATAGCAGATCCAAAACGTGTGGGCATTTATGGTGGCAGTTATGGTGGCTATGCAACATTAGCTGGCGTAACTTTTACGCCAGATTTATATGCCTGCGGTGTTGATTATGTAGGCGTTTCGAACCTATTTACTTTTATGAAAACCGTGCCTCCTTATTGGAAACCCTTCATGGAAATGATGTTTGAAATGGTGGGTGACCCTGTAAAAGACTCGCTGATGTTACACGATGCTTCACCCGTATTTCATGTAGATAAAATTAAAGTACCTCTTTTTATTGCGCAAGGTGCTAATGATCCACGTGTAAACAAAGCAGAAAGCGACCAAATAGTTGAAGCCCTTAAAAAACGTGGGGTTAAAGTGGCTTATATGGTGAAGGAAGATGAAGGTCATGGCTTCCAGAATGAAGAAAACCAATTTGATTTTTATGGAGCCATGGAACGTTTTTTAGCCACACACCTTGGTGGAAGAATTACGCCTGAGAAAAAGTAACCATGATTGAACTTAAGCAAATTCATAAAACATATCACAACGGAAGTTCGGGTTTACATGTGCTTAAAGGCATAGATGTTACCATAGAATCAGGTGAGATGGTTTCTATTATGGGCTCTTCTGGTTCTGGTAAATCTACCATGTTAAATATCTTAGGTATTTTAGATGCCTATGATAAAGGCGAGTACTTATTGGAAGGAGAATTGATTAAAAGTTTAAATGAAAAACATGCGGCTCAATTGCGTAATCAATTGATAGGATTTGTGTTTCAGTCATTCAATCTCATTACCTTCAAAAATGCCATGGAAAACGTGGCTTTGCCCTTGTACTATCAAAATGTAAGTAGAAAAAAACGCAACCAAATAGCGCTAGAATATCTAGATAAAGTAGGATTAAAAGATTGGGCAAATCATATGCCCAATGAATTGAGTGGTGGACAAAAACAACGTGTAGCCATTGCCCGTGCTTTAATTGCCAAACCTAAAATTATTTTGGCCGATGAACCAACAGGAGCACTTGATTCGCAAACAAGTTATGAAGTAATGGGCTTGTTAAAAGAAATTAACCAGCAAGGAATAACGGTGGTTATAGTTACCCATGAACATGACATAGCCGAAATGACCCAAAGAACCATCCACTTAAAAGATGGCTTAATTGTATAAGCATGTTTGAAATAGACAAGTGGCAGGAGATACTAACCAATATTGCAAAGAATAGACTTAGGACTTTTCTTACAGGCTTTAGTGTGGCCTGGGGTATCTTCATGCTCATTGTTTTATTAGGAGCTGGCAATGGTCTTGAAAATGGCGTGAAACACCAATTTAACAGAGATGCAGTGAACAGTGTTTGGCTAAATGCAGGTAAAACGGGTACTGCCTACAATGGGTATCAACCTGGAAGAGAAATAAGGTTTACCAATGAAGACTTTAAATTGGTTCAGACCAATTACAAACGCGCTGAACACATAAGTGCGCGCATGCATATGTGGGAGATTAACCTCATTAGTTATGGAAATAACTATGGTAATTTTAACATGAAGGGTGTTCACCCAGGAATGATATTTCCTGAAAAAATTACCCTACTCAAAGGAAGGTTTGTAAACGAAAAAGACATCAAAGAGGTGCGTAAAGTGGCTTGTATTGGAAAGAAGATGATGGAAGAACTTTTTAGGAACACCGACCCAATGGGAAAAGAAATTAATATCAATGGCATTTTGTTTCAAGTGGTAGGAGTGTTTTATGATGATGGCGGCGACCAAGACAATAGGAGGGCCTATGTGCCTGTGTCTACCGTTCAAAAGGCATTTACAGGTACAAACCAAATAGACCAAATTGTGATGACCATTGATGAAAGTGATATTGAAAACACGGAAGCTATCACCCAAGAATTGCGTGCCATGTTAGCTGCTAGGCATCATTTTGATCCGAATGATAAGAAGGCCGTGTTTGTTTGGAACAACCTAACCGAATACAAAAAAATTATTGGATTAATTAGTGGCATCAATGTATTTATTTGGATTATAGGCATTGGTACTTTAATAGCAGGCATAGTAGGGGTAAGCAATATCATGATGATTGTGGTAAAGGAAAGAACGGTAGAAATTGGGGTGCGCAAAGCCCTTGGTGCTACTCCCATTAGCATTGTGGCACTAATTCTTCAAGAGGCTGTTTTTATTACATCTCTGTTTGGGTATATAGGGTTAATTGCAGGTATATTTTTGTTAGAAGCTTTTAAAAAGTTTGTACCCGACTCCGATTTCTTTCGTGATCCTGAAGTAGATTTATCTATTGCTCTTTATGCAATGACACTATTAGTTTTTGCTGGATTGTTAGCAGGTTTTTTACCTGCACGCAAGGCTGCCTCTGTTCAACCTATTGATGCATTGAGAGGAGAATAACTATGTTTGATAGAGACAGAATAGATGAAGTATTGCAAACCTTGGGTAAGAATAAACTGAGAACAGCACTTACCTCTTTTGGTGTATTCTGGGGTATTTTTATGCTTATTGTTATGTTGGGCTCTGGACAAGGTTTGCGTAACGGCGTAACACGTTCGTTTGGAGGGAATGCTACCAATGCAGTATACATGTGGACACAAAGCACCACCAAGCCATATAAAGGTTTGCCGCGTGGCAGAAGCTTTAACTTTTTAGAAGATGATATCAAAGCCATTAAAGACAATGTGCCTGAGTTAGATGTATTGGCACCCTCAGCGCAATTGGGAGGTTACAGGGGAGAAAACAATGTGAGTAGGGGAACCAAAACCGGACCCTTTTCCGTGCGTGGAGATTTTCCTGATAATAGGTTTATTCAGATTTTTAAGATTACCTCTGGAAGGTATCTGAATGAGTTGGACATAAAGGAGAAGCGAAAAGTTTGTGTAATTGGTCAGCGCGTGCAGGAGATATTGTTTACCAAAGACGAAGATCCTATTGGCCAATTCATACAGGTGAATGGAACCTATTTTAAAGTAATTGGAGCAATAACTGTAGAGAAAGCAGGGGATGAAGCAGAAGAGAAAATGCAAACTATCTATATTCCCTTTTCTACATTTCAGCAAGCATTTAATTGGGGAGGAAAAATTGGTTGGTTCAGCCTAACAGCCAAACCACAATATGCAGCCTCTTTAGTAGAAGAGAAAGTTAAAAAGGTACTGGCACAACGTCACCGCATTGCTCCCGATGATGCTGGTGCAATAGGCAGTTGGAACAGTGAAAAAGAGTTCTCCAAAATTCAGGGTTTATTCAGTGGTATTTCTGCCTTGGTTTGGGTGGTTGGAATTGGAACATTAATGGCAGGTGTTATTGGGGTTAGTAATATCATGCTTATTATAGTACGTGAAAGAACCCGTGAAATTGGCGTGAGAAGAGCCTTGGGAGCTACGCCTGCCTCTATATTTACTCAAGTAATCACCGAGTCTGTTATCCTCACTTCCTTTGCCGGATATTTTGGATTGATTGCAGGTGTGTTTTTAATGGAAGGAATTAACGCTGCAATTGAAGGTCAGGATACAGGTATGTTTTACCAACCAGGTGTGCATTTAGACATTGCCTTAAAAGCTTTAGGAATATTAATTGTTTGTGGTGCATTGGCTGGAATTATCCCTGCTAGAAAAGCAGTGTCTATTAGTCCGGTTGAGGCACTAAGATGGGAATAAATTTTGGTTCGAACCGAATAAAAAAAATGAATTAAGAAACAGGAAAGTATGAAAAAAATAGTTAGAATATCTTTGTTCTCCCTGCTGGGAATTGTGTTTGTTTACACCATTTGGTTTTTGTACCAGAAGTCGGAACAAAAGCCTGTAGTATACAAGACGGTTGATTTGCACAAAGACAATATCATCAAAAAGACCGTAGCAACAGGAGCAGTGGTGCCAAGAAAAGAAGTAAACATTAAGCCCCAAGTATCCGGAATCATAGAGAAATTATATGTTGTTGCAGGCGAGAAAATTCGCAAAGGTGATATGATTGCGCGCATCAGAATTATTCCCAACATGATTAATTTGGCCAATGCAGAGAGTAGGCTGAACCGAGCCAAATTGAGTGTTGACAATGCGAAGATTGAATTGAAGCGCAACGAAGAATTGTATGAAGCAAAGATGATTTCTCAGGCCGAATACTTACAAATAAAATTGAATTATAGCAATGCCAGTGAAGAATTGGATGCTGCAGAAAATAATATTCAATTGATTAAAGAAGGTGTAAGTAAAAATGCAGGAAAAACTACCAATACCATTGTAAGAAGCACCATAGATGGAATGGTATTAGATGTACCCATTAAAGAAGGTGGAAGTGTAATAGAAAGCAATACATTTAACGAAGGAACTACACTAGCCGTTGTTGCAGATATGGGTGAAATGATTTTTGAAGGAAAGGTAGATGAAAGTGAAGTGGGCAAAATAAAACCAGGAATGGATTTGATTTTAACCGTGGGTGCCATTGATACCGAAAAATTTGGCGCTGTATTAGAGTATATCGCACCCAAAGGTGTGAAGGAAAACGGTGCCATTCAGTTTCAAATCAAGGCCAAGGTTCAGATCAAATCAAACCTGTTTTTACGTGCGGGATACAGTGCCAATGCAGATATTGTTTTGGCTAGAAAAGACAGTGTTTGGTGTTTGCCAGAATCTGTGTTACAATTTGAAAAAGAAAAGACCTTTGTGGAAGTAGAAACAGCAACACAAACCTTTGAGAAGCGATATATTCAAACGGGCTTAAGCGACGGGATGAATATTGAAGTTATAGATGGAATAAAAGCTGGGGATAAAATTAAGGACCCTAATATTCCTGTTGAAGAAACTAAACAATAGCGTATAACAAAAAAATATATGCTGTATTACTTTCTTGTTGTAACTTGTTCAATTCGTTTTTCATATTCCTTGCCCTGGAAAATGCGGTTTACATAAATTCCTGGCGTATGGATTTCATCTGGATTCAATTCTCCAGCTGGTACTAATTCTTCCACTTCTGCAATGGTTATTTTTCCTGCCATTGCCATTAAAGGGTTAAAATTTCTTGAAGTAGCCCTGAACACAAGGTTGCCATGTGTATCGCCTTTCCATGCTTTTACTATGGCATAATCAGATTTAAAAGCATGCTCTAATAAATAGGTTTTGCCATCAAATTCGCGGGTTTCTTTGCCATTGGCTACTTCTGTACCAACCCCTGCCGGAGTATATATAGCAGGCATTCCGTAAC
>CAILJQ010000013.1 GCA_903834625.1 uncultured Bacteroidota bacterium
AAAGGGAACATCACCAATTGCTGTGAGTTTCTTTAGCCTCCATCACCCCGACTTCCGCTTATTGAAACTACCCTTGTAGCATACCAGCACCCAAAGGAGTTTAGCCTAGCCAGTAAGCACATCCTTTTGCAGCGAGATTTCAGGTAGCACGATGCTTTGGGGTTGGTCGCGTCATCGAAATTCAGGTCATAAGAATGTGATGCAAGTCCCGCCCCAAACTTCGCTATCGCTGCGTTTGTGTCGAGACGATGCATACGCTCATGCCTACGGCATTCGCTGTTGCAAAGGTGCATAGGAAGCCTCTTACTTCTTGTACAACATTCAGGGGGTTCGGTTGTCTTCACTTCGTTCAGATGCACTAACTTTAGAGGTAGGTGGTTATTCTTTGGGCGGCTATGCCGTGATTTAGCCTGTTCAATATTGTTTTCAAATTACTAATAGAATTGTATAAGCATAGGTTTTACTAACATCACAAACGTTCGACTCCTCCGGAGTCGTGGGAATGTTTTGGCGGAATCAATTTTCTATAAACGTTGGATCCCGAAGGGATCCTTTGCTGCTTGAGGTTTTCATGCTTATTCATTCATAAATTCCTTTGGTAAGAAAATTAAAAACCATAACCAACCCAAACAAAATAAATGACCCCAGCGGGGTCAAACGTTTATAGAAAACGCGCCACAGAACAAATCCACGACCCCAGCGGGGTCGAACGTTTCGTGCACATGGATGAATCTAAAGCTTTTCAATAATGATACCTATGTTCCTTCAAGCAACCCATAAGCCAGCGACCTCCGCTAAAAGCGGAGCAGCCGAAGCCGAAGAATTTTGTAGATAAACCGCAAAAGCTTCCTAGGCATCCCGCAACAGTCCCGTCCTCGGACGGGACGGCGGCAACTGGCATCACATTCTTATGACCTGAATCATGATTACACGCTTTCCCCAAGTACCGCCAAGTATTCTTATTTAGCACCGAAAACATTTGGTTTTGCAGTTAAAAAAGGAAGAATTGTTATGAAATGACAATTATCATAAGCAAACAAGAGTTTTTTAATGCATCTTTGGGTTGAAAGATTTAAAATTTGTAAAAAGAAATTTTATGGGACCAGGGTCGTTAATTGCACTCATTTTGGCAGCCGTTGCATTTTCTGCAGGAGGCATAGCCGTAGCCAAGTTTCTCACCAAAGGCAGCACCAACGCTCAAAAAGGTGAAGCTTATGAATGTGGTATTCCAACACAAGGTTCTCCTTGGAAACAGTTTAATGTGGGGTATTATTTGTTTGCCCTCATCTTCCTCATTTTTGATGTAGAGTTGGTATTTATGTACCCATGGGCTGTGGTGGTGAAAAAGGTAGGCATGCTAGCATTGTTTGAGATTCTTATCTTTATGTTTATTTTGTTCATGGGCTTTTTGTATGCCCACAAAAAAGGCGCTTTAAAATGGATGTAAAAGTAACCCCTCCTTCGGCTCCCTTTCCGGGTAGCGTGCAAGAAATTCCGGGTGGTGGAATTGTGTTGAGCACATTAGATGATGTAATTAATTGGGCAAGATCCAACTCACTTTGGCCATTGGTATTTGGTACCTCCTGCTGCGCCATAGAAATGATGAGTGCAGCTTCTGCCAAATATGATTTTAGCAGGTTTGGTTTTGAAGTGGCCCGTGCCACACCACGCCAGGCCGATGTAATCATTATTGCCGGAACCATTGTAAACAAAATGGCCCCTGTGCTCAAACGTTTGTTTGATCAAATGCCCGACCCAAAATACGTCATTGCCATGGGTGCTTGTGCTACCAGTGGCGGTCCGTTTTTTTACAATACTTACTCGGTGGTAAAAGGTGCCGACCATGTAATACCGGTAGACGTGTATGTTGCTGGTTGTCCGCCAAGGCCAGAAGCTTTATTGCACGCCCTCATTACCCTTCAAGAAAAAATAAAAAGTGGTTTAACACGCGATCAAATTCGCACTCAATTTGCAGAAAATGGGAAATGAAGAACTCATCCTCAAACTCAAAGAGGTTTTTCCAGAGATGGATTGCGTTCAAGGAAATGATTGGCCCGAACTCAGTTTTGGTTCAGACCGATTGATAGATGTTATTACTTACCTGAAACAAACACCAGAACTGGCATTTGATTATTTGTTTTGTGAAACCTGTGTTGATTGGAAAACCCATTTCAACATGGTATACCATTTAGACTCAACCCGCTATAGGCACAATGTGGTACTAAAGGTTAAAACAGACAGAGAAAAACCAGAAATAGCTTCTCTTGCCCATGTTTACCGCACGGCTGAGCAACATGAACGTGAGATATTCGACTTGTTTGGAATTGTATTCTTAGGGCATCCAAACCTCAAAAGAATTATGCTTACCGAAGAATGGGTGGGTTATCCTTTGCGTAAAGATTATGAAGACCCCATCAATATTATAAAGCTTTGATATGTTTGAAGAAGTAGCAACAAGTAAAGAAGGTGAACAAATTATCAATGTGGGGCCTCAACATCCAGCAACACATGGTGTGTTACATCTTATCATTACGCTCAATGGCGAAACCATTGTGAACCTAGAACCCAACTTGGGTTATATCCATCGCTCTATAGAAAAAATGTGCGAAAGCTTGAGCTACCGCCAGTTTATATATACCACCTCAAGGATGGATTATTTGGCTGCGCATATCAACAACCATGCATGTGCGCTTACCGTAGAAAAAGCCATGCAAATAGAAATTCCAGAGCGTGCAGAGGTAATTAGAATATTGGTAAGTGAACTTACACGCATTGCTTCACATGAATTGTGGTGGGGCGCCATGGCCATGGATTTGGGTGCGCTCTCTCCTTTTTTCTATGCCTTTAGAGAAAGAGAAGTGATTACAGATATCATGGAGGAAACTTGCGGTGCACGACTTACCATGAACTACATGGTGCCTGGTGGAGTAATGGCAGATATACACCCCAACTTTGTGAAAAGGGTGAAAGATTTTATCATTCAATTTAAAAGCAGAATAGACGAATACGACCAATTGGTAACAGGCAATATCATTTTTCAAAACCGCATGAAAAATGTGGGTATTTTGAGTAAAGAAGATGCCATTAGTTATGGCACAACTGGACCTACAGCCCGCGGTAGTGGTGTAAGTTGCGATATCCGTAAAATATATCCTTACTCTATTTACGGTAAATTACAATTTGATGAAGTGCTTGAAACAGCAGGCGATTCTTTTGCCAGGTACTTGGTGAGGGTAAAAGAAATGAAACAATCTATTAGCATTATTGAACAGTTAATAGACAATATTCCTGAAGGAGATTTTCAAGCCAAAACCAAGGCTGTTTTAAAATTACCTAAAGGTGAATTCTACCAAAGAGTTGAAACCCCACGTGGCGAGTTGGGCGTGTATATTGTAAGTGAAGGTGGCACCACTCCTTATCGCATCAAATTCCGCTCACCCGGCTTCTCTAATTTAAGTGCCTTAAACCACATGATCAAAGGTCACAAAATTGGCGACTTGGTAGCTGTAATGGGAACCCTCGATTTG
The DNA here is from genome assembly GCA_903834625.1 of uncultured Bacteroidota bacterium. Classification (GTDB taxonomy): domain Bacteria; phylum Bacteroidota; class Bacteroidia; order UKL13-3; family UKL13-3; genus B1. The sequence continues at coordinate 3,528 of CAILJQ010000013.1, forward strand.
GTTATTCCAGACATTGACAGATAATAGCAAAGCATTATGTTTAGTATAGAAAATATAACAAACTCCTTTCACAATTGGCTAAGCTCTGTACTCTCAGAAACCTTGGTGATGTTGGTTGAAATGGGACTAATTGCCATAGCTGCCATTGCCCTATTTGCAGTGCTTGGCTTGGTATTGGTTTACATGGAAAGAAAAGTAGCAGCCGTTATACAAATTAGGCTCGGTCCGAACCGAGTAGGACCTATGGGTATTTTTCAAACTTCTGCAGATACCTTAAAGTTGGTATTAAAAGAAGGTTTTATGCCCAACAACGTAGATAAATTTTTATACAAGTTGGCGCCTTTTGTAGTGATGATAACCGCCATGCTCATTCTGGCTCCTATTCCCTTTGCCAAAGGCTTTCAAATTTGGGATATCAATATTGGCGTATTTTATATCACTGCCATTAGCTCTATATCTGTGATAGGTATCTTAATGGCCGGATGGGCAAGTAACAACAAATACTCTTTGTTAGGTGCCATGCGTAGTGGCGCCCAAATTGTGAGTTATGAACTCTCTGCAGGCATGGCTGTTTTAAGCATTATTGTTTTAACAGGTAGCCTGAACCTAAACGAAATTATTGAATCGCAACGCAATGGTTGGTGGATTTTTAAAGGACATATACCAGCCCTCATTGCTTTTGTTATTTACATTATTGCCGTAACTGCTGAAACCAACCGCGCTCCTTTTGATATGGCCGAGGCCGAATCTGAACTAACTGGTGGATTTCATACAGAATATGCAGGGATGCGTTTTGCTCTTTTCTTCTTAGCAGAATACATCAATATTTTTATTGTATGTGCCATTGGCGCCACCCTCTTTTTTGGGGGATGGATGCCTTTTCATATCGGCAACTGGGAGGGCTTTAACCATGTAATGGATTTCATTCCTTCCTTTGTTTGGTTCTTTGGTAAAACCTTTTTTCTCATTTTCCTCATCATGTGGTTTAGGTGGACATTCCCGCGTTTGCGCATTGACCAATTGCTGAACCTAGAGTGGAAATACTTGCTCCCTATTAGCATGTTCAACTTGTTATTGATGACAGTAATAGCCATTAAAGGATGGCACTTTTAATACTATGAGTTTTCTTAAAACATATATCACCGAAGTTTATGGCGCAGTAAAATCACTGCTCACCGGAATGAAACTCACTGGGTATTATTTTACCCACCCCAAAGAAATCATTACCGAAGAATATCCAGACAACAGGCTCACACTTAAAATGGCCGATAGGTTTAGGGGCGAAGTTGTGATGAAACACGACGACAACAATGAGCATGCTTGCACAGGTTGCTCTGCTTGCGAACTGGCTTGTCCGAACGGAACCATTAAAATCATTAACAAGTTTGAAATAAATGCAGAAGGCAAAAAGAAAAAAGCCATTGATGCATTTGTGTACCACCTAGAGCTCTGCACCATGTGTAATTTGTGCATAGAGGCTTGTCCAACCGATGCCATTAAAATGGCTCAAACTTTTGAGCATAGTGTATACGACCGTAGGTTATTGACCAAACAATTAAACTTACCCGGTTCTAAAATTAGGGAGGGAGTTGAATAACATGAACCCACAAGAAATTATTTTTTATCTGATAGCAGCCTATATTCTGGGAACAGGAATCATGGCAGTTACCACACGCAGAATATTTAGAGCTTCTATTTGGTTGCTCTTTTCTCTTATTGGTATTGCAGCTTTATACTTTTGGATGAGTTTAGAATTTATTGCAGCTATTCAAATTATAGTGTATGTAGGAGGTATCGTGGTGCTTATTATTTTTAGCATTTTCCTTACACAAAAATCGGGCGACGAAATGCCCAAACCCCTGCAGTCTCGAACCCTACCGGCAGCATTGGCAACTTTGTTTGCCTTGGCATTTACCGCCAACCTTTTGTTGCACAATGATTTTGGTTCAAACAGTAGCACCACATTTAACCCAAGCATGGATTGGATTGGAATGTCTATGTTAAACCCAGGTAAAGAT
>CAILJQ010000014.1 GCA_903834625.1 uncultured Bacteroidota bacterium
AACTGTCAATCCAACAAATTAAAAACCATAAAAAAACATCAATTTTATCATGAAAAACATCAACAACAAATTAATACTGTTAATTGGATTAATGGTATTTGCTTTTTCAAATGTAGCCCAAGCACAAAAAAAAATGTGGGAGGGAAAGTCTTACAATTTTAAAGTTAGTAATAATGCAGGTAATTCTTATACATGGACAACTCCTGTATTGGCTTCTGGATTAACCGTAACTGCTTCTTCTGTCACAGCTGATACTTCGTACAATGTAACTTTCAACAATTCTAATGCAGGCACAGGAGTTAGTGGTACTTTGAATTTAAAAGAAACGACTACATCTAGCTGTTATAAGGATAATACTTTAGGGGTTGAAGTTTATAATAACCCAACCTTTACAGCCATGTCTGCCGCTAACTTTTGTACAAGCAGTGCCTCTTCTTTAAGCGCAGTCAACATTAAACTTGCAAACTTTTCAGAGGTCAAAGGAATTACTGCAAATGGTGATAGCTTAACCTTAAATTATGAAGTTTATAATAGTTTAGGTGTATCTGTTGGAGGTGCTGGAAGCATTAAAATCTTAACAGGTGCTGCTGCCACCACAGACAATGTGAATCTTTCTGCCTCACAGTTAGCAACTTTACAAACTTTCTTGAATACCCAAGCGGCAGGTTCATACAGCATTGTGATTACTGGTGTAAAGCACCTTCCCTACAACTCCAATAGCTACTGAAGCAGGCGCTGTAAACAGTACTTATTTTACTTCAAATCCAAATGTTAAAGTAATAGATATCACCATCAACGCAGTTCCAGCAGCAAACGCCATCACTCCTACCAACTAAGGTTTAAACCTACTTGCTTAACCGTGTAACTATAAGCATAGTTGCACTTCTTCTTTTGTCCAGATTCAGCGCACGATCGCAAATCATCGATACCGTGTGCGTATCTCAATCTGGTACTAAATACGAGGTGCCCTTGACTTCAGGGTCTACATATACGTGGATTTTGGGGGGTGGCGGAGCCATATCTAGTGGTCAGGGTACAAATAAAATAGCCATTAATTGGAGCACTACTGCGGGTGTATATACCCTTAAAGTTTTCGCTACCAACGCAAGCGGATGCAACAGTGATACCAGCACAGCACAAATTGCAGTTATCAATAAAATGCCCGTGATGATTACTGGTCCCAGCAGTGTATGTTTTGGAGATACCGCGATTTTTACCGGAGCCGGTGCAGATAGCATCTTTTGGAGCTCTGGGTTTTCTGGTAAAACTTGGAAGTTTTCAGATACAGTGGATACCCAATTTTATATTGTGGGCAAGACAGGACGTTGCTACAGCGATACTGTTAGAAGCTCTGTTTTAATAAAGGAAAAGGCCTTAGCTAATTTCAATTTCGAACCAGATTATTGGGTAGTAGAAGAAAAAATCACGCTAAGTTTTACAGGCGCAAGAGCAAGTAAATTAACTTGGTACATTGATGGCACTATGGTGGAAAGTGGCAAAAAGGATATTGTTTTATATTATCCGCCAGATACTGGAACTTTAGTTTTTTCATTACTAGCAGAGAATTATTCTGGATGCCATGACTCTATCAGTTATATAGGTTATGTATTTGAAAAGTCTCGCGTTTTTGTGCCTACTGCCTTTACGCCAAATGGAGATGGTTTGAACGATTCTTTTGGAATAAAATATTACGGCTTTTCGGAGGCTTTTGTCCGCATATACAACCGATGGAATATTCCCATTTTAGAGACCAATGACATAAACTTTAGATGGGATGGTACTTATCAAGGGAACATTGCTCCTCCTGGTATATATTTCTACCAAATTGTTATTAAAGACCCTAGTGGATATGAAGAAAAAGTTAATGGGGAGTTTACTTTGTTGAGGTAAATAATGATAAAATAAAAAAGAGGCAACTATTTTTAGTTGCCTCTTTTTTTCATTTCTTTTCTTCCTCAATCATCACAAACACATCTTCGTTGTCTGCTTTCATGAGATATTTTTCTCGGGCGAATTTTTCGAGATTTTTGGGATTACCAAATAACTCTTCTTTCTCTTTTTTAACCTTCTTTATTTCTGATTGGTAGTACAAGTGTTTTTCCTTTGCTTCTTTTAAATTTCGCTTATACTCCATCTGATCAAAAAGACTATTCCTTTCGTTAAACAAAAGCAAAAGTACAAATACAAGTCCTGTAAGGAAATATTTATTCCTCAAGAGTTTCTTGTATTTAAAAGAGAATTTCATTTCGCTTATTTAGCGTATTTAAATTCTCTACCTGGGTAATAAGCATTGCTACCCAATTCTTCCTCAATACGAATCAATTGGTTATATTTTGCAATCCTATCGGTTCTGCTTGCCGACCCAGTTTTAATTTGGCCACTGTTTAATGCAACAGCTAAATCTGCGATGGTGGTATCTTCTGTTTCACCACTTCTATGACTCATGATATTGGTATATCCTGCTCTAGTAGCCATATTCACAGCATCAATGGTTTCTGTAAGTGAACCAATTTGGTTAACTTTTACCAAAATTGAGTTTGCAATATTTTCGGTAATTCCTCTTTTCAATCGTTTCACGTTGGTTACAAACAAATCGTCACCAACAAGTTGGCATTTTGAACCAATGGCCTTGGTTAGTTCCGACCATCCGAACCAATCGTCTTCTGCACAACCATCTTCAATGGAAATGATTGGGTATTTGTTAACCCATTCGGTCCAATACGCAACCATATCACTTGGTGAAAGTTCACGTTTGTCTGACTTTTTGAAAATATACAATCCTTTTTCTTCGTTCCAAAGTTCACTTGTTGCGGCATCCATGGCTACATAAATGTCTTTTCCAGGTTTAAAGCCAGCTGTCTCAATAGCAGTTAACACGGTTTCAATTGCTTCTTCATTTGATTGAATATTAGGGGCAAAACCACCTTCATCACCTACATTGGTGCTATATCCTTTTTTCTTCAATACAGCTTTTAGGTGGTGAAATACGGCAGTTCCCATTTGCAATGCCTCAGAAAAAGTACCTGCATTGGTAGGCATAATCATAAATTCTTGAAAATCGATGGCATTATCTGCGTGTGCACCACCGTTCAAAATATTCATCAATGGTATTGGAAGTGTATTTGCATTTACTCCACCAACATAGCGGTATAAAGGCATATTGGCCTCAATGGCTGCTGCTTTTGCACATGCCATAGAAACTGCAAGAATGGCGTTGGCTCCAAGATTGCCTTTGTTCTCAGTGCCATCCAATTGGTTCATTTTACGATCTACTTCGTTTTGCTCAAATACATCAACACCTATTAGATTATCACAAATTTGCTCATTTACATTTGCAACGGCTTTTAATACCCCTTTACCCATGTATACGTTATTATCTCCATCTCTCAATTCTACGGCTTCGTGAATTCCTGTAGAGGCGCCAGATGGCACAGCAGCACGGCCAAGGGCTCCGTCTTCTGTAATTACTTCTACTTCAACAGTGGGGTTACCTCTTGAATCGAGGATCTGGCGGGCGTGGATGTCGATAATTGCGCTCATGAATATTAGATTTTAATTGGTTTTATATGAATTTTATATTTAAAAAATTAGGCTTGCATCATCGTAACAAAATCGTCGAACAAGTATCTGCTATCTTCCGGTCCGGGAGCAGCCTCTGGGTGATATTGCACAGAGAATGCTTTTTTCCCTTTGATACGAATCCCCTCTACCGTATTATCATTTAAGTTAATATGCGTTAACTCAACTGTTGGATGGTTCATTGTTTCCTCTAGGCTTACTCCAAAACCATGGTTTTGTGAAGTAATTTCACAATGACCAGTTATTAGATTTTTTACAGGATGATTTAAACCTCGGTGACCGTTAAACATTTTAAAGGTATGTAATCCTTGTGATTCTGCGAGCATTTGGTGACCCAAGCAAATTCCAAAAAGAGGAATACCAGCATCAACAATTTTCTTTACAGTTTCAACCGCATAAGGCATAACGGCCGGATCTCCAGGTCCGTTGCTAATCATAAAACCATCTGGTTTAAATTGCATCATCTCCTCAAAACTTGTTTTGCAATTAAAAATGGCCAGATAAGTTCCTCTTTCTTCTAAACAACGAAGGATATTTTTCTTTACGCCTAAATCTAATACCGCCACGCGCCTTGGTGCAGCATCATTTCCCATAAAGTAGGTTTCTTTGGTAGAAACGGTTGACGACAATTCCAATCCTTCCATGGAAGGAACTGCAGCCAATTCAGCTTTGAGTTCTTCTATACTTTTATTTTCAGAAGAAACGATGGCATTCATCGCTCCTTTACTGCGCACATGCCTAACCACTTCGCGGGTGTCAATATCTGTAATGCCTACTATATTGTTTAAAGCAAAATATTC
>CAILJQ010000015.1 GCA_903834625.1 uncultured Bacteroidota bacterium
GCAATGTATAAGGTTGATTCTACATCTTTGGGATCATACTCAATGGCTGTTTGAAAATGATAAATGGCCCTGCCAGTATCACCCATCTCTTTATAATTCATACCCAACATATGGTATAAATAGGCATTGCTTGGATCCATTTTAATCCCTCGGTTCAGCAATTCCAATGATTTAGGATGCTCTTTTACCACAAAGTATAAATCGGCCAACTTTATTAAAACCTCTGTATAATCTGGTTTAAGGGCCAATGCCTTTTCATATTGGTTGGCTGCATCCTTGGTTTGGTTCATGGCATATTGGGTTCTGCCTAACACATAATGATACAAGGGATTCAAAGAGTCTCTTTTCACCGCATCAATAAAGTCATCCTCTGCTCTGTTCAGAAACTTTTGGTTGGCATATAACTGTCCGCGTTGGTAATACAACTCAGCATTTTCTGGATTTTCTTCCATTGCCTTACTCAATTGCTTCACAGCTTCTGTATTAGCCAAAGAATCCGACGGATCTGGCAATACCTTTTTGGGTTGTTGCTCATTACATGAAAGTAAAATAAGCAGCAGGTTGATAAAAATCAGGTTTTTAAAACAAAGTTTATGAGGCATTTTTTTATTTTTGAAGAATTCCACCATTGCAAAGATATATAGTCAAGCATATACAGCACAAAGGTTGGAACCCATTAATATTATTTAGAACAAAAATATGCCTTTTTACCACCGCTTGGGTAAACTACCCGAAAAACGTCATACACAATTCCGCAAACCAGATGGAACCCTATACGCAGAAGAGTTGATTTCAACAGAAGGTTTTTCAAGCCTTTACTCTTTAGTATACCACTGCCATCCACCTACATTGGTGAAAGAAATTGAGCATGCACACAGCGTGGCTCCAGTGGCAGCAATGCCAAAAAACTTAAGAAACAGAAGCTTCCTCACCTTCCATACCGCTCCTAAAGATGATTATTTAGAATCGCGCGTGGTGATGCTATTTAACCGCGACCTTTATCTTACTGTTGCTGCCCCGCGCAAAAGCATGACAGATTATTTCTATAAAAATGCCGATGCAGATGAGGTTATTTTTATTCATGAGGGCAGTGGAAACCTCAAAACCCTTTATGGCAATATTCCATTTGAATATGGTGATTATTTGGTAGTTCCTCGTGGGGTAATTTACCAAATGGAGTTTCATACAGAAAACAACCGTCTACTTATTACAGAGAGCTTCTCCCCTATTAAACCACCTAAACGTTACCTTAACCAATTTGGTCAGTTCCTAGAACACTCCCCTTATTGCGAACGTGATATCAAACTTCCAACCAACCTAGAAACCCATGATGAACATGGCGATTTTAAGGTGCTAATCAAAAAGCAAGATTTAATTTATCCATACATCTATGCAACACATCCATTTGATGCCATAGGTTGGGATGGATACCAATATCCATACGGGTTTAGCATACACAACTACGAGCCAATAACAGGACGTATACATATGCCACCTCCTATTCATCAAACCTTTGAAGGACACAATTTTGTGATTTGCTCTTTTGTGCCTCGCATGTACGATTATCATCCAAATAGCATTCCTGCACCCTACAACCACAGCAATGTAGATAGCGATGAGGTGCTGTATTACGTAGATGGCGATTTTATGAGCCGCAAACATGTAGAGCGTGGAATGATTAGCTTACATCCAAAAGGTATTCCGCACGGACCACATCCAGGTACTGTAGAAAAATCAATTGGCAAAACCGAAACCAAAGAATTGGCTGTAATGATCGATCCTTTTTACCCGCTTGAAATTACCCAAGCCGCGCTAGATTGCGAAGATCCACATTATTACAAAAGTTGGGTAGAATAGGTTCAGTCCGAAGTTAAATTTACCAACATACCACTGCATGGGATAGGCTGCTTAGCAAGCGAATCAGCAAAAAATTTATATATTTGTCCCATGAACCTAAACAATGAAACCGGTGCAGATTTCCTGCCACTGAACGGAACCGACTATATTGAACTTTACGTTGGGAATGCCAAGCAAGCAGCCCATTTTTACAAAACAGCCTTTGGTTTTCAGAGTCTTGCCTATGCCGGACCAGAAACAGGTGTGAGGGATCGTGCCAGTTATGTGTTGATCCAAAACAAAATGAGGTTGATGTTAACCTCACCTTTGCATTCAGATTCTCCTATTGCAGAGCACCACAAAAAACATGGCGATGGCGTTAAAGTATTGGCTCTTTGGGTAGATGATGCCTATGATGCATACGAACAAACAATCAAACGAGGAGGCAAATCCTACATGGAGCCAAAAACCATTACAGATAAAGATGGTGAAGTGCGCATGAGCGGTATTCATACTTATGGTGAAGTAGTGCACATGTTTATTGAACGCAAAAACTATAATGGCGTATTCATGCCGGGCTTTGTTAAATGGGAAAGCACCTACAATCCAGCTCCAACTGGTTTGTTGTATGTTGACCATTGCGTTGGAAATGTTGGTTGGAACCAAATGAACCCTTGGGTAGATTTCTACCAAAATGTAATGGGTTTTAAAAACATTCTCTCATTTGATGATAACGACATTTCAACAGAATACTCTGCCCTCATGAGTAAAGTAATGAGTAATGGAAATGGCTTTGTTAAATTTCCTATCAACGAACCCGCTGAAGGTAAAAGAAAGTCACAGGTAGAAGAATATTTAGAATTCTATGAAGGCGAAGGAACCCAACATATTGCCATTGCTACTGCTGATATTGTTACCACAGTAAAAGACTTAATGTCGAGAGGTGTTGAATTTTTAAAAGTACCTGTAACCTATTACGATGATTTGTTAGACAGAGTGGGTCCTATTGAAGAAGATTTAGAGCCATTAAAAGAATTGGGAATTTTGGTTGATAGAGATGACGAAGGATATTTATTACAGTTGTTTACCAAACCTGTTGAAGATAGACCAACCATGTTCTATGAAATTATCCAACGTAAAGGTGCTAAATCATTTGGTAAAGGAAATTTCAAAGCCTTATTTGAGGCCATAGAACGTGAACAAGAAAGCAGAGGAAATTTATAATTATCCCAACTATGTCAGATAAAAAACTGCTCCATCAGTTCAAAAAAATAGCCATGGCCGAGGGAGTTTCCTTTCTCATTCTGGTTTTTGTAGCCATGCCTATTAAATATGTGTTGGGCAATCCCTTACCAGTAAAATACTTTGGTTGGGCCCATGGCGTTTTATTCATTCTCTATATTTGGTGGATGATTAGAGCAAAAATTGAATATGATTGGTCTCTTAAACAAACAGCCATAGCACTGGCAGCAGCATTGTTGCCCTTTGGTCCGTTCTTCTTAAAAAAGAACCTCTAAGAAAAGTCAAAAAATAAAAAGTACTGGGCGGTCTGAACCTATTTCAGATCGCCCATTCTTTTGATGATGCTTAGGAAAAATCCTACGATCATTATAATGGTACCGGCCCATACCAAATTAATCCAAGGGAATACAATGGCTTTCATAATCACAAAATCGCCACTCATATCTTGCTCGTAACTTAAGATGGTTACTTTTTGGTTTTGCGGATTTACACCTATAAACCTAAACTTCAATTTGGCCTCATCTACCAGGGCTTCATAGCTTGTAGCTGCATTGTTTTGAACACCATACATAGGCATGGCATCATATTCTTTACTTAAGGTATATACCTTTAACTCGGCTCCTAACAATACCTGAAAGTTGTTTACATCAATTTTTTCAGCTTCTGTATTAGAGTTTACACCTTTTAATATAGCATATCCATTATTGGTAAATATGGTATCACCTACTCCAACTTCATGACGTTTTTCGTTGATGAACTTGGCCTCACCCTTATTTGAAGGAACTGAACTAACATAAGTAAACACATCGTGACTGAAATAATGTTTGGTATCGGGGTTCGCCACCAATCCCATCTTAGGATTTATCTGTCCGTTTGGATAAAGGTTAAACGTATAATCTACATTTCCATCGGCATCTAATTTTTGGTAATTAACCTGGTAATAGGTGTTTACCCAATGCTGCGAGTCTTTTACATAGGTGATAATATAGTCACCCATTTTGTGCGGTGTATTCCGCTCTAAGTATATGTTCTCTACATTTTCTTTTGAACTTGCTTCAGGATTAATTGGTTTACCAGAATCGTTGATAGAAATAACTTCTTTGTTAGCCGAAGAAACCAATACCCCTATCAACAACAAACCAAAACCCACATGCGCCACACTGGCTCCCGCCAATTTTATTTTACCACGTAAAAAAGGCAACAGAAGCATAAAGTTAGCTACAATACCAAATACGCCAGCAAACAATAAACCTGCATAGATAAAGTTCTTCAACTCAAAGCCAAAGTATAAGGCTATAGTTAATACCAAGGAAATAGCGGCATAAATACCCATACGTTTTAAGCCTTCTGGTCCATTCTTTTTATACTTCAACAAGTGAGCAACTGCTGTTAAAACACCAATGATAATAGCCATGGGCATTTGCCATTTGTTGTAATGTGAAATCACATCGGCAGGTGGCGCCATATTGGCCGAAAACATTTTGTTAAATACAGGAATGGAAGTAGTAAGAGTAATTTGGAAAGAAGAAATAACCAACACCAAACTACCAATAAACATCCAAAATTCACGGGTATAAATTTCTTCATCCTTGGCAGATCGAGGCATTTCTTTCCAACGCCAAACAATGAGGGCAACAGCCATTACCACAAAGAATAACAAGAAAACTAATAGCTGTCCGCTCATACCCAAATCGGTAAAAGAGTGTACAGATGAGTTTCCTAAAATCCCTGAACGCGTTAAGAAAGTAGCATACAATACCAATAAGAAAGTAGTGATAATTAATATTACTGCCACTATATAAGAGTTCCCCGTTGATTTATGGATTATCATAACATGAATACCTGCAATCAATATTAACCAAGGCACCAAGGATGCATTTTCAACCGGATCCCAAGCCCAATATCCTCCAAAACTCAAACTTTCATAAGCCCAAAAACCACCCATGATAATTCCAGCGCCTAATACCATTGAACTAATTAAAGCCCAAGGCAAGGCAGGTTTTAACCACTCGCTGTAGTCTCTTCTCCACAAGGCAGCAATGGCATAAGCAAATGGAACTACAGTTGTGGCAAATCCAAAAAACAAGGTAGGTGGATGAATAACCATCCAATAATTTTGCAGTAATGGGTTCAAACCGTTACCATCTTTTACTTTGCTCAGGTAATCTGCTTGTTGGAAGATTGGTGCATTTGACATCACATTTCTTAGCAATTCAAACGGACTACTACCCAACTTATACGAAATAATTTTAACGCCTAACAACATACTTGTTAAGGCAATTTGCGAAAGCATTAAAACGGCCATTACTGGGTTCAGCCATGACTTAGCGCTGCGCAATAAGATTTGACCAATAACCATTTGCCAGAAAATCCAGAGTAAGAAACTTCCTTCTTGACCTTCCCAAAAGCATGAAATCATAAAATGCACAGGCAAATCGCGCGAGCTATGTTGCCAAGCATAATGGTATTCAAAATAATGACTGTAAATAATCTTAAATAAGGCGCCAATAATGGTTAAAACAGCAAGGCTATGCAATTGAAATGCGTATTTAGCCAATTTACTCCAGCTCTGATCTAGTGGATTTTTCTCCGCAAAAAAGTAACTGATAAAGGCCAAAATGGATGAAATAAAAGATACAACCACTGCGGTATGACCTAAATTTCCCCAAAACAAATGTTCACCTATAAATGTAACTGATTCCATTGTATATTATTCTTCTGTTAATCGGGAAAAGTCCCGGTAATTACCACACCCACCAACTTCACAAACTGTTAAACGTTTTAAATACCCTTAGGTTTTCACCTGGTTATCCGTATACTTACTCGGACATTTCAATAAGATTTTAGACGCCTCAAACTGCTCACCCTCCATGCTTCCAACAATCACTATTTTTTCTGACCTATCAAAATCTGCTGGTTCAGGGTTATGGTATACCACTTTACTCTCTATTCCTTTTTCGTCAATTAAGTAAAAGGTAAAGTAATTTGCATCTTTTTGTGGGTCGTAATATTTTTCTTTTTCTCGGTTCAGAACGCCAACTATATGGTATTCTTTGCCTGGATTTTCTTTTGCTACTTCAAAATTTTCGTAGGTACTGGCATCGCCATACATGCTCACAATGGCACCAATGGCCAAAGCAATAATCACCAATCCAATAATGCTAGTTCTGTTCATGTTATTTCTTTTCGAGCTTTTTAAGTTTCAAATCCAGGGAAACCATATATCCAACAATTCCAATAAAGAGAATGGCTATAACCGCAACCACTACCATAAACTTATCGGTACCTGCTGCATCTGGCATATTGCTGCTATGCGTTTGAACTTGATTGATGATAAACTTATTCATATTAATCTTCGTTTTCTTTTGCTAAAATGAGTTTCTTCACACGTATTTGTAGGTCGGCTATCCAAAATCCCATCAACAACCAACCAGTAACTGCAGGGTAAAACACCATTCTTAACCTGCTGTCTAAATCATAGGAGTTAAAGCCTGGATTTCCTCCGTTACCCGGGTGAAGTGAGGCAGTTAACCTAGGTAAAATATAAATCAATACTATGTATACTGGTAAACAGAATAGGTTGTAAACAGCAGAAATCCTCGCTTTTTTCTCTGGATCTTCAATGGAGCTTCTCAAAACAAAATAGGCCGCATACATCAACATTCCAATGGCTGCACTGTTAAGTTTTGGGTCATTGGTCCAAAAATCTCCCCAAGTATTTTTTGCCCAAATCATTCCAGTTACCAAACCAATACATCCATACAACATCCCAACCCGCGCAAAAGATTCAGATTTTACATCTTCCAATAAATCTTTTTTCATTAAGGTTCGAACCGCATAAACAGCAGAAGCGATAAGCAAACCCAACATGCCAAACCACATGGGCACATGGTAATACAAGTTTCTAATGCTTTGCATCAAAATAGGCAACTGAGGCACAGGCATCAATAAGCCTCCTATTAACGCATACAATACCAGTATGATACCGGCTATTTTCCACCATTTAATCATGTTAAACAATTGCTTTCACTTTTCAATCAGCGAAAGTACGCATTATCCCGAAATCAAAACGGGTGATTTTTATTAGTAAGAGTCAAATTTTTAACAAAATTTAAATTTGTTCAATGGCTAAATTTGAAATAGGCTAATAATCAATATGCATGGCTAAAAAACTCATTTTCCTCCTCTCTATTACATTTGTGTTGAACTCTCTTCAACTTAAGGCTAAACATCATACTGCAGCAGAATTTAGGTATGCCCCCACGGGTAAGCCAAATGAGTATTTAATAGGATTAAAAGTATACCGTTCTTGCAACGGTGCCGAATTTTGTAGCAGCTGTCCGGGCTCCTTGAGTACCACTTGTGCATTAAACATCCAAATTAAAGGTGTTACAGGAGTATTTACAGATTCTTTGTTAGGCAATTTCCCCTTACAAATTGTCAAAGAATCTTCTGCCAAAGACGCCACCTGGCAATGCAAACATAGCAAAAGCATTTGTAGTAATTGCGGTACAAGAACCCCCGGAACCCATACTCCAGGTATTGAAGTTTACTATTTTGAAGGAAAAGTTGATCTATCCTATTTGCCCCAAAGCTGCTGCCTGGTAAATATCTCCTATGAAAATTGTTGCAGAAATAAAGATATCAATAGCTTGTTTAAACCTGAGCTCACCAACTTTTATATCGACATGGAATTGAACCGTTGTCTTTCAACACCCAACAATTCAGTAATTTTTATAAACAACCCCATCCTTCAAACCTGCTCAGGAACGGATGTAATATTTGGGCAACAAGCCATAGACCCAGATGGAGATAGCCTCTCTTATCAAATCATTCCGCTGAAGAGTGGTAGCAAACAGTTGGCTACTTATTTGACGCCTTATACTTATAGGGTTCCTTTCCCCTATTTTGGAGCTCCAGATACAAGTGGTTTCGGTTTGAACCAAACAACAGGTGAATTGCGCTTCAAACCAACAGGGAATTTTGTATCCAATTTTGCCATAGAAGTAAAAGAATGGCGAACCCTAGAGGGAAAACCCACTGTAATCAGCAGAATGGTGAGGGAGTTGGCCATATTTAACACTTTTTGTGCCAACCAAAATCCTCCCAATTTTCTGGTATATGATTCTACCTTTCAATTGATGAATAATGGCGCTAAGGGAACTATTTATTTTCCCCCTACAGTTCAAACTTGTTATAAAATAGTGGCAATAGACCCAGAGAGAGATACCAGCGATATTTATTTTAATACACCTTCCCTTTTGTTTCAAAAAGGACTAAGCCTTCAACCTACCTATAATCCTGCTACAAGAGGCCTTAATGGTCCAATAAATGATACCTTGAGAATTTGTTGGTCACCTTCTTTGTCAGATATAAATCCATCTCCTTATTACCTTACCTTTTTTGCAGAAGACAGAATTTGCAGACCCTATGAATCCAAAAATTCAATACAACTTAAACTCTATACGCAATCAAACCCAACTGGAATAATATCATTCCAATTCGAAGACCAATCATTTGAACTCTACCCTAATCCAGCTAGTAAAAAAGTATTTTTAAGGGGTCAAAAACTTCCTAAACAAAATTTAGAATTAAGTTTGATTGACCAAAATGGCAAAAAAACTTCAGCCATTTTTCATGAAAAAAACGATGAAATTGAAATAGACATTAGCACCTTACATCCCGGCATTTGGTTCGTAGAAATGAAGTCGGATAATTTCCTTTTTTACTTGAAACTTTTCCACCAAAACTAAGCCAATTGAGGGTCATTATTTGGCTCGAACCGAAGAAAAAACTACAAACCGTCTTCAGATTTTTGCTTTCTATTGGCAGCAAATGGACCCTGATTAAACAGCTTCATTCCCTCTAAACAATACATATCTAAAAGCATATTTCCGGAGCTTTGAACCTCAGAATTTGGCAACAAATCTTGGGCAATTTCCACTGCCTTTACTTCAGCTAAAGGCAACGGAAATTTCACATTTACAACAGGTTGAGGGGTTGATTTAAATTTATCCA
>CAILJQ010000016.1 GCA_903834625.1 uncultured Bacteroidota bacterium
AAATACACCCCTGATGAGATTTTGTTTTTCATTGCCGAGGCTATTCCTCCCAATGTTTATGAAACTATCAAAGAAACATTGGTTGATATTTTGAAAAACCAAAGGGGAGGATTGTTGTCGTTAGGTTTTATATCTGCCTTGTATTTTTCAACCAATGGCTTTCATAATTTGATGGATTTGTTGAATAAATACAGCCATTTTAAAGAAACTCGTCCGTTTTGGAAACAACGCCTGGTTGCGATTGGACTCGCATTTTTCTCTATAGTATTGATTATTGTCTCGGTGTTAATGGTTACAACAGGAACCATTTTGATTTCTTATTTAGAGAAGGTGAAGTATTTCCCAAGTAGTACCATTCCTACCATTATTGCGGGATTTAATATTTTGGTGGTAGGTTTTATTGTGATGGGTATTGTTGGCGCCATTTATTTTTATGCGCCCGCCAAGCAACGAAAATGGAACTTCTTCAGTACAGGTGCCATCTTTGCAAGTGTGGTAACCCTTATTACCACCTATGGCTTTTCACAATATGTGAATCACTTTAACTCCTATAATAAAGTTTATGGTTCCATAGGAGTATTGATTGTTATTATGATGCTCATCTATATAAATACCTTTATTCTTTTATTGGGATTCGATTTAAATGTGGCGCTTGATTTAGCTTTAGACCAAGAGCGACGTAATATTGCGCGCAGGAGTAAGGAGAATAGGATTGTTTATCTAGAAGCATTAGAAAAAAAGGAAGATTGATTGATTTTTGAAAATCAATTTCATGCTAATTTCGTTATTACTATCAAACACAATTTATGGACTTATTAGAGCTTAAAAGTATGAAAAGAGTGGTGAGCGTTGGCGGCGTTCCCGAACATTTTAACTTGGCTTGGCATTTGGCAAATGAAAATGGGAATTTTTCTAAGGAAGGCATAGAAATTCAATGGGTAGATGTGCCAGGTGGAACAGGTGCTATGTGCAAGGCTTTAAGAGACAATGAGCTTGATATTGCCATTACCCTAACCGAGGGCATTGTAGCAGATATTTTAGCAGGAAACCCAAGTAAAATAGTTCAGTTTTATGTGAATTCACCTCTTCGTTGGGGAATTTATACAGGTGTGAATAGTTCTATTACACATTTGGATCAAATTAACGGACGTAAATATGCCATTAGTCGCTACCGTTCAGGCTCTCACTTGATGGCTTTTGTAAATGCACGAAATTTGGGTCATACCATTAACCCTGAAACAGATTTTTTGTTGGTGGGTAATATGGATGGAGCCAGAAAAGCCTTGGCTTCTGGCGAAGCTGAGGTGTTTATGTGGGAAAAGTACATGACAAAACCACTCGTAGATGCAAGAGAATTTAGGTTTTTGGGTGAATGTAAAACACCTTGGCCATGTTTTGCTGTAGTTGCGCATAACAACTTTATTGAAAAAGATGTTGAACTCTTATCGAAAGTCTTAGAGGTGGTGAACGAAAGTTGTTATACGTTGAAATTTAAAGAAGAAGAAGCTACTGCCATGGTGGCTTGGCGCTATCAATTGAAATTAGAAGATGCCAAACAATGGTTTAGTGAGTTGGAATATGCCTATTCTGAAGAGATTGATGAAATACAATTAATCTCTATTCTAAACGACCTTAAATCATTGCAAATCATCCCTCGTTTGCCAGCACCTGAAGAAATTTGTTTTAGCAGGAACTTGTTGGTACATGCAGATAATACCTATTAAGTGTTGAACCTTTAAAACAAATACTTGTAAAAAGTCAATTATCGCTATATTTGCGGGCAATTTTTACCAGGGCATGGCCGGAAAACAGAAAATAGTTTACATCACACGACGCGAGCGCTTTAATGCTGCTCATAAGTTGTATAATTCTAATTGGACTGAAGCTGAAAATGAAGCGTTTTTTGGCAAATGCTCCAATAAATACTACCACGGCCATAATTTTGAGTTGTTTGTGACCATTAAAGGCGTTGCTAATCCTGAAACAGGAATGGTGATGGATTTGAAGAAATTGAAGCAAATTATTAAAGACTCTGTTACAGAAAAACTCGACCATAAAAACCTCAATGAAGACGTTGATTTCCTCAAAGGAATGATGCCTTCTATTGAAAATATTGTGGTGGCTGTGTGGGATATAATGGCTCCTCAAATTGAAAATGGTAGCCTTCATTGCATCAAATTGATTGAAACCGAAAATAACTTTGTAGAGTATTACGGAGAATAATTGACTTATTCAGTCGACTCGGCGTTTACAAATTTTCTTTCTCTAGCAGTTTCCTTACTTTCGTTGATTATTGGTAAATTATGATAGTAATCACCGGAGCAGAAGGTTTTATTGGTAGTTGTTTGGTAGCAAAACTCAATGCTGCCAACTACAATGATTTAATTTTAGTGGATGATTTTGGCCACATTGCCGGTAGGGAGAAAAACCTAGATGGAAAGGTATTCACCGCCAAAGTTGAACGTAAAGCCTTTTTTGAATGGATGGAACAAAATGCCCATGAGGTACAATTTGTATTTCATATTGGGGCAAGAACAGATACAACAGAAAAGGACGAGAACATTTTTAAAGAGTTAAACCTCGATTTCAGCAAAGCCTTGTTTAAAAGTTGTACCAAAGAGGGAATACCCTTGGTGTATGCATCAAGCGCGGCTACCTATGGGGAAGGCGAATTAGGCTATGAAGATAGAGAAGATCACTTGTTGCAATTAAAACCTATGAACCCTTATGGTAGGTCGAAGAATGATTTTGACCATTGGGTTTTGCAACAAAAAGAACAACCTTATTTCTGGGCAGGACTGAAGTTTTTTAACGTATACGGTCCAAACGAATACCACAAAGAACGCATGGCTAGTGTGGTGTTTCATGCCTACCATCAAATAAAAAAAACAGGTAAGGTTAAGTTGTTTCAATCACACAAAGATGCTTACCAACATGGCGAGCAAAAGCGTGATTTTATATACGTGAAAGACCTTTGCGAAGTATGCATGTTTTTAATGAACCATCGCAAAAACAGCGGCTTGTATAATTTAGGTTCAGGCACAGCCAGAACTTGGAACGACTTGGCCCATTCAATTTTTAAAGCCCTAAATCTCCCTGCTCAAATTGAATACATCCCTATTCCTGAAGACATAAGAGATACCTACCAGTATTTTACTGAAGCCGAGATGGGTAAGTTGATAGGTATTGGGTATTCACATCCTTTTAGTACTTTAGAGGAAGGTATTCAAGATTATGTGACAGAGTACTTAGAGAAAGAAAAATGGCTTTAATTGTTTTCACCTAAATTGCCCAAACTAGCGCTCCTATTGATTTGAAAAGAATGTTAAAATACACACTCTGGCTATTAATTAGCCTTGTTTTGCTGGTGTTATTACTAGCAACAGAAGTGGGTATTTTGCAAAATACAGACCAGCAAGCGCGTGATAATTATGAGCGCATTCAACAGGTAATACATGATAAAGAAGCAGAAAGTAAAGACCTAATTTACCAATTCCTGAAAGACTCTGCAGTGATTAGCAGAAAGTGGATGGAGCTAGAGGAGATAGCCGAGAGAGAAAGCTTTATAGTTCATTTGTTTAGAAACGACACCCTAATTTTATGGACAGATAATACCATAAATTCTACCAAGTATTTACCTGCTCTTAAAGATGGTTTTGTTTATTTAAACACCAATAACGGAACTTATTTGGTATCGTTTTTAGAAAAGGGTTCCTACAAACTGGCCCTGTTTTATCGTTTAAAAACAGATTATCAATTTCAAAATCAATACATCCAAAACCACATCAACCAAGATTTAAGTTTCTTGGGTTCGGCCCTGTTTAGTCCTTCTCCTATCAAAGACTTTCATGATTTGTACAACAGAAAAGGTGCGTATCTATGCTCCATCCAAATATTTGGTTTTCCTAAGTTAACCCCTTATTGGTTACGCTTGTTTATCTTATTAAATATCTTGGTCTCTGCATGGCTGTTTCATTTGGTGTGTAGAGATTTGGCAGAAAAAAACTTGATTCTAGGCTCGGTGGTGTTTTTAGGTCTGACCCAAACGGCTAGATGGCTTTTCTTGAAAAATGCATTACCCATTTTTATCTATGGACAGCATTTGTTTAGTCCAACCATTTATGCTTCTTCTATCTACAATCCTTCATTGGGAGATTTTATTGTAGCAGCAGGTTTGCTGTTATGGTTCTTATTGCTTATTCGTGGAGTATCCTTTTCGAGTTCTAAAAATAAATCGGTTCAGCTCTTGGTATTGGCTTTAAGTGCATGGTTAACCATGGTTTTGGCAGAAGGAGCAATAGACAGTGTAAAGAGTTTGGTATTCGATTCACAAATAAGTTTTGATATAAAGAATATTTATGCCATTAACCAATACACCTTATTGGGTATTCTATTGGCATTTATGCTGGTGCTTATTTGTTTTCAAATGGTGCTGAGGTTTTATACCCTGCTTAAGTCACACACACTTTCTGGGTATGAAAAGTTCTTTGTAGTTGGATTGGTTTTCTATTTTCTTCATCCATTTTTAGTGTACTATTTGTTTGAACGCAATGTATTGTATACGGTCTCAGCTTCAATCATTATTGGCGTTTTTCTTTTGTATTTTCATTTTTTTGAGCACCTGTTAAACCGCTTCCAACGCTATTTTACCCTGGTAGTAATGATCAGTATTTTTACCTCATTGGGAATTTACCATTATAGCATCACTGAGGAGGAGGAGCGCAGGTTCTTATTTGCCGCCAAACTGGTTTCGCAAAACGATGTAAGTGCCGAATATTTCTTAGAGGATATAGAACACAATTTGGCGAGTAGCAAAATCATCAAAAACTACTATGTAAATCCCATTGCCTATAAATCGCAAATAGTAAAACGACTCAGACAGCTTTATTTTTCAGGCTATTTAGGTAAATATGATATTTCTGTTTATGATTTTGATTCTGTGTTAAATCACAACCGAGGAAGGAACGTTTTTAGCTTTGCCCAAGTTGATTATATCTATAAAAATCTTGGTTCAAAAACCATTAATAACAACTTTAGGTTCTTAAAGAACAATGCCTATTTAAAAGGGTATTTGGGTAAGTTTATTATTAGAGATAAGGGGAAGATATTGGGGTATTTTTTTATTCACCTTCAACCCAAATTATTACAAGATGAGAACCGCTTTGATGAGTTGCTTATAGATGGTTTTAGGAACAATTATAACCGACAGTACAATTACAGCTACGCTATTTATAGAGACATGCGCTTGTTAAGTCAGAGTGGAGATTTTGCCTACAGAACCACCTTCACTTGGGATAATATTGGCAACAATAAAAGCAAGATTTTTGAAGACCAAGGCTATAGCCATTTGTTGTTTAAGGAGAATGAACAATTGTTTGTTGTGGTAAGTCGTAAATCTGCTGCATGGTATGAACCTTTTGGCTTGTTTTCCCTTTCATTTACCTTTTTTACCATCATCTTAATTGGATTTATTATGGTGTATGTGTTGGTGAATAATCGTTGGACCAAAAACAAAGCCTTTTATGAAAACAAAGTATGGTTATGGGTTCAGAAGCATATCAATAATTTTTTGATTGTAAAAGATGCCGATTTAAGTCTCATACGAACAAGGATTCAATTGGGTATTGTGTTGATTGTTTTTGTTACCCTTGGTGCTACAGCCTACTTCACCATTAGCTTTATAAGCAAACAAAATCAAGAAAAACAAAATGAAAAATTGGTAAAGAAACTCAGAAGCGTAGTTAGTGCCATAGAGAATGAGAGTCAGGATATCAACTTTAACCTGCACCTCACAGATGCAGAAGCAAGTATTAACCAAATCGCCGATTTTTATAATACCGATATTTCGTTTTTTAATCCGCAAGGAGAGCTCTTAACTTCTACCATTAAAAAAGTATATGATGATGGGATTATTGCACCTTTGATGAACTCCAGGGCCTATTACCATTTGAATAATTTGCGTGAATCGCAGTATGTGCAAAATGAAAAGATAGCCACCTTTAATTATACGGGGGCTTATGTTCCTGTATTTGGTAAAAACAGAGCCTTAATTGGATATGTTCAATTGCCTAATTTTTACCAGAGCTCCGATTTAAATGCTGAAATTTCTTCCATTGTAGTAGGTTTTATTAACCTATACGCGTTAATGTTTATTGTGATTGGAATCATTGCTTGGATTGTTTCACGTAATATTTCTTATCCATTGATG
The DNA here is from genome assembly GCA_903834625.1 of uncultured Bacteroidota bacterium. Classification (GTDB taxonomy): domain Bacteria; phylum Bacteroidota; class Bacteroidia; order UKL13-3; family UKL13-3; genus B1. Next base: position 6,209 of record CAILJQ010000016.1, read on the forward strand.
TTGTTGCAGAGACAAATGGCTAGAACCACTTTTGGCGAGAAAAATGAGCCTATTCATTGGAACAGAAAAGATGAGATAGGAGAGTTGGTTCAACAATACAACCTCATGATTGACCAGCTAGAGGACTCTGCAATACGCTTGGCTCAGAGTGAGCGTGAGGGTGCTTGGAGAGATATTGCCCGGCAAATAGCACACGAGATAAAAAATCCGCTTACCCCTATGAAGTTGAGTGTGCAACATTTAGAGAGGGCTTGGAAAGACCAATCTCCTAAACTGCCAGAAACTTTTAATAGGGTAACTAAAACATTGATTACCCAAATAGATACCCTTAGCGATTTAGCTACAGAGTTTAGCTCTTTTGCTAAAATGCCTGTACCTCGCTATGAATCTATAGATGTGTATACCTTACTAGAGCAAGTGGTGCATTTACAAATGCAAACATTTGAGGGCAAGATTGAAATGGATTGTAAAGAAGATGTGCATATTTGGTTTGACGCAGGGTATTTGAATAGAACCCTTACCAACCTTATTAAAAATGCATGTCAGGCCATTCCTGAAGACAGAGAAGGGTTAATTGAAGTGAAGGTTTTGCCAGAAAACGACTTCCTTCTTATTAGCGTGAAGGATAATGGTACAGGTATAACGGAGGAGCAAAAAGAGAAAATATTTATGCCATACTTTAGCACCAAAGTAATAGGAATGGGCCTTGGTTTACCTATTGTAAAAAGCATGATTGAAAGTGGAGGAGGAGCCATTTCTTTTGATAGCGAACTCAATGTAGGAACAACTTTTAGCATACGTCTTCCGTTAAGGCAACTGGAATGAAATACTTGTTGATTGGCATTCTGTTTGTTTGTTCAGGCATGCTCGTGAATGCCCAGCAAAATGAGAGTTTTCGGAATAAGCAATTATTGCTCCGAACAGATTCTGCCTTGCTTGATAGTTTTGTTATACTGAAAGGCAGTGTGCATGTTAAAGGATTTGTTGAAGGAAAAGATTATTCAATAAACTATTTCACAGGTTACTTATATAGAGGCCAAATTCCCTTGAATACCTTCATTGAAGTGCAATACCAATGTCTCTCGTATAACCTTAAGAAGGCCTATTTCAATAAAAGTCCACAAATCATTCAGCCAGAATTTCAAGTAGGTGTTAATCCGTTTAAATGGGAGAATAACAAAGCAGGCTTCGACCCCTTATTGAGAAATGAAGGTATCAATAGCTCGGGAAGTTTGATGCGTGGGTTGAGTTTGGGTAATAACCAAAATGCCATTGTAAATGCCAATTTAAACCTGCAATTGGCGGGGAAATTGAACAATGAAATAGATATTTTAGCGGCCATTTCTGATGACAATAATCCCATTCAACCGGAGGGGAATACGCAGGAGTTACAAGACTTTGATCAAGTTTACATTCAATTTAGCAAGGGTCTAAACAAAATGGTTGTTGGCGATTACTTGATGTCGAAACCAATTCCATCTTATTTTCTTCAATACAATAAAAAATCGAGGGGATTGATGGTGAAAACCACACAGCAACTTTCTTCAAAAACCACCTTAAGCATTGAAGGACAAGCAGCATTATCTCGTGGACGTTTTCAACGAAACCTCATTGTGGGTATTGAAGGGAACCAAGGTCCATACCGTTTAACTGGCCCCAACGGAGAGTTGTTTATCATTTTGGTATCGGGTACAGAAGTGGTGTATTTAGATGGTGAAAAGTT
>CAILJQ010000017.1 GCA_903834625.1 uncultured Bacteroidota bacterium
GTTTTAGCCCCCGTTGACTTTTCCCAAGGCTTCCAGCGCTGTATCAATTCCCTTTGGCGTTGGCGTTGTTCTGGTGTCCAAGTGCGCATACCTATCCTTTAATAGTTCATTTTGTGGAGTTATGTTTTTTTCTGCCAAATTATTTACTTGTTGGTGACCTTGGGCAATATTGGCTTGCTTGATAAATTGAGTATTACTTGGCTGCTTTAATTGCACCAATGCTTGCAGGGTAGCTCTAGACTGGTTTTGGGCTTTAAATGCCAAACTCATTAGTGCTTGAGTTGGTGGCATGTATTCCTGCCTATTGGCCCTAGTCATTAAAGTTGTAAACATCACATTCAGGGCATAAGCCTGGGAATATAGCAAAGCCTCAATATCAGTGAAGTTACCCTGCTTCACCTCGCCTATAGACCTTTCAATCATAGCTTGGGTGTATTGGAGGTCAATAAGGTCTTTAGATAGTTGTCTTTTATCTGTATCAATTACTTTGGCTGCCAAAAATGAAGGTTTTAAAAGAAACTCGGTAGTTGCTTCCAGTCCTGTTTGCCCTTGTTTGGCAGGAATCTCAAGTGGTCTATTTACATCTTCTTTTTTAAGTGATTTGTTTGTCATTAGTGAACTCAATCGCTATTTATCATTGCCCCAAACCGCCCCTCTACCCATGACTTCTTAAGTGCCTTCAGGCAAATAAGTGTTTCAGTTGGCATTTCAATAAGGTCTTGTTGCCATGCTTGGTAATCCATAGCAGTCCATTTGCACAATGGGGCAAGATACTCATATAAGGCATTAAATTCTCTGTTTTCAAGTTCTAATACCTTGATGATTTGTTCTTTATGTTCGGTAATTGTGAAAGCCCATTTGTCATAGATTTCTTGGGTGCCAACTAACTTGATTTTTCTGTTAGGAAGCAGTTTTAAGGTTAGACCTTCCCTTTCTGCCATTGCGATTATTTTTCTAGGGCTCATTAAATTTCCCCTTCAATAATCGGCAAATCACTACGAAGGTTCTCAAATTCCCCAAAGGTTCTCATGTTTTTAGATTGAGAATCTTTGTATTCTTTGGATACCTTTGGCATTTCCCAAACCCAATAACTGCCCTTGCCAATGCCAATCTTTTTGGCTTCGATGCCTAATTTCTTTTTAGCCCTATTCATTGTTGAAATGGAGTGACCTGCACCAATACAGTCCTTCTTGACCTCTGTTGCCAGCATTTCACCATCGGATAATATGCTGCTTAAAAATTGTATACATTCAGCCATGCTTCCGCCATCAGAATCATCTTCTGCCTCCACTAACAATTCCCTTGCTGAACCTTCTATAGCTTCACCCCAAAGTACCCTAGATGTTTCAATACCACCCTCAGTTATTGCCTGTTCAAGTGAATACTCAAAACCGCCATTGTCAGCACCTATATTGGATTTAGCACGAAGGAAAATGCGTACATCATCACCATCATCGCTTTGGCTTTTTGACGCAACCAAGACAACTCTTGCCACAGCGCCAAATGCTAAGCTACCTGTAATCCTCTCGATTGGTTCTCTTCCTGATGTTCCTTTGGAAAAATGGGTAATACCGATGATTGCAAACCCCATGCCCTCTGCCATCTGAATCAATGGCGTTAAATCTTTACGAACTTCTGCATTCTTATGGGAATCCCCTTTCACTACGGAAACAATTGGGTCAATAATTAGTAGTTTTACCTCGCCAATTTTTGCTATCGCCTGCTGAAGAATTGGCATGTCTGTGCTAGGATTAAATGGTTGTTCACCATTCTCACTAATAACACCTTGAACAAAATGCACCTTATCTAAGTTTGCACCCATAGCCATGAGTCTTGGAGTAAGCGTGTCTGAAATATCATCCTCACCTGTCCAAATAACGACATTACCAATGGGCGCCCTTGTGTTATCAGGGAACCTTCCGCCATTAGTAATGCTGCTAGCCAAAGCAAGACTTATGGTTGTTTTACCTGTCCCAGCAACACCGCCCAACAAATGAAATTTGCCCCCTGCAATCCATCCATCCCATATCCAATTAATTGGTTTGGGTGTAAGTTCAGACGCCTTTAGCAAAACAACACCTTTTTCAACCTTCAATTCTTTTGGCATTAGCGGCAAAGCCAAAACATCGTCTTTAGAAGCGAAAGGTGACATTTGGAGCCAATCAACTACATCGCCTTTAGCAGGCAAATTAAGCCTCTGGACATCAATAGATAGGACATCGCAATTCAAGCCCTCTAGAATCGTTTTAACAGCCCCTGCATGGGCTCTACCGCTTTCATCATAGTCAGCCCATATAACGACTCTCTTGCCTCTTAAAGGTTCAAAATCAGCCCCATCATGTGATGTTGCGCCACCACTTGTTGTTGCTACCAAACCTAGCCCAATCAAAGCATCAACCTTTTTCTCGCCCTCCGCCCAAAAGACTGTCTCGGCATCTTTTAATAATGGCAACTGGTAAAGCGGTTTCTTTCCTTGAAATTTTGGTTCACCCAGTATGTAGCTACCATTCTCCTGGTAGAAAGGTCTAATAATTTTTGTTTTTTCAGGGTGATTAAGTCGCATTCTTGAATATAGCCACTCACCCTCTGCACTCGTATAGTGGTGTAATCCCTGCGGCATATAGCCTTGTTTAATAAATTGAGAGGCCAAGACCCTTGCTTGTTCTTTAATAATGTCGGCATTCATAATTGCCCCCACGCACCAAGTGCAATACAAGCATCTTTAAAAGTCATTCCAAATCGCTTTTGATGAAAAGCAACTATGTCCCCACCTTTCTCTCCACATGCCAAACATCTAAATGCCCCATTCTCAACTCGCACCCTCAAACTAGGTTCTGTATCCTTGTGAAATGGGCAGATTGCTGACCGCCATTCACCCTTTCCAATAAGAGTTAAACCACTCTTTTCAAAGTAGCCAAGCGGATTTGGAAGTCTATCCCTGTGAAAGTTATTTTTCATCAAACTACCTCTGAATCATCAAGACCACGACTCTTATTTCTACTTACCCTAGATTGAAATTCAGCCACCTCATACATGTCATCTATGACCTGATGGGCATACATCAGTTTTCCAAAGACTACACACAAACCATCGAACCTTTCTTGGTCACTATTGATGGATTTCAGAACTTTGAAAAAATTGATTTCCTCAGCGGTTAGTGCATCAAAACGCATTTCCATCCTCTCGACAAGGTCTGTCATAAGACAAAATGCCTTTGTCCTAAACTCATTAATTAAGTTAATTGGCATTGCTTCAATGATTTGATTGGAGATTGTTTTCATACCACCTCCGACTTGTATCCAAGCGGATTAGCTAGAAACTTGTGTAATTCCTTATTTTGATAAAAAGTACAGCGAATGCCCATCCGAATGGGTTTTGGTGCCTTACCCTGTAGACTTAATCTGCGGAATGTTTCTCGGCATACAGGTGAAAATTCAGCAAATTGTGACCAACGGCTGCACCCATCATGAGGCAAGACTTTTGGCTTTGGTAAATCTAATTTAATTGGCATTGTAGGTTCTCCATTTGCGTTGCCGCACCATCATTGGTGCATGGAGTAACTCTAAAAATAATGCTGATTAAATACACCCTAAGAAGGGTTTATAGGAAATTATGGCACCCTAATTAGGGTGGTATCTTTTACTTAGAACCTTGAAATAATTCATTTGCCTCTGCAAACTTCTTCTCCAAATGAGACTTTGAGAATCCACCAAGTTCTTTAAATTCCGCTTCTAGAAAAGCAATTACTTTTGCCTGAGAATCTAGCGGACTCTTGTCTATCAGGACTTCCAATAATGCGCCAATTAACTTCAATTCGTTTGATAATTCCCTTGCAGACTTTACTTTATCTTCGCCAGTCTCACTAACCTTGCGAGTAATTTCCTTTTCGGCAAAATCTTCAAGCCTTTTGGGTACCCTCCAGTTAGTCTTGAGTTTTACCCAAACTGCGAAACCTTTCAAATCAACTTTATCAAAATCAACATAAAAACCTTCACCCACAGAGTTCTCATCAATCAGGGTAAATTTCTGTTTAAAGTCTTTTTCTTTTCCACACCAATCAAAAGGATGAAATTGCCACTCCCTATCGGTATATGCAGTCAACAACATCTCAGGGTCAATTTCACAAACTAAGGCGGCAGCCTGCCATGAATAGATTTTTGGTCTTAATAGCCAAAAATCCCAATCACCCTCATTTAAAGCCATCAGAAAATCATTGTCGCTATTCATGCAGCACCTCTTTTAATATTGATATTTAGAACACTTGCACCGCCCTTAATGCCATCCAAATAATCAGCCCACTCCTGCATCATCTTTGCCCTTTGTGGAATGTATTCAGCATGGTTGTATGCCCCACTCACCTTATCTCTTTCCAAGTGCGATAGTTGAACTTCGATATGAGCATGCTGATAGCCAATTTCATGCAAAATTGTTGATGCAACGCCTCTAAATCCATGGCCGGTCATTCGACCCTTGTAGCCCATGCGATATAGGGCGAAGAGGATAGTGTTATTACTCATGCTTTTCTTTGGGTTACTTTCATGAGGAAATACAAATTGGCCGCCACCTGTTAATTTATGCAACTCCTTCAGAATTGCTTTTGATTGCTTTGTTAGAGCAACTAAATGAGGTGCTGATGGCCTGCCTTTGACCTTCTTCATCCTCTCAGCAGGAACCACCCAAAGGCTTCCTTTCAGGTCAAATTCATCCCACTTGGCTTCAATCAATTCACTTGTTCTAACAAATGTATAAGCCATCAATTTCATCGCCAGTTTGGTAACCGGACTTCCATTATTAGAAACATCATAGGCGTCAATCTTCCGAAGCAATTCAGGAACACCTTTTGGGGCAAGCGAACTTCTATGCTTTACAGGTGGACTTTCAATATGGGCATCTGAGAGGCTGATGTCATTAGCAGGGTTCCTGTCACATAAACCTTCGACAATTGCATAACGAAAGACCTGTCCTGATGTTGAGTAGGCACGCTTGGCAATATCAAAGGCACCTCTTTTAACCACCTTCTGTGCCATCTTGATAAGCAATGGTGCGGTGATGGTATGAATTGGCATTGAACCAATTTCAGGAAAGACATTAAGTTCAAGCCTTCTCAAAACTTTGGCTGCGTGTTTCTCATCTTTGCCAACTGCCCATGCTTTATGCCACCTCAATGCAACCGACTTAAAGTCATTCTTGTTTTGGGTATTTTCTTGCTTGCGGACAATTGATGGGTCTTTACCTTCATCTATCTGCTTTCTAGCGGTAGCCAACTTTTCCCTAGCCCTTTTCAGGCTAACTTCAGGATAAGTGCCAAATGACAGCATTTTGGACTTGCCACCGAATCTATAGCGGTATCGCCAGCCTAACGAACTCTGTGGATATGAAAACAAAACCAAGCCATGACCATCAGGATAACTTTTGGTCTTTGGCAGGGGCTTTATACCCTTAATAAATGCATCGGTAAGTTTCAAAATCACTCCAAGTTAAGTGCTTGTGAGTAACAAATCATCTAGATTGGTTGTTACTCACATATTTACTCACATATTGGAGATGTTACTCACATTTTCAATGGATGGCTATAGATGCCTAAATTGGCTTGAAAGCCTTGTTTCTTATATGTCTTTTGGGAAACAGTTGGCATTGAAAGAGCCTACTGTGGTGCCTCGGGTCGGACTCGAACCGACACGCCTTGCGGCACCGGATTTTGAGTCCGGCACGTCTACCAATTCCATCACCGAGGCTAGTGAAAACGCTTTAGAGGCTAGAGTTTAACAAACTAAGGAAGCAAAATCGTCGA
>CAILJQ010000018.1 GCA_903834625.1 uncultured Bacteroidota bacterium
AAATATCCTTTTTCATCGGCAACATTTCCAGCAATTATTTTATTGTCTCTGATATTTAAAATAGAAATAGTGGCAAAGGGAATGCCTTTTTTAGAATTTCCGTCTATCAGTTCATTGTTAGAAAACATTTCGGCTCAGTTTGCAAATCCTGCCTATACCTTGCTTAAGAGGTATGAAGAGTTTAAGGAGTTTGTATATAATAAGTTTAACTCAAAATTATCACAAGCAAAAATTTCGGATATTGAATCGCTTACCATTGAGCTGGAAGACAATAAACGTTTGGTGGAAGAAGTGAAGAAAATTAGCCAAATTCAACAGGTGAGAGGTCAACTCATGTTTGAATTTGACCATTCTGAAAACTTAAAAGTATTGGATAATTACCTCGATTCTGGTAAGAAGATAGAGTTTGATGATTTGTTTGACATCACCTTACATTTAAGCAGAAAAGGTACTTCGAAGCGTGTTGATTTAAATGAGCAAATTGAATCGGATGGAACCGATAAGATGATTCGTTTGATTATTATCATGACCATTATTAACAGGTTGGCAGTGTTTGATGACGAGAATAGGATTGCCTTATTTATTGATGAGGTAGCTACTATTGATAAGCAAAACCGACCAGAATTGGTGCGTTTTTGTAAAGAGCATAATTTCATTCCAATTTTTGCAGCTCCAGATGCTGTAGCTGGTTTTGGTAAGTATTATTTTATTTATCAAAGTGCCGGAAAAATCAATATCAACGAGAAGGTGAATGCGATGTATGGCGAAAGAAACGCTTCTGCTAACTAAAGATTGAGGGATATGACAAAAGCAGAACCAAGGACCATACTCAACTTTTTAGCTACCTATTTTGATAGCTTAAAAGATTTGTTTGATATCCAAACCAGTGATGGAATCATACGAAAGGAACGCTTGAACGAGCTGATGCAGGAGAGGAAGGAAGATATCCTTAGTCAGTTGATAGATTATAAAATCATCCGTAAGATGGGGGATGATTTTGAGTTTAGAGATACCTATTACAAATTGTTTGAATTTATCTTAAATGAATTTAGACCCTTACTGCCTGAAACCATTCAGAAATATGAACACTCTATTGGAATTTTGTTTAGAAAGATTAGAGAGGGCATTGGAAAAGATAAATTGATATTGGGTCAGCGTATAAATGATTTATACAATGAAATTAAAGAGTTTAGCGAGGCAGTAGAAAAGAACACGATACGCTTGTTGAATGAAACCAGGGAGTTAAAATCAAACGTAGAGAAGTTAGACTACCAAGAAAAGGTAAGAAAGGCAAGCTTTTGGATTGATTATTACATTACTCCATTGAACAATATTTTAGATATCAATCATTCAGATTCTATTACCAATAAGTTGTTTGATATTTCTAATTACGTAAACATTCGCCGACTTAATTTTGACGATGAATTGCTGCGTTTGCAATTTGAAAAGACGTATAATTTTTTGGTTCAAACCAATGATGATTTGTTGCGTCAATCAAAGTTGCTTACCAATGAATTATTGCCATTAATTGAGCGCATAAGAACTGAGTCAATTATTCTAACCGGGTGGATAGAGTTCTTGAAAGCACCTAATAAGGCGCCATTGCCAAAGGTGTTTAAGGTAGAACGTGTGTATCCGTATAGCAATGATATGTACATGAATGCCCAAGAATACTTGGAGCAATTTGCTATAGATGAAACCATTTTCTTAGAAGACCCTAAAATGACGAGCGATAAATGGGTATTCAATAAAGATTTATACAAAGCTAAAATGATGGACAACTTGCCTATTGATAGCTTTTTTGAATGGTGCGGACTTACGCTTAGAACTGACTACGAAAAAATTGAAACGGATAAGTTTTTTGCCTTAACAGCCTTATTATTTGAAGAAGGAATTGTGATTGAGCTAGAGAACAGTGGTGATAGACAATTGATTCATACCAACCAAATGACCCTTCGTGTACCAAAATTAAAAATTAACCGATATGGAATTTCCTAGATATCATAAAGATTTAGTGGCCGATTTAATGAACGGAAAGTTTGTTCTGGCCAGCGATCCTAAATTTATTAGTTTAAAAGACAATGTGGCTTTTTATGAAAAGTTCTTTAAAGAGAGTTTTGGCTATGCTTTGGAAGTAAAAAGCGACTTTGCCTTTTTGCTGAGTTACGATACCGCCGAGCAATTAAGTCGCGATATCTGCTTGTTTTTTGCCATCCTTTGTTATGAATTAGATAAAGATGGAAAGAACTTTTTGGAAGAAATTCAATATGCAGAATTTGAAATGGAGAAGTTAGATTCTTATTTTGAAAACAGTGCTTACGCAGAATTGATTGCAAGTAACAACCAACTTAAAAATGGTGAATCGCGCAGAGATTTTATGCGAACCCTTGCAAGAAGGAATATTGTTGAACGCAATGGGGATGCCAAGTTTACCTTTACGCAAGCCTATAGAGTTTTTGTAGATTTTGCAGCAGATTTTGCCAAAGGGAAATTGAACAAACCCGAGGTTGCTGGCGACGCAGAATAGTATAGCTGTGTGAACTAATTTGCCTTAATATGACAGGAAATACATTTGGAAAAGCATTTGCCATTAGCACCTTTGGGGAAAGTCATGGACCTGCTATTGGGGTAGTGATAGATGGTTGCCCTCCTAATATTTCCTTTGATGCAGATTTGGTTCAGACCGAATTGAACCGAAGAAAACCCGGACAAAGCGCCATAAGCAGTCCGAGGAAAGAAGCTGAAGAGTTTGAGATTTTAAGCGGTGTATTTGAAGGCAAAACTCTAGGAACTCCTATAGCTATCATTGTAAGGAATAAAGACGTTAAATCGCAGGATTATGATGCTTTAAAGGATGTGTATAGACCCTCGCATGCAGACTTTACCTATATGTTAAAATATGGAATTAGAGACCATAGAGGTGGAGGCAGACAATCTGCTAGAGAAACTGTAGCTCGTGTATTGGGAGGTGCGGTTGCCAAGATGGTGTTAAATACCTTGGGCGTTCGCATACAGGCTTATGTTTCTTCTGTTCATGATTTGGAGGTTAGTAAAAGTTATGATGAATTAGATTTGAATCTTACAGAAACAAATGTGGTAAGATGTCCGGATGAAACCCTTGCACAAAAAATGATTGCAGCTATTGAAAAGGCATTTGATGAGGGAGATAGTTTGGGTGGAACCATCACATGCGTGCTGTCTAATGTGCCAGCTGGTTGGGGCGAACCTGTATTTGATAAGTTAAATGCTGATTTGGCCAAAGCTATGCTTAGCATCAATGCGGTGAAAGGTTTTGAAATTGGATCAGGCTTTACTGGTACACGCATGAAAGGCAGTACCCACAATGATTCCTTTGCTTCATTGTCTGGCGAAATTAGAACCCTAACCAACCATAGTGGCGGAATTCAAGGGGGCATTTCAAACGGGGAAGACATATACTTTAGGGCGGCTTTTAAGCCTGTAGCATCTATAAAAAAGGAACAAAACAGTGTTTCTACTGGTCATGAAAACGTAAAAATAAATATAGATGGAAGGCATGACGCTTGTGTGGTTCCACGCGCAGTGCCCATTGTAGAGGCCATGGCGGCCTTGGTTTTGGCCGATCACTATTTGAGGCAAAATGCATATGGTATGCAACCTTTTGCCTAAATTTGTGGTTATAGACCTATACAACCTTTAAAACAACTGAATGAAGAAAATTCTTGTTATAGGCGCAACCTTGATGGCTTTGTCATCTCAAGCGCAAAAAGTAATACCTTGTTTATCAGACGAAGTATACGTTGAAAGTGTAAAACAATTTCCAGAAATAAAGTTAGAAGAGAATCGTGCCACAGCCATTGCGGCTGCTCCAGTTTTACAAAAAAAAGGCGTGGTAAAATACATACCTGTGGTGTTTCATGTGATTCATAAAAATGGTCTTGAAAACATTAGCATCACCCAGTTAAATGATGCTTTAAGGGTAATGAATGAAGACTTACGTAAGTTGTCTGGAACCAATGGAGGCTCTAGTACAGATCCTTTGGCTACAGATATGGAATATGAGTTTAGGTTGGCTCAATTTGACCCAAATGGATTGCCAACCAATGGGGTAAATAGGATTTACAATGTAGGAACTGATAATGCCAGAGATGCACAGAAGGCTATTAGCTATTGGGATGCAAGAAAATACTTTAATGTTTGGGTGGTAAATACCATTAGCAACAGTTCTGGTGATCCTAACTCTATTGTTTTAGGATATGCACAGTTTCCATTTCAATTGAACTCTCAAACAAGTACTGACGGTATTATGGGCAGGGCCGATCAATTTGGCGCCATTGAATTGGCAGATGCCTCACAGGCAGGCAGAACGCTTACACATGAAGCCGGACATTGGTTAGGTTTATACCATCCATTTCAAGGCGGTTGCGTAGGGGGGACAAGTACCAGTTGTTTAAGTTATGGCGACCAGGTATGCGATACTCCGCCTGTTTCTACAGCAACTACTGGCTGCCCAAGTAGCAGAAATTCTTGTACAAACGATTCTCCTGATAAGCCAGATTTAATCAAAAATTACATGGATTATGCTGATGGAAATTGTATGAACATGTTTACAGTTGGACAAAAAACCAGGGTAGATCAAATAATGAATACCTATAGGGCTAACATTTACAGTTCAACCAATTTAAGTGCTGCAGGATTAAATGCAGATGGTAGCTATAAAACCTTAACAGCTTCTGCTACTAAAGCTCCCTATACTTTTGGATTTGATGTAAGCAGCTTATCTGGTAGCGGTTGGGTATTGGAGAATTATATGAGTCCGGGCGACAGTGGGTGGCAAGTTGGTAGCACCGGTCCCTTATCAGGAACTGGATGTATGGTTTCTCAGAATTTGAAAAACACCCGTTTAAATGTGAGAAATGCTTTTCTTTCACCCAATATTGATATTACTACTTTAAGCAGTCCATCATTAACTTTTTACATGGCCTATGCCAGAAGATCAACCGTGAGTGGAGATAGAATTAGGGTATTTATCTCGAACAGTTATGGAAGATCAGAAATCTTGTTAAGAACCATTTTAGCCACAGAATTGGCAACAGGTACAACCAGTACAAGCGCCTTTGTTCCTAGCAATACTGAATGGAAAAAATATACCATTGATTTGTCTCCATATAAGGCATATACCAATTGTAAAATCAGGATTGAATTGCAATCATTAAGAGGGAACAATATTTACTTCGACCAATTTTCAATTGCTGAACCAACGGGTATTTCTGAGCGATTGAAACAGGAGATGAACTTTAGTGTTTTTCCGAACCCGGCGAAGGATTTGGTGAGTATTTCGTTTGAAAACAAGCAAGTTGGCACAGTAGAAATGGAATTGTTTGACCTTCAAGGTAAATTGGTTCAGCCCGTATCTAAAGCGCGTTATGAGGCCGGTTTGAACCAAATAAATATGGACTTAAAAGGTTTGCAATCAGGCGTGTACTTGTTAAAAGTTCAAACAGATAATGGGAGCTTTGTGCACAAGTTGTGGGTAGAATAATTTCCTATAAATAGTATAAAAAGCCGCCTCTGTGCGGCTTTTAGTTTTTTTTAAGAATCCATTTTCGGATATTGTGCCCGCAAATGCTGCGGTAAATGCGGGATTGAAAAGAGAACGAAACCAGAGAAAGCAGAAAAGATGAGTAAGAATTTAGTAATTGTTGAGTCGCCTGCCAAGGCAAAAACCATAGAGAAATTTCTGGGTAAGGAATTTACGGTGAAGAGTTGTTTTGGACATATTCGTGATCTTTCAAAAGGAGATGATGCCATTAACGTAAAAGGAGATTTTTCGCCCACTTATGAAGTGAGTGACGATAAGAAAGCCATTGTGGCTGAATTGAAGAAATTATCTAAGGAGGCAGAGATTGTTTGGTTAGCATCCGATGAGGACCGCGAGGGAGAAGCCATTAGTTGGCACTTGAGCGAGGTGTTGAATTTAGATGTAAAGAAGACTCGAAGAATAGTGTTTCATGAAATTACCAAACCTGCCATTTTAAAAGCCATTGAGAACCCAAGAGGAATTGATAAAAACCTGGTAGATGCCCAACAAGCTCGTAGGGTGTTAGACCGTTTGGTGGGTTTTGAACTTTCACCAGTTTTATGGAAAAAGGTTAAGTCGAACCTAAGTGCCGGTAGGGTTCAAAGTGTGGCTGTTAGATTAATTGTTGATAGAGAGAGAGAAATCAATCAGTTTTTATACAGTTCTGCCTTTAGAGTTATTGCCAAGTTTAATGTAGGTGGTAAACAAATGGAGGCTGAATTAGGCAAACGTTTTGAAACCGAAGCCGAAGCAAATGCCTTTTTGCAAAAATGTATGGGTGCTGATTTTACCATCAAAAACTTGGAGGTAAAGCCCAGTGAAAAATCACCAGCTCCGCCATTTACTACATCTACTTTGCAACAGGAAGCCAGTAGAAAAATTGGTTATGGAGTGAGCACTACAATGAGTATTGCGCAGAAATTATATGAAAGTGGGTTAATCACTTATATGCGTACAGACTCTGTGAATTTATCTGAAACCGCCATAGCCTCTGCAAAGGATTATATAAGCGCTAATTTTGGTCCGCAATACAGCAGGCCTATGCGCTATACAACCAAAAATGATAGCGCACAAGAGGCGCATGAGGCTATAAGACCAACCTACTTTGAGAATGTAGAAATTGATGGAACTCCTCAAGAAAAGCGTTTGTATGATTTGATTTACAAGCGTGCAATTGCTTCTCAAATGGCCAAGGCTCAAATAGAAAAAACCGTTGCTACTATTGCCATTTCTGGCATGAATGAAAATTTAGTAGCCACTGGTGAAGTGTTAAAGTTTGATGGTTTTCTAAAGGTATATCTTGAAAGTACAGATGATGACCAAGAAGAAGAAGGTAGCAAAATGTTACCCGCTTTAAGTATTGGTGAATTATTGAACCTCATTCAAGTACAGGCTACTGAGAAATTTACCCGCCCATCTGCCAGATACACAGAAGCAAGTTTGGTAAAGAGGTTAGAAGAATTGGGTATTGGTAGACCATCTACCTACGCTCCAACTATTTCAACCATTCAAAAAAGGGGCTATGTTGTTAAGGAAGACAGGGAAGGAAAAGAGCGTAATTTTGTTCAATTAACTTTGGTAAAAGATGCCATTGAACGTGAATCGAAGTTGGAGAAATATGCAAGTGAGAAATCGAAATTATTCCCAAGTGATATTGGAATGATTGTAACAGATTTTTTGAGCAAACATTTTGATAAAATCATGGATTTTGGCTTTACAGCTAGCGTAGAAGAAGAGTTTGATAAAATTGCCCGTGGACAGTTGGTATGGAACAAAATGATTGAAAAGTTTTATGGTCCATTTCATGCCGATGTTACCAATACCAGTGAAAATGCTGAAAGGCAAAATGCTGAAAGAACATTAGGTGTTGACCCAGAAACTGGAAAAACAGTTTATGTAAAAGTTGGTCGTTACGGCCCTTATGCGCAAATAGGAGAGAACAGTGATGATGAAAAGGAAAAACCACGTTATGCCTCTTTACGCGCTGGACAGTTAACCGAAACCATAACCATTGAAGAAGCATTAGAATTGTTCAAATTGCCTAGAGTAGTTGGTAATTTTGAAGGCAAGGATATTAAGGCAGCCATAGGCAGATTTGGTCCGTATTTAATGCATGATAGCAAGTTTATTAGTATTCCAAAAACAGATGATGTATTTTCTATTGATTTGGCAAGAGCCACAGAATTGATTGAAGGGAAACGTATTTCTGATGCCAATAAATTGTTGAAGACCTTTGAAGAAGACGCAGAAGTGAAGATCTTGAATGGCAGATGGGGTCCATACATTGCAAAAGGTAGAGATAATTTTAGGTTGCCAAAAACCACCAAGGTAGAGGATTTAACCTTTGAATATGTGGCTGGAATCATTGCCGCAGAAACGAAGCCAAGTTCTAAAAAAGCTGCCGCTAAAAAAGCAGCACCTGTAAAAGCTGTAGCTGCCAAGAAAACGGCCGCAAAAAAGACAGCTGCTAAAAAAACAGCCGCCAAAAAAGCTAAAAAATAGGTGAAACAACCAAGTGGATTCATGTTTATATTGACCTTGCCTGGAACAAACCAATGAATGAATCTGAACTAAGATCGCTGGTTACCCTGCTGGATGATGATGATCCGGAAGTTTTTGAGCATATTCAACAAAGATTGCTCTCTTACGGTATAGCAGTAATTCCCTTTTTAGAGGAGGAGTGGGGTGAATTGCGCGATATGGTTCATCAACAACGATTGGAGAATATCATTCACCAATTACAATTTAATGAGTTGCATCAACAGTTTCTTAATTGGTATGCCACCCCAGAGCAAGATTTGTTAGAGGGCGTTTATTTGGTTAGTAAATACAGGTTTCCTGATTACGACAAACAGATACTTATTAATGCCATTGAAAAACTTCGTTTAGATGTATGGCTTGAAATGAACTATGAATTAAGTCCGTACGAAAAGGTAAGAATCATTAACTATATTTTTTACCAAGTTTATGGATTTAAAGGGAATACAGATAATTACCATGATCCCGCCAACTCCTTTATTAATCAGGTATTAGAGACGAAAAAAGGAAATCCCATTTTATTGGCAACTGTGTATATGTTGGTGGCTCAAAAGCTAAATATACCCGTTTTTGGGGTGAATTTACCCCAACATTTTGTGTTGGCTTATTTAGAGGAATTTGGCAAAAGCAACGTGGAGATGAAGTTTAATGAGATAGAAGAATGGTTGAACCAAAGTGGTAAAATTCTCTTTTATATCAATGCATTTAACGGAGGAGCCATCTTTACAAAAGCTAATCTTGAGCAGTTTTTACAACAAATACAAATAGAAGCGAAACAAGATTTTTTGCAGCCATGCAGTAATTTAGATATTGTAAAAAGGGTATTGCGCAATTTGGCCTCTTCTTATGAGAAGTTGCAAAAGCCACACAAACAAAAAGAAATCATGAAGCTCTTGTATGCAATAGGAGAGCCACCACTTTCAGACTTTCATGATTTAGGTTCAGACCCAGAATAGGTTGTGGGTTTGCCTTAAATAGTGCATTTTTGTTATATGAGATTTGGTTCGAACCAACATAATAAAGGCCTTATGAGACATGGATTGTTGAGTTTATTCCTTGTGTTTTCTGGCTTAGTTTTACAAGCACAGCACACTTATGTGCCTAAAGGAGGTATGACTGACCATATTCTTGATAGGTTAGAAATAAAATCGGGGAAAATGGCAAATGATTATTTCCATTTAGGCTCACATAGCTTGAGAAGGCAACAGGTGGCTTTGTTTGCAGATAGTTTCCCAGTTACAACAGTTACTTTAAGCGGAAGAGATTATTTCAATTTATCCTATCTCATAAACGACAATTTTGAGTGGAGTAACAATGTTGAAAGTCTTTCAAAAAAACCTGTAAGAGGAACATTTTACAAAAGAAAATCTGCCCTCTATTCAGTGCAAGAAAAGGACTTTAATTTGGTAGTAAATCCTTTAGCCTATTTCATGGTTTCTACTGATAAGTGCAATGGAAATCCAACATTTTTAAATAATCGAGGTGTTGAAATACGCGGAAATGTTGGACAGAAGATTGGCTTTTATACTGCGGTAAGTGATGAAATAACCAATCCATACTCTTGGGTTGGTGAATATATGTATAGAGATAGCGGCACATTGATGTATGCTAATTTTGTTAAATCTTATCCTAAAAACTTCAATTACTTTTTATCGAGTGCATACGTGAGTGGTTCGTTTAATAAGTATATGGATGTTCAGTTTGGACATTTTAAGAACTTTATAGGCGACGGGCAGAGGAGTTTTATATTAGGAGGGATACACCCAGAGTACTTGTGTTTACGATTGAATACGCGAATTTGGAAAATGAATTACACCAATATTTGGGCAGAATTGAGAGATCCTGCTCCAAGGGTATATGCGGTACAAAGAAGGCACTATATGGCTACCCATCATTTGAGTTTGAACCTAGGTAAGAACTTTAATTTGGGCATGTTTGAAACCATTTTGTTTAACCGTGACAGTGGTTATTCAAATACTGGATTTGATCCCAATTATTTGAATCCATTGATTTTTTATAAATCGCTGGAAAATGGCTTAAATAGTACAGATAAAACCATCATAGGTATTAATTATAAATGGAATTTTAAACGCCAGTTTTCGCTCTATGGGCAAGTAGTTATCTCTGAATTTGTATTGAAAGAAATTTTGGCAGCAAATGGATGGATGCACAACAAGTTTTCGGTTCAGACCGGTATAAAATATTTGGATGTAGCAGGGCTGAAAAATTTGGATATGCAAGCTGAGTTGAATTTGGCCAGACCCTTCCATTATTCTAGTTTTAACCAAACACAGTCATTTAGTAATTTTAGGCAATTTATGGCACATCCATTGGGTGCTAACTTTTATGAAGCTATTGGAATTGTGAGGTATCAACCGGCAAATAGATGGAATATAATGGCCAAAGTTATATGGGCTCAATATGGCAATGATACCAATGGGAGCAATTATGGCAAAGATTTGAGGTTAAGTTATAGAACCACTAGTACAGCGCAATATGGTAATTTTATAGGACAAGGAATAGGCACCAATTTGTTGTTTTATGATATATGCAGTACCTGGATGCCAAAGCACAATTTATTTGTTGATTTTGTGGTAGGAGGTAGAACCACCCAATCTGATTTGGCCCTATTTAACAGCAAAACACTTTATGTTAGTTTGGCCCTACGACTGAACTTAGTGCCCAGAAACTATGATTTTTAGCCATAGACAAACACAAAGAGCATGTGGAAAAATGGTTAAAAATCTAATTAAATGTATTAGAAATCAGAAATTTATACGAAGTAGAATAAGTTCGGCATATTATTAGGTATTCGAGTTGTATTTTTGCAGCCCCTAAAAAATAAAAGTTTTGACCCTAATTAAATCTATTTCCGGTATTAGAGGAACCATTGGCGGAAAAGCCGGTGAAGGACTCACCCCTACAGATATTGTAAAATTCACTGCAGCATTTGGATACTTAATGAAGCAAAACCAGCCTATTTGTAAAATAGTAGTTGGCAGAGATGCGCGCATTTCTGGTGAAATGGTAAATTCATTGGTATGTGGTACCTTAATGGGCCTAGGAATTGACGTAATTGATCTAGGCTTGTCGACTACACCAACTGTTGAAATGGCTGTGGTTATGGAAGGTGCGCAAGGAGGAATTATCTTAACTGCAAGCCATAACCCAAAACAATGGAATGCCTTGAAGTTATTAAATAGCAAGGGTGAATTTATTTCGGATGAGGTTGGAAAAGAAATATTATCCATTGCAGATTCGGATAAAATTGAATTTGCTGAAGTTGATAAATTGGGTAAGAGAACCGAAAACAATGAATACATCAAAAAACATATTGAGGCCATTTTAGCTATAGATTTGGTAGATGTTGAAGCCATTAAGGCCAAGAAATTCAAAGTGGTTGTTGATGCCGTAAATTCAACGGGTGGTATTGCCGTTCCTATGTTGCTAAAGGCATTGGGTGTTGAAGATATAGTTGAAATTTATTGTACACCAGATGGGAAATTTCCGCATAATCCAGAGCCATTGCCAGAAAATTTAACTGCTATTTCTGGAGAGGTAAAAAGAAGCAAGGCTGATTTAGGTATCGTGGTAGATCCAGATGTAGATAGATTGGCCTTAGTGAGTGAAGATGGTTCTATGTTTGGCGAAGAATATACCTTGGTTTCTATCTCTGATTATGTGCTTAAAAACAGCTCTCAAGAGAAGTTAAGTAGGTTGGGTTATGAGAAAAATACGGTATCTAACTTATCGTCTACCCGTGCTTTAAGAGATATAACAGAAAAGAATGGTGGAAATTACCAAGCAAGTGCGGTTGGGGAAGTGAATGTGGTAAAAATGATGAAAGACACCAAAGCTGTTATTGGAGGTGAAGGTAATGGTGGAATTATTTTCCCCGAATTGCATTATGGTAGAGATGCCATGGTGGGTATAGCTTTGTTTTTATCTCATTTGGCCAAATATGGTAAGATATGTTCTATGTTAAGAGAGAGCTATCCAGATTATACCATTGCCAAAAAGAAAATTGAATTAACACCTGAAATCAACATTGATTTGTTGATGAAACAAGTAAAAGAAAAATACAAAAAACAACCCATCAACGAAGTGGATGGATTGAAAATTGAATTTGATAAAGAGTGGGTTCATTTGAGACGATCGAACACAGAGCCTATCATAAGAATTTATGCGGAAAGTCAGAGCGAGACTACTGCCAATAACCTAGCAGAGAAACTCATTTCGGATATGAAGCAATTCATTAAAGGATAAATATAAATTATACAGCATTTGGTAGTTACCAAATGTTATAAATCTTAACCAGGGTTGAAAAGACCCCTAAAATTGAAATAAATGGCATTACAATGTGGAATCGTAGGTTTACCGAATGTAGGAAAATCAACTTTGTTTAATTGTTTGAGTAACGCAAAAGCACAAGCTGCGAATTTTCCATTTTGTACCATTGAACCAAATGTTGGCGTGATTACAGTTCCTGATGCACGTTTGAATAAATTGGCAGAGTTTGTAAAACCAAATAGATTGGTGCCTACCACCATTGAAATTGTTGATATAGCTGGTCTGGTAAAAGGTGCCAGTAAGGGAGAAGGTTTAGGAAATCAATTTTTAGGAAATATCAGAGAAACAGATGCCATTATTCACGTATTACGTTGCTTTGAAAATGACAATATCATTCATGTAGATGGAAGTGTAAATCCATTACGTGATAAAGATGTAATTGATACAGAACTTCAATTAAAAGATATTGATTCGATAGAAAAGAAGTTGATGAAAACTTCTAGGGCCGCCAAAACAGGAGATAAAGAAGCGGTAAAAACAGAAGTTGTTCTTAACAAATTTAAAGACCATTTAGAAAACGGCTTGAACGCAAGAACACTTGTGGCAACTGAAGAGGAATTGGAGCAAGTTGCTGATTTGTGTTTACTTACCTTAAAACCTGTTATGTATGTATGTAATGTGGATGAAGGAAGTGTGGTTAATGGAAATGAACACGTAAATAAAGTGAAGGAGGCAGTGAAGGATGAGAAGGCAGGAGTTTTGGTAATTAGTGCTGCTATTGAGGCTGATATAGCTCAATTAGAGAGCTATGAAGACCGTGTTGCCTTTTTGCAAGATTTAGGTTTAGAAGAATCGGGTGTGGCTAAGTTAATTCGCGAGGCATACAGCTTATTGAACCTTATTACTTATTTTACTGCTGGAGTTCAGGAAGTACGTGCTTGGACTATTGAGCGTGGTTTTAAAGCGCCACAAGCTGCAGGAGTAATACATACAGATTTCGAAAGAGGATTTATCAAAGCAGAAGTAATTCACTACGAGGATTACTTAAAATACGGAAGTGAATCGGCTTGCAGAGAAGCAGGAAAATTGAGTATGGAAGGCAAAGAGTATTTGGTGCAGGATGGCGATGTGATGCACTTTAAATTTAACGTATAATGATAAAACTTGGTGACAAGGTAAGGTTCGTAAACGAAAACATGGAGGGAATTGTAACCTCTCTAAAAGGAAAGAACCAAATAGGTGTTACCGTAGACAGTGATTTTGAAATACCTGTATTGATTAGTGAAGTTGTTAAAATTAAATACGAGGAAAAAGCAGGAAATAACCCAGAGTTGCCCGTTAGTAAGCCGTTTAGAGCTGCAAATAACGCGCCACTTGGAGTGTTTTTAGCCTTTGAGCGGTTAGGTGATACTGAGCTCAAAGCCCATTTGCACAATAATTTAAGCGAGGAAGCTTTTGTACTTGTATATAGAAAAGTGCAAGGTGTTTTTCAAATTGAAAAATCAATAAAATTAGAAAGGGATGAAACCGTTTTATTACATGCTTGTAATTTAAACGATTTTGAAAAATGGGCACCTTATCAATTTGTGATATTGCCTTTTGAGTCTACAACCATACAGCCCAGTGGAAGTATTCAAACACCTTTATCTTTTCAGTCTAAAACATTCCACCAATATTGGAAACATTGTTTTTTCTTGGAGAAACAAGCCTATGTATTTAGGTTAGATGAGCCGCTAGAAAAGCTAAACTTACAAGCCCTAAAGAACAAAGATTTTACAGAGAAAGTTGCGGTATTGGAAGTTGATTTAAAATCGAAACCAGCCAGTATTATTGATTTACACTATGATTATTTGAAGGCCAATGGATATGGTGTTTCTGATGACATAACAGGCTTGCAAATGAAGGTTTTTACTGAGACTTTAGATGCTGCATTTGTGCATCATGTAAAAGAAATGATCTATATACATGGCGTAGGAAATTCTTATTTGAAGAACAAGATAAGAACCTATTTAAGCAAACACCCTGAAATGGTTTTAGAAGTTAAAGACGCAGACATTCTCCAATATGGTGGAGGTGCTACTTTGGTTATCTTGAAATAAAATTTAGCTCAATAATTCTTGCCTTAATATAAACTCCATTTGATCGGCACTGCGTTCTGCTCTTTCTGTTTGTTGAGCTCTTTGCCTGATAAACTCTTCTTCTTTAAATTTTGCGATTGCCTTTTGAATGGTATCGTCTAATACCTTCTCTTCCCAAGGTTTGTTGAGATAGCTAAATATTTTACCAAGGTTTACGGCATCTACCGTATCCGCAAAATTGGCAAAGCCGGTAAGCATAATCCGCATAGGATAAGGGTGCTTTTCTAACATCATTTTTAGGAATTCTACTCCTGTAATATCGGGCATTCGTTGGTCGGTAATAACTACCTGAATGTCGGGATGTTTATCTAGAATCTCCAAGGCTACCATTGCACTTATAGCTATATGTACCTCATATTTGATTCTAAAACATGCTTTAAAGGACATCAAATTGTTTTCTTCGTCGTCTACGTAGAGTACTTTAATTTTTGAATCCATAGAGCAGCACTGATTTTTATGATTACTATACAATATTAATAATTTTATTTATATTGCGCTATAAATAATTTTAACTGCCTTATTTAATTTTGAATGGCTGAATCTGGAATTTTAGTAGCACCAAAATTTTATTATTTTAAATCTCTTTCTGAAGTTGAAGAATTTATTCAACTTCATGATAAGGACGAAATAGTGGTTTTAGATACCCTACACATTCAATTACAAGAATTGATCAAATGTCGGCACCCTGAGAGACGGTTAAGTCAGGAATTGTTAAGCGAAATGGCCGAGCAGCATTTATCTGGAACCCATCCAGCAAGTTATGGGGTTTGGGTATATTACCCATGGAATAAACACTTAGTTCATGTTTTACCCGAATCAGAATTTATTGAAGTAAGAACCAACAGAAATCAGTATAAAATTACCCCTGAAGAGCAGCAAGAAATAGGGCAGAAGAAAGTAGGAATTATTGGTTTAAGTGTTGGTCAGTCTGTTGCACTTACCATGGCCATGGAGCGTAGTTTTGGCGAATTACGACTTGCAGATTTTGATACGTTAGATTTAAGCAATTTAAATAGGCTAAGAGGGAGTGTGATGCAATTAGGTTTGCCCAAAGTAGAAATTTGTGCCCATGAAATTCTTGAACTGGATCCATTTTTAAAGGTGATTGTTTATACCGAAGGTATTCATGAGCAAAACATCGATTCGTTTTTTACATTGGGTGGTAAATTAGATTTATTGATTGAAGAATGTGACGGTTTGGACATTAAAATACTTGCCAGGCATAAGGCTCGCGCCTATGAGGTTCCTGTTTTAATGGAAACAAGTGACAGGGGTTTATTAGACATTGAGCGCTTTGATTTACATCCCGAGTTACCTTTATTACATGGACTCATTGGAGACCTAGATCCGCAAAAACTGAAGGGGTTGAGCATGGAAGATAAAATTGAATTTTTATTGCCCATGGTAGGATTAAATGCTTTGTCTGAGCGCATGAAAGCAAGCATGATAGAGGTTCAAAACTCTATATGCAGTTGGCCTCAATTGGCCTCATCTGTAACCATGGGAGGTGGGGTAGCTGCAGAAATGAGTAGAAAAATTTTGTTGAACCAAAGTACTGTTTCTGGCAGGTATTACATTGATTTGGATGAATTGGTGCCCGAACCAATTATTCAAACCACTGCTCAGCCAATGGTAGAAGTTACCTCGCCCATGTCACGAGTTCAGGTGATTGAATTGGTTCAGACCGCTAAATTAATACCCTCTAAAGATATTTTGAATGAGGTGCATAAGGCACAAATTATAGAAGCTGCGATAGCCGCGCCTTCTGGAGGAAATACCCAACCGTGGCATTTGGTTTTTGACGGCGGTAACTTATTGTTAATTCATGAATTGTATTATTCTCAATCATTTCTTGATTTTAATAACTTAGGAAGTTACCTTGCTTTTGGCGCCATGATAGAAAATATTTCAGTTGCATCTTCCCATTTAGGGTACCATTTAAAGTATAGGTATTTTCCGAACCCAAGTGATCCTAGGATAGTAGCTGTATGCAGTTTTGAACCAAAAAGTGCTGAGCCAAATGAATTATTGATGAAGGCCCTGTATAAAAGAATGACCAATAGAAGAATTGGCAATAGGGTTGAATTGGAAGAATCTTTGAAACGTACTTTAGAGGCATTGTCTGAAAGCAATAAACCCGCAAGGTTACACCTAGTAACAGATCCAAAAAAAATGGCAGAATTGGCGGAAATATTATCTACTGCCGAAATGCTGTTGTTGTTGCATCCGCAAGGTCATCATGATATTTTTAACAAGGAATTGAGGTTTTCTGAGAAGGAGGTTTTAGAAACGAGAGATGGCTTAGATGTGGCAACACTTAATATGAGTAAGGCAGAAATTTTAGCGCTTAAGATTGCCTCTAGTAGAAAGGCTATAGAATGGGTTGAACGCATAGGTGGAGGAGAAGCTTTTAAGAAAAATACTAAAAAAGCCATTGCCGCCTCCGGTGGCTTAGGGATTGTAAGTATGCCATTTTATTCGGAAGAATCTTATTGTAGTGCAGGTGAATTTGTACAAAAGATATGGCATGCCGTTACTTTGGCTGGATACTCATTCCAACCTGTTACCCAATTCACTTATTTATTGGCAAGGGAAATTCATGGCAATGGAGAGGGTTATCCAGAAAAATATAGAAAAAAAATGAGAGAAATGGACAGTCAATTCAGAGGTGTTTTGCCAGAAACAATGGGGAGAGAATTGGTGTTTGTTTTCAGAATAGCCAAGGAAACCGATATGGAGATAAGAGCACTTAGGAGATTTAAAGAACACATGCTTATTTCGGTTTCATGATTAAGATAAGAGCATTTAAAGTAACGGATGATCCAAACGCCTGTTTGCGTTATATCAAAGGCCATCATTTGGTCTTGGAATCTTATGGTGTAACAAAGGTTACTTCACTAAATGCTGATTGGATTGACGACCCATATACCTACGCCATTATTGTAGAATCTGAGGATGGTAAAAAAGTTTATGGTGGAGGCAGGATCCAAATTAGAAGTGCTAAATTGAGGATGCCCATGGAAGATGCGATTGCTATTTTAGATGATCGTATATATGCCTATGCCGACCATTTGGGTGATTTAAAAGTGGCTGAATTTTGTGGGTTATGGAATTCAAAAGAGGCTGCAGGATATGGTATTGGAAGCATTTATATGGGAAGAGTTGGAGTTTCCATTGCTTCTCAATTGAATATTCAATACTTAACTGCCTTGTGCAGCCCAGGTACTTTGCGTAATTGTTTAAAGGTAGGGTTTAGGGTGATACGTGAGTTGGGAAATAATGGGACCTTTTATTACCCTAAAGAAGACTTAACTGCTACGGCTTTGTTGATTGAAGATTTGAATGGTATTCCAAACGCTGATCCAATTGAAAGAGAAGCTATATTTAAGATAAGAGAAAACCTCACTGGTGTGGCCATTGAAAAAGGGCCAAAAGGAGAAATGGAATTTATGTATGATTTGCACATTGTCAATGAAGGTTAAATTAATTTTGTTTTTTTTACTTGTAGGAATTATTCCTGCAACTGCCCAAAATCAATTTGTTTTCAAGGGAGAAAAGAAATTGATACTTGATTATGCAACATTTTATATTGACTCAAGTGAACTCAAACAAGCCAATGAAGTATTGCCTATTATGAATACTGAGAGAGCCTTCAAAGGAAAGCTCGATTTAGATTATTCTCCTTATTCAATTTGGATAAAAGTAAGTGTGTTTAATGAAGATAAATCACCTGCATTGATGGCAATTTTCGAAAACCCATTAATTGATTCAATTGAAGGGTATGCCATAATAAATGATACCATTTTGCCCATTTCGCATAATTATTTAGGTGATGGATACCCTGCCAGGAAACATAAAGGAACCTTTCAAAAGTTCAAACTCATTGTGCCACATGGAGAAGAGAGAGCCTTTTTGTTTAAGATAAGCAGCACAGAGCAATTGTTATTGCCTATTACCGTTTGTGAAGAACAAGATGCTATTAGCATTAACAACCTCAGAGATACCATTTATGGGGCCTTTATGGGAGTGGTGTTGGTAATGTTGTTTTATAATCTATTTGTATTTGCAGCAACACGCGATACCAATTACCTCTATTATGTGTTATACATCCTATTTATTGGTTTAGGTCAAATTGCTTTGAGCGGACATCTCTATTCATTGTTGATAGGAGAACATCCCTTACTATTCAAATATTTTATTGTGGTTTTACCTGCTCTATCGGGAATATTTGCCATATTATTTATTAAACATTTTTTGCAGGCGAAATTGTTCTCGCCAGGATTAGATAAAGCACTCTCTGGAATAGCTATTTATTATGGACTGGCCGCGCTGGTAAGATTTATGGGATACGACCATATTAGTGCCAGAATGATGGATGTTATTGGTTTGCCAGGTGCTATTTTAGTCTTTATATTGGCATTTAAGGCATATAAAAAAGGATTCAAATCTGCCATCTATTTTATTGCAGCTTGGTCAATTTTTATAACGGGAGTTGTGTTATTTGTTTTTAGGAATTTAAGTATACTTCCTTTTAATTGGTTTACAACTTATACACTGCCAATGGGCGCGGCTCTTGAGGTAGCACTATTATCTTTTGCCCTAGCAGATAAGATCAATACCCTCCAAGCACAAAAGAGAGAGAAGGAGCAAGAGGCTTTGTTTGCAGCCTTAGAAAACGAACGCTTAATTAAAGAGCAAAACGCCTTATTAGAACAAAAGGTGCACGAACGAACCATAGATTTGGCTCGAACCAATGAGCAATTGAGTGAAACCTTGCATGATTTAAAAAGCACGCAATCTCAATTGGTAGAACAAGAGAAAATGGCCTCATTGGGTCAACTTACAGCAGGTATTGCGCATGAAATTAATAATCCAATCAATTTTGTTACCAGTAATATCAATCCTTTAAAAAGAGATATTGGCATGATTCAAGAATTGATGAACCACATGGAATCATTGGTTTCAAGTGATGGAAATGCAGATGAGAAGAGAAAAATGATTGCCAATTGGAAAGAGGAAATTGATTATGAGTATTTGCAAGAGGAGATGTCGTTTTTACTCAAAGGTATTGATGAAGGGGCACACAGAACAGCCGAAATTGTTAAGGGTTTAAGGGTGTTTGCTCGCAACGATGAGGATACAATTTTAAATACGGATGTAATTGAAGGTATTGAGTCAACTCTTGTTATTCTAAATAATCAATTTGGAAAAATTAAAATTAATAGAAATTACCAAGGACCGATTTTGATTGATTGTTACCCAGGAAAATTAAATCAGGTATTTCTGAATTTGTTGAGCAATTCCATTTACGCCATTCATGCCCGTTATGGAGAAGAAGTAGGTGGAGAAATTACCATAAGTCTTGAAATAGATAATGATTTAGTTTATCTTAGATTTGAAGATAACGGGATAGGAATGAGTGATGAGGTACAGAAAAAAATATTTGAGCCTTTCTTTACAACCAAACCGGTAGGACAAGGTACTGGATTGGGGATGTCAATTGTATTTAAAACCATAGATACCCATAAAGGAAAAATCTCTTTAACCTCAGAAGCTGGTAAGGGAACTATTTTCGAAATTCAATTAAACCGTTCGTTAATATTTTAATAATGGTAAACGATAAAAATATTAAACCTGTTGTGCTTTATGTAGATGATGAACGCAACAATTTGATGGCCTTTAAAGCATCGTTCCGTATGGACTTTGATGTGAAATTGGCAGGCTCACCTGATGAGGCTTTAGAGGTACTTAAGACATGTGAACCACATGTAATAATTTCTGATTATCGGATGCCATTTATGACGGGGATTGAGATGTTTGAGAAGATAGTTATCAAGTACCCCAATCCACTTAGAGTTCTACTTACAGCATACAGCGATGTGCAATCATTAACCGATGCCATTAATAAGGGGCAAGTATATCGATACATCAAAAAGCCATGGGTTGAAGATGAAATTCGTAATGTGGTTAGGGAAGGATTTGAGTTTTATTTTACTAGAAATGAACTTGAATTAAGAAACAAGGAGCTTATAGAGGCATACAAAGATTTAGACAGATTTGTTTACAGTGTTTCTCATGATTTGCGCTCCCCATTGATGGGTATTTTGGCTATTTCAAATTTGTTGCCTAAGAGTCAAAATATGCAGGAAGTGGTTGATTATTCTGAATTGATTTCTAAAAACGTAAGTAGGTTAGATGAATTCATATTTAACCTTCTTGAATACTACAAAGTAAAGCGTGGTGAATTAACCATAAAGCCTATTCTTTTCAAAGACTTGATTGGTCAGTTGATAGAAATTTATGAGTCGGATGCCCAATCAAAAGGAATAAAGATTGAATTGGAAATAGAGCAAAACGAAGATTTTAGAAGCGATCCTTTGGTGATAACAGTGGCGCTCCAAAACCTATTGTCAAATTCAATTAAATACCAGCGTGAAGATAATCCAAATAAATTGGTGAAGTTTTCTATAAAGGTATTACGAGGAGAGGCAAGGATATTGGTAGAAGATAATGGAGTAGGTATTGAAGCTGAGTTTATTCCTAAAATATTTGATATGTTCTTCAGAGCCTCGTCAATTGGTACCGGTTCTGGAATTGGATTATACAATGCCAAACATGCCTTAGATAAGCTAGGAGCAGACGTAAAAGTGAATTCCGTTCCTCATGTTGGAACTTTATTTGAAGTAATTTTACCGAGCAAATAA
>CAILJQ010000019.1 GCA_903834625.1 uncultured Bacteroidota bacterium
CGCGAATTTGGCCTGGTATACCATTGCTACCACTTTTTATCGAAACGACAATTTTACCCCCAAACATTTAAAAGAAGACCCTGCAGCACTATCAACCCACGCTACCCGTGAAGTGTTGCAAATGGATGTATTTAAAAACAAACAAATACAGCAAGGTTTACCAACCACCCTTCCTACCTTAGATTTGGCTTTTTACCCAAGTGAAAAAGGTCCGTATAATTTTAACGTAAGCGACCTAAACGCAGATGGTACCTTAAAAAACCCTGCTGCTAATTGGGGTGGTATCATGCGCAAGATTGATCAGAATGACTTTGAGCAATCGAATATAGATTATATTGAAATGTGGGTGATGGATCCCTTTGCAGATAAGCCTGCAAGCGTAGATAAAGGGTATTTGTACATTAACTTAGGTAATATTTCTGAAGATATTTTGCGCGATAACCGAAGGGCCGCTGAGAATGGTTTACCCAAAGATAATACACCAGAACAGGTGAGTTTATCTGATACCACCATTTGGGGAAGAGTGCCAAGAGCACCTGTAATTAACTATGCTTTTGATGCCAATACAGATGTAAGAAGAAACCAAGACATTGGTTTAGATGGATTAAGTGATGAAGGTGAACGTGCCTTGTTTCAAGAAGCTTATGTGCAAAAAGTTCTCGCTAAATTTGGTCCAACTGCAACTGCCTACACGCAAGCATTTGCCGACCCAAGCAACGATAACTACCATTATTATTTAGGTACCGATTTAGATAATGCGAATACAGGTTTGTTAGAACGATACAAGAAATTTAATCGCCACCAAGGCAACTCTCCTACCTTAGAGCAAAGTCCTGAAACTTACCCAACGGCTTCTACAAATATTCCAGACAATGAAGATTTAAATAGGGATTATACGGTAAATGGCGTAGAAGAATACTTCCAATATAAAATAGAAATTGCACGTGATGCCTTTACCATTGGAAGAAATTTTGTTACAGATACCTTAACCACCAATGCCAAGTTTATCAATGGTGATTATGCTGCAGAGAAATGGTATCAATTAAAAATTCCAGTGAGGGAGTTTGAACGCAAGGTGGGTGAAATCAATGATTTTAAGTCGATACGTTTTATACGTATGTATATGAAAGGTTTTGAAGAACCTACGGTGATGCGCTTTGCTACCTTGCAATTGGTAAGAGCAGATTGGCGTAAGTACTTAAACAATTTGGAAGCTGGTGGTGAACACAAACCAGTTGACCCTACAGACAATACCCAATTTGTAGTATCTACCGTTAATATTGAGAAAAACGGACAACGTAAGCCCATCATTTATGCAGTTCCTCCAGGCATACAACGTGAAATAGATTTTAGTTCACCTAATAGCATTCAGCAAAATGAACAATCAATAAGCTTACTTACCTGTAACCTAAAAGATGGTGATGCCAGAGGTGTTTTCAAAACTACCAATGTAGATTTAAGACAATATGGAAAGCTGCGCATGTTTGTGCATGCTGAAGGAGCCAACCTTAAAAACGATGAATTGGTGGCGT
Organism: uncultured Bacteroidota bacterium; assembly: GCA_903834625.1. Classification (GTDB taxonomy): domain Bacteria; phylum Bacteroidota; class Bacteroidia; order UKL13-3; family UKL13-3; genus B1. Next base: position 1,533 of record CAILJQ010000019.1, read on the forward strand.
TCTTTAGGTTCGGAACAGACTTAACCAATAACTATTACGAATACGAAATTCCTCTACAAGTAACGCCGTTTGAATCAAGCGACCCATCAATTATTTGGCCTGCTGCCAATGAAATGACGGTGATTTTGGAAGAAATGATCAATACCAAAATTGCCCGAACCAATGCAGGTTTTGCTTTTACAGCTCCCTACTCTCGCCAAATAGGAAATGCCACATACTCTGTGGTGGGTATGCCAGATTTTAGTCAGCTTAAAATTATGATGATGGGTGTGCGCAACCCTAAGCGCCGACCAGGAAGCACAACCGATGATGGCTTACCTAAATGTGCGGAAGTTTGGTTCAATGAATTGCGTATGACCGATTTTAATACGCAAGGAGGAGATGCTGCAACAGGTAGGGTTTTAGCTAAGTTGGCAGATTTTGGTAGCGTTCAAGTGAGTGGTAGTTATAAAGGTGTAGGTTGGGGGGGCATTGATAAAAAATTGGTAGATAGAAGCATGGCAGATAACTACATATACGACCTGCAAACCAATTTTGAACTGGGTAAATTCTTCCCTAAAAATTCAGGTATTTCCATTCCATTTTTCTTTAGTTATGGCAATACCTTGATCCGACCTTTTTACAATCCATTAAATCCAGACACCAAACTGCAAAAGGAAATTGAGGAAACCACCAACCCAGAGCGGAGTGATCAAATAGGAAGGGCAGCCGATGATTATGCTTTAAGGAAGAGTTTCAATTTTACCAATGTTCGTAAAAACAGGGTGGGCTCTAAAACGGCCTATCCATGGGATATTGAGAACTTTGCCTTTACTTATTCCTACAATGAATCTTACAGAAGAAACCAAACTTTTGAATACAATTCATTGGTGAATTATAAAGGAATGGTTGCCTATAATTACAACTTTGCCAATAAACCTTTTGAACCATTTAAAGGCATCAAAAACAAGAACCTTGAACTGATAAAAGACTTTAATGTAAATTACTTTCCTGCCAGTTGGGGTGTGCGTGTTGAAACAGATAGAAGGTATGGAGAATTGCTGAACCGAAACAATGACAGCAGAGAAACCAAATTGCCCATTCTATTTGATAAGATGTTTACCATGCGCAGGTATTACGAGTTGCGATGGGATTTGAGCAAGAACATCAAATTAGATTACAATGCCACGGCAGATGCAAGGATAGATGAGCCTAATGGCAAAATTGTAAAAGGTTCTGTGGAGCAAGATACCATCACACGTAATTTCTTAAATGGCGGAAGGCTTACTAAATTTGATCAAACCGCCCGTGCCAATATTAATATTCCTGTAAATAAGCTTCCTTATATGCAGTGGGTTAGTCAGTTTAGTTATGCCTACAACGTAAACTACCAATGGCTGCAAGCTCCACCTGCGGCAGATAGTTTGGGCAATACCATTCAAAACTCTCAACAACAACAATGGAACCTGAACTTGAACTTTATTCAATTGTATAACAAATTTGGGGTATATAGAAAAGTAATGAATCCAAAGGCTGCAGGGGCATCCAAACCAAAACCCAAACCAAAAGGAGATAAAGACAAAGACGGGAAAACCCTCTCGGCAACCGATGAAGCTAAAGAGGACAATTCGCGTGATAAATATTCTATGTGGGTAGTGGTTCCTGTGAGGTTACTTACCATGGTAAAAAATGCTGGTGGTTCTTATAGCTCTACCCAAGGAACGGCGCTGCCTGGCTTCCAACCCAAGCCGCAGTATATAGGACAGAATTTTAGCAATGGCGCTCCTGGTTTTGATTTTATCTTTGGTATGCAAGACCCAGATTTTAGGTTCAGGGCGGCAGAAAAAGGTTGGATAAGTGGCGACCCAAGGATAGTTAGTCCGTACCTGCAAAACTACCAAGAAAACTTAACCGCTAGAGCACTTATTGAACCTATTGAAGATTTTAGAATTGACCTGAACGCCAATAAAACCTTCTCGAGAAGTTATACTGCCTATTTTAGGTATGACCCAGATAGCAATGGTGGCATGTACCGCGATTTTGGCAAACCAATTGAACAAGGTAGTTACAGCATTTCATACAGTATTATTAGAACGGCCTTTTCTAAGGAAGATAAAAATGGTGTGACAGAAGTGTTCAAACAATTTGAAGCCAATCGTATTGAAATTGCCCGCAGATTAGCCGCACAAAAAGGAATTGATATACCTGCAGATTCTTTCCCTGAAGGTTATGGTGCCTACCAACAAGATGTGTTGATACCTTCCTTCCTAGCCGCATATAGAGGCGTATCTACCAGTTCCATTGGCCTTACCCCATTCCAAAACTTACCTATACCTAACTGGAAAGTTTCTTATAATGGATTAAGCAAGTTAAAAGCGATCAAACAATTTGCCTCTAATGTAAATATACAATCTGCTTACCAAAGCAGTTATAATGTAGCGGGCTTTCAAACTGTAATGGATACTGCAAGAAATACTACGCTATCAACAGATTTTGCTCCCACTTACGTAATAAGAAATTTAACCATAACAGAGCGCTTTGGTCCACTTATTGGAATAGATGTTACCTTGGTAAACAATTTAACCACCACCATCAAATACAACCGTGATAGGACCTTAAACTTGGCCTTGGGCAACCGCCAGTTAAATGAGCAAAAAGGCGAAGAACTAACCATTGGTGTTGGATATAAAACCAACAAATTGGTGATTCCATTTACCTTTGGAAATGGCAATAAAAAGATGATCAATAACGACATCAACTTTAGGTTCGACTTTACCATTCGTGAAAACAAAACATCGGTGCGCAATTTAGACAGGCCAACCAACGAGCCAGTATCTGGTCAGCATGTGCTTAGCATAAAACCAACCATTGATTATATGATCAATGAGAAGTTGCGGCTACGTTTATTTTATGACCGCAGGAAAACCATTCCATTTACTTCTAATTCCTTCCCAACCATTATTACCAGTGGTGGATTTTCTGTTACCTATACCATTCAATAACAATGGATTTTTTATCAGCCGCTTTGCAACAATATTGTGAGCAACACAGCTCAGAAGAACCTGAGGTATTAAAAAAACTGAACCGATTTACGCACGCCAAAGTACTGCAACCACGTATGTTGAGCGGACATTTACAAGGTAGGTTTTTGAGTATGATTAGCAAATTGGTTCGACCCAAAACCATTTTAGAAATAGGCACCTATACGGGTTATTCTGCCATTTGTTTAGCAGAGGGATTACCAGATGATGGGAAATTAATTACCATAGATGTAAACCCAGAATTGGAAGAAACCGTAGCCCATTTTGTGAAAGAAGCGGGATGTGAAAAAAAGATTCAAATGATTATTGGCGATGCTTACCAAATTATTCGCAGCCTACCCCACACGTATGATTTGGTGTTTATTGATGCAGATAAACCCAATTACGCCAAGTATTATGATTTAGTGATAGACAAGTTAAACCCAGGTGGGTTAATCCTTTCAGACAATGTATTGTGGAGTGGCAAAGTAGTTGACGAAAAAGCCCTTGAGAAAGACAAAGACACACAACTCTTAGATGCCTTTAACAAAAAGCTCCAAGCAGATGAAAGAGTTGAGTGTATGTTATTGCCCTTACGCGATGGGATGATGATGGCGAGAAAAAAATAGCTTTAATAAAAGCCATTACTCCCCAAAATTATCTGAAATTACTTTTGCAAAGGCTGGATATAAAGCGCTTGAAGACCCAATAATGGCCTTGCTAAATATGCAGTCTTTTTCTCCTTTGAAATTGCGTACAATACCTCCTGCTTCTTCTATTAAACAAATGCCCCCGGCTACATCCCATGGACTTAATCCATACTCAAAAAAACCATCGAACCTGCCACATGCAGTATACGCTAAGTCAACCGCAGCACTTCCCATTCTGCGCATGCCTTGGGTATTTTTCATAAGGTACTTAAGGGCATTTAGGTATTGTTCCATGGTTTTGAAATCATAATATGGAAAGCCAGTAGCCAACAAGGATTTACCTAGTTCTGGATTGCTTTTCACACTTATTCTTTTGCCATTCATCCAAGCTCCTCCACCTTGCCAGGCATAAAACATTTCGTCGTGGTTAATTTCATATACCACACCCAACACTACCTCTTGGCCTTTCATTAAACCTATACTTACACTGTATACAGGTAAGTTGTGAATGAAGTTGGTAGTGCCATCTAAAGGGTCAATTACCCACATGTATTCTTTTTTCTCTGAAGCGATGGTTTCTTCTTCGGTAATAAATCCGGCCTCGGGTAACAAAGTACCTAATTTTTTAACCAATAATTCCTCTGCCGTTTTATCTACATAACTCACCAATTGATTGAAACTTTTTACTTCAACGGTTTGGCTATTAAAATTCAAACGCTCTGTTCTAATAAATTCACCTGCCTCACCTGCAATGATGCAAGCTTGGGTACAAATAGTTTTTAAATCCATATGACTACATTAAGTGGGTAAATTTACATGAACAAATCTGAAATGCAGCACAATTCTATTAATATTGCAGCGTATGAATTATCCTTCGGCGCTGATAGAAGAGGCTGTGAACGAGCTTTCCCGTTTTCCGGGAATTGGGAAAAAATCTGCTTTAAGAATGGTGTTATTCCTCTTAAAGCAGGAAGAGAATGCCGTGAGCAGAATGGGTGAGGCCATTATTAAATTAAGAAAAGAAATTTCTTTCTGCGAACGCTGCAACAATGTGAGCGACGCACCTCTATGCAATATTTGCAGCAATGCCAAGCGAGATAACCAAACTATTTGTGTGGTAGAAGATTTGCGAGATGTAATGGCCATTGAAAACACCAATCAATTTAGCGGCACCTACCATGTATTGGGCGGATTAATTAATCCCATACAAGGTATTGGTCCGGAACAACTCAAAATAGACAGCTTAATTAAGCGGGTTCAAGAAATGGAGGCCAAGGAAATTATCATGGCCTTAAGTGCCACCATGGAGGGAGATACCACTGTTTTTTACCTCAGTAGAAAACTGCAAGCATCGGGCGTAAAAATTTCTACCATCTCTAGAGGTATTGCCATTGGAGGTGAGCTGGAATATGCTGATGAGATTACCCTTGGAAGGTCTATTCTTAGTAGAATACCCTACCAAGTTTAACCCAAAAAGAAGGCCATGCAAACACCCCACATCTCCTTCCCAATTTTGCTTCAAAAACTCTTACTCACCTTGTGTGTATGTTTATGTTGTCAGAGCAAGTCCTTGGCTCAGACCGAAAAAACCTACAACGTAAATTTAAAGGGAACATCACCAATTGCTGTGAGTTTCTTTAGCCTCCATCACCCCGACTTCCGCTTATTGAAATTACCCTTGTAGCACAACAGCACCCCAAGGAGTTTAGCCTAGCCAGTAAGCACATCCTTTTGCAGCGAGATTTCAGGTAGCACGATGCTTTGGGGTTGGTCGAGTTATCGTAATTCTGCTCATAAGAAAAAGTTGCGGGTTGCGCGCGTCCCGTTAAGAACGGGACTGTTGCCAGCCACCTACGCCCGAGGCTTCGGCGGGCAAAGGTTGCGTAAGATGCCTTTTCTTTTTTGTACAACATTCAGTGGATTCAGTTGTCTTCACTTCGTTCAGATGCACTACCTTTAGAGGTTATTGATTGAGCAGTTGGCGGCTATGCCGCGATCTAGCCTGTTCAATATTGTTTTCAAATTACTAATAGAATTGTATAAGCTTTGGTTTTACAAACCTCACAAACGTTCGACTCCTCCGGAGTCGTGGGAATGATTGGGCGGAATCACTTTTCTATAAACGTTGGATCCCGAAGGGATCCTTTGCTGCTTGAGGTTTTCATGCTTATTCATTCATA
>CAILJQ010000020.1 GCA_903834625.1 uncultured Bacteroidota bacterium
GGTTTTCAATAATGATACCTTTGTTCTTTTAAGCAACCCATAACCCAGCGACCTCCGCGAACAGCGGAGCAGCCGAAGCCAGAGTATGTTGTACCCAAACCGAAAAGGCATCCTATGCAACATTGCATCAGTCCCGGCTTCAGACGGGGCGTATGCATCGTCCCGTCGACAATAGGAGCGCAGCGGAGGTTGTTGATGGGACTTGCATCACATTCTTATGACCTGAATTATACATGAATCGACCGCTTCATAGCATTGTGTTAACTAAAATCTTTCCCTCAAATAGCGTTTACACAATTTACTTTACACTCCCATAAATAAAAAAGGAGAACCAATCATTTGATCCTCCTTCTTTATTTTGTTTAAGTTGATTTAACTTGTGTGTAAAGAGAATGAATAAATTTGCTTTCCCTCCCCTATTCTCCTTTAAAACCTACATCCCATACCAAAGTTAAAATTCAATTTGTGGGTTTCGTTGGTTACCGTTACAGGTGAACCATCATAAGGTGTTAAAAAATCTTTTCCTATCCTGTCGTTCACCGCTATATCAAAGAAATAAGCATCATCATACACCCAACCAAACCCTACACTTAACAAATGTTTGTTGCCATCTGCAGCAGACAATACTGCCGAATTATATGGACTGCCCAACAAGGCATATCCAGCTCTGTAGCGGGTATATCTTCCGCGTACTTCCAAACCCATTTTGTAATTTTGAGCCACAGCAAATACTTGCTTATTTACGTTGTTGGCATCCATAAAATCTGTCATCACATCTTTAGATTGCAGCCTTCCTTTGGTAAAATCTATGCGCTCATAATCTGCATTAAGGATTAAAATTTTACCTACAATAATAGAAGCACTGCTTGTAAACCTAGATGGGGTAATGATTTGGTATTCGTAATAATCAATACGCTTTTCTAATGGTTCAGTATAAGAACTTCCATCAGTAAAATTCATGGTTACAGAGTTATAATAATCATCGCGCATGTTCATACGAATGGGTGTATGGTAAGAAGCACCCAACCTAATAAAATCTGCAGGGCGTAAAATCATTCCAAACTTTCCTCCCACACCAGTTCCTCTTGTTTCTACATGTTGGTTCACCAAAGATGATTTGTATTGATTACCCACCACACTCGATTTTTTAAGGGTTTCACTGTACTTATTGTCGTGGGTATACACTGCGTGATCTATCACCAAGGAACCACCCAAATATAAGAAATTACTGATGTTTAAACCTCCTGTTACATACCATTCATTCATCCTTCCCCTGCTCTGCAATTGTTGGTATTGAAACATGGTGTAATCTGTGTCATTGCTAATGCGCTGCCATGAACCAAACTGGTTGCCTGCTGTATCGTTATAAATAAGATTCACTCTACGTGCTAAAGCAAAAAGTGTATTATCATAAGCGGCACCCCACATGGCAGCGGTATCTGTACCATAAGCCATGCGCGCCAAATAATCTCCCACACTCGAATTTTTTACTGTACCACTAAAAGCAATATTACTTTGAAAGTCGTTTATTCGGTTCATACCAAGGGCTAATGAACCACCAATTACACCTTGTGCTTTTTGCGCACCATTACCGGGTGTGGTTGAGTTAAACACCATTCCAAAATTAGGAATGTTAAACATGGTACGGTTATCAACCATGGGGTTCCCATTAAAATCTGTACTGCTTCTATTTACGGTAAAGGACATAGACCCCATCCATTCGTTTCTGCGATACAAGCCAATTCCTGCAGGGTTGTAAGAAGCAGAACTTAAATCGGCACCAGCGGCACCCCAAGCTCCACTTAATCCCATGGTTCGAACCGAACCTACCACTTGCTGGTTACTGTACCTGAAGATATCTTCATGGTTTTGGGCATTTACTTGCAGACATACTCCTGCCAGTAAGACGCTACATATCTTTTTCATCATACATTATTTTTATTATTCAACTTAACGCGGACGAGGTATTCCACCCGGACTTCCACCACCACTTCTTGAACCACCGCCACCACCACTGCTCGAAGGACGAGGCGCAGAAGGTGCAGGAGCAGGAGATACAGAACGGCTAGGAGCTGGACTTGGTGGGGAATAACTTGGCGAAGGAGATGGCGTATTTCTTTGCGAAGGAGTATAAGTTGGTGTGCTTGGTGAGGGTGTAGTGTTGCGCGGACGAGGTTCATTATAGGTTCCACCACTGTTACTTCTAGAAGGAGTTGGCGTATAATTGTTAGATGGTGAAGGTGAAGGCGCGTTGCTTGGTCGGCTAGGCACATAAACTTGTCGGCCATCATTGCCAGTTCTCAACTCCCCACCAGGTCTGTTTGAATAGGTTCCCGGATTGTAATTACTGCTAGGCGAAGGTGCTGCTGAACCACGAGATGGCACATAAACAGGTTTTCCGTTTCCATCATACACCAAATCTCCACCCGGCTTATTGGTAGTTGGGGTGGCTTGTTGACGAGCAGGCGTATATGCCGGAGCAGAACCTGCAGGTCTGCTGGTTGTAGGAGTTAATCCATCTCTAATCACACCAGGATTATTGGCTGCTGGTGTAGCACTTCCTGTTTTAAGCTGACCAGGAGCATTCATTGGTCTATTGGCAGAGCTACCTGGAGTAGATGAACCCATAGATTGACGGGGGCGCATCATTGGTCTGTTGGTTACCACATCGTTGTGGTTGTTGTAATAACCGTTTTTGTATCCACCACAACCATATCCCCAATTATTGTAACCCCAACCACCATAAAATGGGTGGTAATAGCCAAAGGCCCAAGGATTGTAATATCCATAAGCATATGGATTATAAAAACCATAGGCATAAGGATTCATGTAACCATACCAAGGATCCCAAATAACTGGTGCAAAAAGCGGACTGTATCCAAAAGTCATAGGCATGGCACCAAAGCCCATTCCATAACCCATACCAACATTCCAACCTGTAAAAGTATTCCAACTAAGACCTACATTCCAGCCCGGCGCCCAATTGTAAAAACCAGGGCGCACAACAGGCGCATAAAAGCTTGTCCAACCCCAATTGGTGCTTAAAGAATTATAATATGGATCGTCGTAATAATAATTGCGCTCGGTTCCAAACCTACGTGCGTAACGTTCTTCGTCTTTTTGGTTATCTAATGAATAATTATTTTGTGTGGCTGGTGGCACTGTATCGGGTGTGGCCACCGTTTCCATGCCTCTTTTACTCAACCAAGTTTTATAGGCTTCTTGCGCCCTTTGTTCGTCTTGGGGGTTGTCTAACGCGTTGGGTTCGGTCTGAACCAAAGAATTGCTTGGTGAAGAACTGTATGTTGGCATAGATGAGCCCGCATTGGATGGCACATAAAGTGGTGCGTTGTTTTGGCTCTGACTGCCTGGATTTGGACCTTTAGATTTGTTCCATTTTTCAACGTCTTGGTAGTGAACACCTGTTTTGGCTTCATCCTTTTTCGACCAATACACATCGTCTTCTACTTGGTTAACGCCGCTAAATTTAGCAGAACTACATGCACCTAACGTAAACAGTAACAGCGCATAAATGAGGTATGAACGATTTTTCATCATGTGGGATTTTTATTCCTTATACAAAGTAACAACTAAAAAGTATTTTTGCAGTTGCGTTCATGTAAAAACAAATACTATTCCAAAAAGAGCAATATGGCAATTAATAAGGTAAAAAGAAGCGAAGATTACAGTGCATGGTATAACAATCTGGTGAAAGATGCAGATTTGGCGGAACATTCAGACGTTAAGGGCTGTATGGTAATTAAACCCTATGGTTATGCCATTTGGGAAAAAATGCAAGCAGAATTAGACAGACGATTCAAAGAAACAGGACACCAAAACGCTTATTTCCCGCTTTTTATCCCAAAATCCTTTTTTACCAAAGAAGCCAGTCACGTAGATGGTTTTGCCAAAGAATGTGCCGTTGTTACCCATTACAGGTTAAAAGTAGATGAGGTAACCAAAGAAATTGTAGTTGATCCAGAAGCGAAATTGAGTGAAGAATTGATTGTTCGTCCTACCAGCGAAACCATTATTTGGAATACCTACCGCAGTTGGATTCAAAGTTACCGCGATTTACCTATCCTTATTAACCAATGGGCAAATGTGGTAAGATGGGAAATGCGTACCCGATTGTTTTTACGTACCACAGAATTCTTATGGCAAGAAGGTCACACCGCCCACGCAACCATGGAAGAAGCCGTTGCAGAAACCAAGCAAATGTTAGAGGTATACGCTGATTTTGCCGAGAACATTTTAGCTGTACCAGTTATCAAAGGTGTAAAATCTGCCAACGAACGATTTGCAGGTGCTATTGATACCTATTGCATTGAAGGCTTGATGCAAGACGGTAAGGCTCTTCAAATGGGAACCTCACACTTTTTGGGTCAGAACTTTGCCAAAGCTTTTGATGTAAAATATGTAGGTAAAGACAATAAGCAAGAATATGTTTGGGCTACCTCATGGGGAGTTTCTACTCGCTTAATGGGAGCACTTATTATGAGTCATAGCGACGATGAGGGTTTGGTTTTACCTCCAAGATTGGCTCCTATTCTAGTTGTGATAGTTCCTATTTTTAGGAAAGATGAAGAGCGCAGTGTGGTCATGGAAAAAGCCGATGCCTATTATGCCTTATTAAAGAAGCAAGGCATTTCTGTGAAGTTAGATGATAGAGACAATATTACTCCCGGATTTAAGTTTGCCGATTATGAATTAAAAGGCGTTCCTGTGAGAATAGCTATTGGACCAAGAGATGTGCAAAACGGCACTGTAGAGGTTGCGCGCAGAGATACCAAAGAAAAACAGGTAATGAGCGCTTCTGATTTAGAGCATAAAATTCCTCACTTGTTAGAGCAAATTCAACAGAACATTTACCAAAAAGCCCTTGATTATAGAGCAGAACATATCCATACCGTTGATTCATGGGATGAATTTATAGACGCACTTGAAAATAAAACAGGTTTTGTGAGTGCTCATTGGGATGGAACCTCTGAAACCGAAGAGAAAATAAAGGAGCTAAGCAAAGCCACCATCAGGTGTATTCCTCTGAACAACCCACAGGAAGCAGGTAAATGTATTTTAACAGGAAACCCTTCTCAAGAGCGCGTATTGTTTGCCAGGGCGTATTAATAAAACCTTGTTGGCTTTCTGTACTTTTGTGTCATGAAGAACCTTGAAACCATTCAGCAATTATTGCTTGAAAAATCATCTACCAAGCAGAAAGCATACAGAGAAACAAGAGAAGTTTTTAAGCAACTAAAAATTGCCGCGCAGCAATTGGCAAAGGAGTTGAATGAAAAGGTGGTAACAGTTGACCCCTCGGTAGAAGTAAAGTTTTACGAGAAAAGCGAATTTGAATTTCACCTCAAATTTAGCGGCGATACCCTTGTGTGGATGATGCATACCAATGTATTTGATTTTGATAACAGCCACTTCATTCACCAATCACCTTATATCAAAGAAAATCCTATGGCCGTTTATTGCGGCATGATTCAAGTGTACAATTTCTTAGCAGATAGTTTAAAGTACAATCGCGAGGGCGACTTAGGCTATTTGGTGGGAAGAATGTTTGTGAACATGGATGGGAAGTTCATGATGGAAGGAAAAAGACCCCTCTCCCTTTTATACGCAAATATTGCCGAAAACACGGTGGAGGCAGCTACCCTTCGCAACATTCTGACCGAAAGCATGCACTATTGTCTGAATTTTGATCTCCAAGCCCCTCCACTTGAAGCACTCAATTATATTTCGGTAGAGCAGAAAAATATGATGAGTTATAGCACCGGAATGCCCACAGGCAAAATGTTGGGCTTTAGAAATCAGGAGGACCAAAGTCCCTTAGAATAATACAAGTAACTGTATTTCAAAAAAATGCATAAGCTATTTTGAGAGCAATCCATGACTCCAACAATTGCCTGCCAATTTGGCAATTACTGAACTTGGATTAATTTATGCCATACAGAAAAAATACCCTAAATTTACCGCCCTGCGCAAAATAGGCAAGGCCATTACAGAGAAAGACAGAATTATGATTGGAAGCATTTTTAAAGGAATTACCAAACTTTTTGGAAGTAAGTCGGACCGCGATTTAAAAGAACTGTACCCATTGGTTGAAAAAATCAATGCGGCATACCAGCAATTGAGAAACGTAAGCGATGATGAACTTAGAGGCAAAACCGCCGAATTTAAAGCACTCATACAAGAAAGACTTGCAAGCATTGACGAAGAAATAAACGGACTCAAGAACGAAGCGCAGGCAGAGAATATTGACTTGTTTGACAAGGACGATCTCTTCAAGAAAATTGATAAACTAAAAAAAGACCGCGACCAAGAATTGGAAGTGGTATTAAACGAAATACTTCACGAAGCTTTTGCTGTGGTGAAAGAAACAGCACGCAGGTTAAGTGAAAACAAACAGTTGGTGGTAACTGCTACCGATTGGGACAAAGAATTAAGTGCCCGTACCCGCGTTAAGAAACCGGTAAGCATTGAAGGGGATAAAGCCATTTGGGCCAATACTTGGGAAGCTGCAGGTTCACTGATTACCTGGAACATGGTACATTACGATGTACAGTTGATTGGTGGGATGGTATTGCACAAAGGTCAGATTTCTGAAATGGCTACAGGGGAAGGTAAAACTTTGGTTTCAACCTTACCATCATACCTTAATGCGTTGGCAGGTTTAGGTGTGCACATTGTAACGGTGAATGATTATTTGGCTCGACGTGACTGTGAATGGAACGGACCTTTATTTGAATTCCATGGCTTGAGCGTTGATTGTATAGATTACCACCAACCTAACTCGGCAGAAAGAAGAAAAGCCTATCAAGCAGATATTACCTATGGTACCAACAATGAGTTTGGTTTTGATTACCTGCGCGATAATATGGCCAATAGTTTGGATGAATTGGTTCAGCGCAAACACCACTTTGCCATGGTTGATGAGGTTGACTCTGTATTGATTGATGATGCCCGTACACCTTTGATCATCAGCGGTCCAGTGCCTAGAGGAGACGACCAACAATTTTACGCCTTAAAATCTCGCATCGAAAAATTGGTGAATACCCAAAAGCTTTATGTGAATACGGCTTTAGCAGATGCCAAAAAATTAATTGGTTCAGGCAACGACAAAGAAGGTGGCTTTAAGTTATTACAAGCACAACGTGGCTTGCCTAAAAACACCTCTCTTATTAAGTTCTTGGGTGAATCAGGAATGAAACAAATATTAACCAAAACAGAAAACTATTACCTGCAAGACCAACAAAAGGAAATGCACAAGGTAGATGCTGATTTGTATTTTGTGATTGATGAAAAAATTAACTCGGTAGACCTTACAGAAAAGGGTGTGGAACTGATTACCTCCTCAGGTGAAGATCCGCATTTTTTCATTATTCCAGATGTAGGCTCAGAGATAGCTGAAATAGAAAAATCTGACTTACCAGAAGAAGAAAGAGCCAAGAGAAAAGAACAATTGATGTTGGAGTTCACCATTAAATCTGAACGCATCCATACCATTAACCAGTTGTTGAAGGCTTACTGTATGTTCGACCGTGATGTGGAATACATTATTCAAGACGGAAAAGTAAAAATTGTAGATGAACAAACCGGTCGTGTATTAGACGGAAGAAGGTATAGCGACGGATTACACCAAGCCATTGAAGCAAAAGAAAATGTTAAGGTAGAAGCGGCAACACAAACCTATGCCACCATTACCTTACAGAACTTCTTTAGGATGTACCATAAATTATGTGGTATGACCGGAACTGCAACCACAGAAGCTGGTGAATTTTGGGAAATTTATAAATTGGATGTAGTAGAAATACCAACCAACAGAGCCATCTCAAGAAAAGATGAAGAAGATGTAATCTACAAAACCAAAAGAGAAAAATACAACGCGGTAATAGATGAAATTGTAAAACTTACCGAGGCTGGCCGACCAGTATTGGTGGGTACAACCAGTGTAGAAGTAAGTGAGTTGTTGGGCAGGATGTTAACCATGCGTAAAATTAAACACAATGTATTGAACGCAAAACAACACCAACGTGAGGCAGATATAGTAGCTGAAGCTGGTCAGAAAAGTGCCGTTACCATTGCCACTAACATGGCAGGTAGGGGAACCGACATTAAGCTAGGGGAAGGGGTAAAAGAAGTAGGTGGTTTGGCTATTATAGGTACAGAGCGACATGAAAGTAGAAGGGTTGATAGGCAGTTACGTGGTAGAGCAGGTAGGCAGGGAGACCCGGGATCATCTAAGTTCTTTGTGTCGTTGGAAGACGATTTGATGCGCTTATTTGGTTCAGAACGAATTGCTGGTATTATGGACCGTTTGGGTATGAAAGAGGGCGAAAATATTGAGCACTCTATGATTACCAAAAACATTGAACGTGCTCAAAAAAGAGTTGAACAAAATAACTTTGGAATAAGAAAACGTTTGTTGGAGTATGATGATGTAATGAACTCACAACGTGAAGTTGTTTACACCAAACGTAGAAACGCGCTATACGGTGATAAGTTGGCATTAGACATAAGTAATATGCTTGCCGACACTTGTGATGAATTGGTAGAAACTTACCAAGACCAAAAGAATTATGGCGAATTTAAGTTTGAAGTCATGCGCATTTTTGCACATGAAACAAGTTTAACCGAAGATGAATTTTTGGGTAACAAAACTGATTTGGTATCTGAAAAATTGTTCAACGAGTTACAAGCCCATTATACTAAAAAGACCCACGACATGGCCTTGGTTGCTTGGCCTGTAATACAAGATGTATACACCAATAGAGGTGCGCAATTTGAATCTATTGCTGTTCCAGTAAGTGATGGCATACACAATATGCAAATTCCAGTTAATCTAAAAAGAGCCTTTGAAACAGAAGCAAGAGAGATTAGCAAAACTTACGAAAAGTTTGCCTCATTGTTTGTGATTGATAATGATTGGAAAGAGCATTTGAGGGAAATGGATGATTTGAAACAAAGCTCGCAGAATGCGGTATTTGAGCAAAAAGATCCATTATTGATTTACAAATTAGAATCGTTTAACCTATTTAAGGCAATGGTTTCTAGAATCAACAAACAGGTATTGGGCATGTTGTTTAAAGGCTTTATTCCTGTTGAAAATGCATCGGATGTAAAACAAGCTGAACAACCGCGTAGGCAAGATACGAGTAGACTTAAAACCTCAAGAACAGATGATTTAGCAGAGGCCCAAAAGAATACCCAAATAGCCGCACAGGGTTCACAAGAAATTCAAAAACCTGCCCAAGTAAAAGGCGTGGTGAAGATTGGAAGAAACGATCCTTGTCCTTGTGGAAGTGGCAAAAAATACAAATCCTGCCATGGCAAGGATGAACTCAATTAAACCCAAAAAACATGAGCTTAGCTAAATACATAGAACATACCAATTTAAAACCAAACGCAACGGCAGCCGACATTATTCAACTTTGTGAAGAAGCAGTTGAGCACGGATTTTATGGGGTATGTGTAGCTCCATATTTTGTGCAATTGGCAAAAAAAACCATCAAAAAAAATGATGTAAAAATCATTACGGTGATAGGTTTTCCTTTAGGCTATAGCACAGTATCTAGCAAAGTAGAGGAAACAAAAAAAGCCATTACTGCCGGAGCTCATGAAATAGATATGGTGATAAATATTGCTGCCTTTAAAAGTGGCGACCTTGCCTCGGTTCAGAACGATATACAATCTGTAATTACTGCCTGCCATTTGCAAAACAAACATGCCAAGGTAATTATTGAAACTTGTTACTTAAGTGATGAGGAGATAAAAACTATTTGTAAGATTTGTACAGATTGTGAGGCCGACTTTGTGAAAACCTCTACCGGATTTGGTCCGGCCGGAGCCACTGTAGAAGCTGTTAAATTGATGCGTAAACACTTACCTACCAAAACCAAAATTAAAGCAGCAGGTGGTATAAAAAGCAAAGAATTTGCAGAAGAACTAATAGCTGCTGGGGCCGATAGATTAGGCACCAGTGCAGGGGTAGAATTGGTAGCCTACACAACAGAAGCATAATATGAAAACTTTTCGCTTACTCATAACGCTATTTTTGTTTGTTGGATTTACCAACCTATACGGTCAAAGTAAAGTGAAGATAGTGAGCTTTCCGGAGTTAGATACGTTGGTGAGTAGAAAAATTGAAGAGAATAAAAGTCACCAAACCATGGATGGCTACCGCATACAAATATTCTCTGGTTCAGAGCGCAACAATGCCAATGCCTTACGCCAAAAGTTTAAAACAGAATACCCAGAAGAGCAGGCGTATTTAGTATACCAACAGCCTTATTTTAAACTGCGCGTAGGCGATTATAGAACCTTAATAGAGGCACAACAAGCGTATATTATTTTGCAAAAAACATACGGCCAAATTTTGATAGTTCCCGATAAAATAAACCTTCCTAAACTCTAATTTTTTGGTATGAAACTGGTTACCTATACACACAACAATAACACCCAATTGGGTATTTTAAAAAATGGAAAAATTTGGGCCATGCAAAGCCTAGATGCTTCTTTACCAAATAACATGCGCGCCTTTTTAGAAGGTGGGGAAGCCTATATGGAAGCTGCTAAAAAATTGGATGCCAATTTACCTTCAGAAGGAGCAGTAGACGAAACCGCAGTTAAATTAGAAGCACCTGTTCCAAACCCAACAAGTTGCAGAGATGGATATGCCTTTAGACAACACGTAGCTGCAGCACGCAGAAACAGAGGTGTTCCCATGATTCCGGAGTTCGACTCCTACCCTATCTTTTATTTCACCAACCACAACGCCATTCAAGGTCCGGGTGAAATAGTATGTATGCCCGATCATTTTCAAAAGCTAGATTTTGAATTAGAAGCGGCTATTGTTATTGGTAAAAAAGGAAGAAACATTACCGCCGCCGAAGCGGATAATTACATTGCGGGTTACATGATCATGAATGATATGAGCGCACGTACTTTGCAAATGGAAGAAATGTTGCTCAACTTAGGACCTGCCAAAGGAAAAGATTTCTCTACAGTAATTGGCCCTTACTTTGTTACCCCCGATGAGTTAGAACCATATAAAGTACCCGCAAAAGCAGGTCATGTAGGCAACAGCTATGATTTAAACATGAAGTGTTGGGTGAATGGCGTTTTGGTAAGTGAAGGAAGTGTAGGAGACATGGATTGGACCTTTGCAGAGATAGTAGAGCGTTGTGCCTATGGGGTTGATATATTGCCAGGAGATGTGATAGGATCAGGGACTGTAGGAACAGGTTGTTTCTTAGAATTAAATGGAACAGGATTGTTAAACGATCCAAATTTTAAACCACAATGGTTAAAAGAAGGTGATGTGGTAGAAATGGCTATTACAGGTTTAGGACATTTAAGCAATACCATTGTTAAAGATCCATCGGCTATGAGCATATTGGCCTTAAAAAAATAACGAAAGCTAAAAAATTCCCTATATAAAAGGTTTTATCCCTTTATGTAAATGATGCCTTCAAAACAACTTGTTTTGAAGGCATTTTCGTTTGGCATGTATCAAGTAAAATGTTCAAATGAAAAACTTAATTCTTTGGGGAAGTATTACTTCTCTACTTGCCGCATGTGGCCCATCGGCAGAAGAAAAATCAAAGGCAATGCAACTGCAGGCAGATGCCCGCTTTGAAGCAGCCATGTCTGATTCTGTGATGTTAGACGCTCCCGCTTATTTTATTTCTGAGCACCATATTCGAGGGAAGACAAAAGATGTGAAGTTGCTGGTACAAGAAATGGAAGCCTATACCCGAAGTAAAATGGGGTATGTAGAACAATCGGATGTGAACAGCGAGGTACTAGAAACAAAGGACCTGAGGCTAAGTAAAGACACCATGAGTACCTTAACCCGATTTAGAAAAGTAGCCGAGTTAAAATTGCGTGTCCCCTACTTTTTGTTAGACAGCGCCAAATTGAAAACACTTAACTATATCAGCTTTATTGAAAACAGTGGATGCAGCAATATAAATGCAGAGGTTGATATGATTGCAGGTAATGCCCAACAAGGTATGTATGAGCAGGAGGTAATAAAGGCTGAAAAAACTCAGCCTTCTAACAAACCTGCAGCCGTTACCTTACAACACATGGCCAATGAAAAAGAGTACAGAGAAAATGCCCAACAATTGAAACGGAATAACCTGCAATTGCAAGAAGCAGTGATGTATGCCACACTCAATATTTCTGTGATTGGTGAAGAAGAAACCTATTTAGAAAAACAATTGATATTGGCCGAATTGCAACCTTATGAGCCAGGTTTTTTTGAAAAAATGTTCCATCAATTTTTAGCAGGGTTTGAGGGATTAAAGAGCTTTCTTCTTTGGCTAGTTGGCTTATGGGTTCCACTTGTTGGCATTGCCTTAGGGGTTTGGCAATGGAAAAAGTGGAAACGCCCCTTCGCACCAGTTTTGTAAACAGAAGCGTAGGAGGTTCTATGGCAGCGGGAACAAAACATTTTGAGGTTCCCGCTGTTTTTTGCTACATTAACAGAGTCTCCCAAAACCCTCCACATGTGAAAAACAGATCGTATACACCCGAGTTATTAGATGCGGATTCTATCCCATCAAACGATTTGTTTCAAAACCTCAAAGAGTTAAATACCATTAATACCTTGCTGGGCGGACATGCCGTGAGTTTAAGAGGACTTAAACAGTTTAACCTCAAAAAAGACACGACATACCATATCTTAGATATTGGTTGCGGTGGCGGTGATAACCTTATTTATTTGGCCAAGTGGGCAAGAAAAGAAGGATTGAACCTACAATTTACAGGTGTTGATTTAAAAGCAGATTGCCTTGCATATGCAAAAGACCAATGTAAAGAATTCCCTGAAATTACCTTTATTCATGGAGATTACAGAGATTTGGAAAACATGGGTAAAAAATACGATATCTGTTTCAGTGCCTTATTTTGCCATCACTTTACAGAAGTAGATTTACGAACCCTTATTCGCACCCAAGAGAAACTTTCTGCCTTGGGATATTTTATCAATGATTTACACAGACATTATTTGGCTTATATTTCTATTAAGTTTTTGAGTAAGATGTTTTCAAAGAGTTATTTGGTGAAAAATGATGCGCCTTTGTCGGTACAACGTGCTTTTAAGAAGATAGACTTTTCCGCTTTCTTACCAGTAAACAACCAAAACCTAAGCATACAATGGGCATGGGCATTTAGGTGGTTGGTGGTATACAAACATGGGTAAATTAAATACTATATATGATGCAGCCATTATAGGTGGTGGGTTGGGCGGATTAACCCTGGCCATTCAATTGGCTAAAAAAGGAAAATCTGTATTGCTTTTTGAAAAGGAAAGCTACCCATTTCATAAAGTATGTGGGGAATATATTAGCAATGAAAGTGTAGATTTTCTTGAATCCTGTGGTATTCCTTTAAAAGCGCTGAACCTACCACAAATAAATGAATTAGGCATATCAGCACCCAATGGAATGTACATAAAACACCCCTTGGGATTAGGAGGTTTTGGTATTTCTAGGTATACCCTTGATGCTTTGCTAAAGGAACAAGCCCTTTTATATGGGGTAAATTTTTATGAGGAATGCAAAGTATATACTTGCAGTTTTCACCAAAATAAATTTGCCCTAGAAACAAGTAAAGGATTGTTTACTTCTTATTATTGTTTTGGTGCCTATGGCAAAAAGAGCAATATGGATGTGCATATGCAACGCAAATTTGTGCAAGAAAAAAAGCGTGGCAAACAAAACTATATTGCCGTAAAGTACCATATTAGTATAGACTTTGCGCCTAATCTTATAGAGTTACATAATTTTAAAGATGGGTATTGTGGCATTTCAAAAGTGGACGATAACAGGTATTGTCTCTGTTATTTAAGCAATGAAAAAAACTTAAAGGACCATGGTGGGAACATCAAAACCATGGAGCAAGAATTGTTATATAAAAACCCGCATTTGAAAAAAATATTCACTCAAGCAAACTTTTTATATCCGCAGCCATTAACCATTTCGCAAATTCGGTTCGAACCGAAAACCCAAATAGAAAACCATGTGGTGATGTTGGGTGACGCAGCAGGATTGATCACCCCATTATGTGGCAATGGAATGAGTATGGCCATGCGGGCTTCAAAGATGCTTGCCCATTTATTCCCGAGCAATAGTGAGGATATACAAGCCCGAGAAGATTTTGAAAAAAGATACCAAAAACAATGGCAAGAAACTTTTGCTACCCGTTTAACAATTGGCCGAATATTTCAAACCTTATTTGGTTCAGAACGAATTACCTATTGGGTATTACGATGCATTAAGCCCTTTCCAAAACTGCTCACCCAATTGATTAGGCTTACCCATGGAAAACCATTTTAAATAATAATACATTTATGTTAACAAAAATTCACGTTATCTGTCTTTGTTTGTTGGCACTTAGCTGCCAATCGCAACCTGATAATACTAAAAAGGAGAAAAAAGAAATGAACAACGATTTAACAAAATATGAAGTAGCAGGATTAGACACTGCTATTTTTGGTGCAGGATGTTTTTGGTGTGTAGAAGCCGTTTTTCAGCGCATAGAAGGTGTTGAAAAGGTTATCTCTGGATACAGTGGAGGTTTTATTAAAAACCCACCCTACAGAGAAGTCTGCGAAGGCACAACAGGGCATGCAGAAGTTTGTATGTTATTGTTTGATCCAAAAAAGGTTTCGTTTGAAACACTCTTATCAGTGTTTTGGCAAACACACGACCCAACAACGTTAAACAAGCAAGGACACGACGTAGGTACTCAATATCGCTCGGCTATATTTTATGTAAACGATGCACAAAAACTAAGTGCAGAAAAATACAAACAAGAATTAGATGCCAGTGGTGCCTTCAAAAATCCTATTGTAACAGAGGTAACGGCCTATACAAACTTTTACCCTGCAGAAGATTATCACCAAAATTATTATAACCAAAACAGCTCTCAATCATACTGCCAGTTTGTAATTGCCCCCAAATTGGAAAAGTTTGAAAAGGTTTTTGGCAAGCAACTCCGCAAAAAATAATTTCTTTTATTGACCTGCTTTGAATAAAATTGTTATAGTAAAGCCTAGCCAATGAAAAAAATAACTACCCACCTCCTATTTATTTTTTTAAATCTATTTTTTGTAAAAGCCCAAGACGTTAAATTGGACTGGGGAAATTCGCAGTTGAAAGAAGGCGCAAATTTATACTCACAATTCCACATTGGAACAAAGGATAGCAGTTATTACATCCTAAATTTAGATCCCCTAGACCCGAAGTTAAAATGCGAGGCAGGTATCGAAAAATATAATCTCGCAAATGAACTGTTGCATGATATCAGAGTGAATTATTCCATCAATAAAAAAAGGCCTAATTATGAGGCTGTCGTTTTAACAGAATCAAACATTATCATTTTTGCTTCTCTATCAAGTAAGTGGTCTCAATACAAAAAACTCTATGCTATCAGTTATACCTTTGATGGTAAAGTTGAAAAAGACTGGACAGAAGTTGCTGAAGTCACCTCAAAATATAGCAAACACCTAGCCAAATTCGATATTCAATTAACAGCAGATAAAAAGAACATTCTAATAGAAATAAATGAATATTATGGGGAATTTGATTTAAAGAAATTTAGGTTCAAAGCTATTACTACCAAGCTTGAAACTTTATGGGATAAGAATATAGAGACAGGATTTAAAAGTAATAACGTGAGTGTACATCAAAGTTATATTGACAACAATGCCAATTTGATTTTTGTGGCGAAAATAGTAAACAAAATTGGTGGCAAAAAGAATACTCCCATGCATTCATATCAAATCATGCAGTTTGATTATAAAAAGGACAAAATAGATATCTATAAAATTAAGCAGGAGAATTTAGTCATCAGCAATTTTGCTTTTACAGTGAACCAAGATGATAAAATTATTTTGTTAGGGTTATATTCGAATAGCTTTGAATATTTTATAGCGGGAATTTTTTATGAAAGAATAAACCGAACCACAATGGAATCTGATAGTTTTTACCAAACTCCGTTTCCAAAAGAAGTATTAAAAAATTATCTATCCGAAGAGAGTATTGAAAAAGGTTTGGAAATCCCCTGTTCAGTAAAGTTAAAATTAATACCAAAGGATAACGGAGGATTATTTCTATTGGCAGAGTCGATTAAACACCAAACCAAATTAAATACTGATAAGACAATAAGTGATTTATACACTTTTGGTAACATTATGGCTATCAATTTTAAGCAAAATGGAACAATCGGCTGGGTATCAACTATTGTTAAAAATCAAATTTCTTATTTTCCAGTTAATTATACTACAGGATATATTTATCATGTAAACGCAGATAATATATATTTCATTTTTAACTCATCCGAAAAACCAAAAGATGTTGGCGAAAATACCCGGTTTTATTTCCCTAATTACCTCATAAAAGTATCTAAACTGGATGTCAATGGAAATTTATCTGAAGATAAATTATATGAATTCAAAGATAATAAAGGCAATGTAGCCATTCTTGTGGGCCCTTTTTCTGGTCAAATTACCAAAGAAAAAACCAAGATTTTCATTGTGGTAAGAAAAAATTCTCGCATTGGAATGGTAAATTTTAAATAGTGCACTACAATAGGGATATAAAGTTCCACTCCAATGTTGAAGGAATTGCATCTAAGGAATTCTCAATACCAACTCTTCACATTATCCTAAACAGTCTGCAAAATCTATAAAAATTAATTTCTTTTATTGCCGCAGTTTGGATAAAATTGTGGGATATATACTCATGTTATGAAAAAGTTTGTCAGCTCACTCCTTGTAGGAATTTTCTCTCTATTACTTGTAAACGCCCAAAAGGTGAAAATAGATTGGGGGAATTCAAAGTATCAGGACGTAAAGAGAATGAACGTAGATTACGTGGTGGGTACCAATACCATGGGATATTTTATGGTTACCACCAAATCTGGGGGAATGTTTTCTAAATACAAGTCCCATCTTGAGTTGTACAGCTTTGAACATGAGAAAGAATTTGATGTTACCGTAGATTTTGAATACGAAAAACATGACCTATCCAATGAGGGCTATTTGCTTACAGAGAACAATGTATTGGCTTTTGGCTCATATTACGACAAGAAATTAGACAAAAACATTTTATACGGGTTGGCCATTTCTTTTGATGGCAAAATCACCAAAAACTGGACACAGGTAGATGAAATCATTTCTAAGCAGAAAAGAAATGCAGGAAACTTCTCTATTGTTATGTCGAAAGACAAGAAAAATGTGCTGGTATTTCATAACGAGCCATACGAGAAAAAGGAAAACGAAAAGTTCCGTTACAAGGTAATGACCAGTGAGTTTGAAACCATCTGGGAAAAATCAATAGAACTACCATTTAAAGACAAAGACGTTTTCATTTCTGGGTATACCATAGACAAGGATGCCAATGTATTGATGATGGCTCGTTTTGATAAGGACAAAAAGAAAAAAGTAAAAGGACTTCCTTCCTATACTTATCGTTTATTGCAATACGACCACAAAAAGGACAAAATGGTTGACCATGAAATTAGCTTAGGGAAACTTTTTATTAGTGAAATTACCTATACTTTAAGTGATGATGACAAAATTATTGTAGCGGGTTTCTTCTCAAGGAAGGAAGGAGATTTTATGACAGGAACCTTTTACCAGCGACTAAATCGTACGACCATGGAAGTTGAAAAATCTGGTCAGAAAGATTTCCCTAAAAACTTCTTGAACAATTTTATGAGCGATCGTAAAATCAAAAAAGGAAAGGAAATTTATGCATACGACCTGCGCAATTTGGTCCTAAAAGAGGATGGTGGAGCCGTGTTAGTTGCAGAACAATATTATGTGCACGTTGTAACCAATACAAGCAGAGGAGCTAATGGTATAACCATTACAACCACCACCTATTATTACCACTACAACGATATTATTGTGGTTAGCATTAATCCAGATGCTACCATTGACTGGATTAAACGCATTCCTAAAATTCAAGTGAGTGTAAACGATGGTGGGTATTACTCGAGTTTTTCATTAGGTGTACATGAAGATAAATTATACTTCTTGTTTAACGATAACATCAAAAACTTTAAAAATAAAAAAGCAGATAAGATATATGGCATGACCAATATCAAAAAGGCTGTTGTGAACCTTACTACTATAGATGCAAAAGGAAACATCAATTCAGAAATATTGTTCTCTGCCAAGGCAGATGCGAAGAATTATTTACGTCCGAAGTTTAACTACCAATACGATAAGGATAAAATGTTGATCTATACCCGCACCAAAAAGCAATTTAAAATGGGTACGGTTATCATGAAATAATACCTGATAATTTCTTTTATTTGCCGCATGATACAACGCATTCAATCTGTTTTTTTGGTATTAATCATGGTTTTGGTGGCTGTGTTATGTTCCACCACCATTTTACATTTGGTTTATGTTGAACCAGAAAGTAAAACCACTGAGTATGTGCTGAACCTATTTTACTTTAACAAATTAGAAAATGGGATATTGATGGAAAGCAAACTTCAAATTGGCCTTATCTCCATTTCTTCTCTTGTTATTGGAATGAGTCTGTTTGTATTGCTCAATTTCAAAAACAGGGCAAAACAAATGACCTTTACCCTTATTAACATGCTGGCCATCATTTCTTTGTTAACTGCCTTTGCCGTGAAAGCCGTGCTGTTTGTTCCCAATTTTAGTTCAGACAAACTCATGATGGGCTCAATCATTGGCATTGCTTTGTTTTTGTTTATGGTATACCTCAATATTCGGGTGTATTACCTCATCAAAAAAGACGAGGAATTGGTACGCTCAGCAGATAGAATCCGCTAATTTTAGATAGGTTTCGGTCTGAACCTAGGTATTATCTGTGCCCCAAAACATCCTAAAAATAGGTTTTTAGTTGTATGTGGCAGCAGCATTTCTTGCTATAGGAGTTGTATATTCGCAGCCTGTTATGGCTCAAAAACCAAGTTTACCACAAGGAACCCGCGATTTCGGTCCGCTCATGGTGCAACGCAGGAAATACATCCTGAACACCATTGAAACTGTATTCAAAAAATACGGATTTATGCCCCTAGAAACTCCTTCTATGGAGCAACTTAGCACCCTTACAGGAAAGTATGGCGACGAAGGAGATACCCTTTTATACAAGATATTAAATTCGGGCAATTACTTTTCTAAACTCATAGAATACCAAGAACGCAGCATGGGTCATGAAGAAATGGACAAAACCTTTTTGCCTTCTGTTGATGGAAAAGTAAGCGGCTTGGATTATAAAAATAGTATACGCTTTATTGCAGAGAAAGGTTTGCGTTATGATTTAACCGTTCCTTTTGCCCGCTATGTGGTAATGAACCGTAATGACATTACCCTCCCCTTCAAACGCTACCAAATGCAGCCTGTGTGGCGCGCAGACAAAGCTCAAAAAGGCAGGTACCGCGAGTTCTGGCAATGTGATGCCGATGTGGTGGGAAGCAATAGCTTGGTAAACGAAGCCGAACTGTTGAGCATGTATGCCGAAGTTTTTGAAAAGCTTCAACTCCCTGTTTTAATTAAGGTAAACAACAGAAAACTCTTAAATGCCTTGGCCATTAAAATTGGCGCGGCAGAACTCTTTGCAAGCATTACCGTTGCCATTGATAAATTGGAAAAAATTGGAGAAGATGGATTAAAAGGTGAGTTAGAAAAACTCTCCTTAGATGCAGCGCAAATTGAGGAAGTGATTCACTTTTTGTCCTTAGGAAAAAACCCCAATGCCATGGAAATTCTTGAAGAAAGCTTAGGACATATAGAAGATGGCAAACTAGGTTGTGAGGAATTGAACAAAACTTTTGCCTTCCTTCAACAAATGGGTTACGGGCATTCGGTTCAGCTCGACCTTACCCTTGCGCGTGGTTTGAGTTATTATACAGGAGCCATAGTAGAGGTTCAAGCCAAAATAGGAAGCCTTAAATCGAGCATTGGTGGTGGAGGTAGATATGATAACCTTACAGGAATATTTGGCATGCCAGGTATCTCTGGTGTAGGTATTTCCTTTGGTTTAGACCGCATTTATGATGTGCTAGAAGAACAAGGCTTGTTTCCTGAAGGATTAAAAGGCAGCGAAACCAAGATTTTGTTTTGCTATTTTGATGAAGCTTGTCAGGCCAAAGCCATTGAACTTTGCACGCAGGTAAGGCAA
>CAILJQ010000021.1 GCA_903834625.1 uncultured Bacteroidota bacterium
CAGGTTATGTGTCTTTTGCCGGGCCTTACAATGGCTTGCCAACTTTAATGGTTGAACAATTGCAGTATTTAAAAAGTAATGATGATCCCAAAAACGCTGCACCTTATGATGATATGCTGCGCAAATCTATTTATGCCCGAGATAGGTTGAGTACAAGCTCTCCAGCAGATTCATTGCCTACTGGACTAAACGCTACTTATTTGATACATCTTCAAAACAATGGTCCAGACAAACATATAGCAAAGGTTCAAAACAAACCCCTGCTGTTTATACAAGGCGGAAGGGATTACCAAGTGAGACCCTCTGAAATGGAACTATGGCAAAAGGCTTTGGTAAAAAACAGCAAAGCCTCTTTTGAATTGTATCCTAAGTTAAATCATTTGGGCTTGGAAGGATCTGATATGTCGTTGCCCGCAGAATATAACAAAGCGGGGAATGTGCCAGAGGAGGTGATTTTAAGAATTGCTCGATTTGTTTTATACTAACATATCTGCATTGCTGTAATGCACTTCTACTTCTTGTAGGATTGCTCTAATTTCTTCTAAGCTTTCACTGGTTACCAAACGGGTTCTAAATTCTTTGAAATGGTTAATGCCTTTGAAATATTGGCTATAATGTCTCCGCATTTCAAAAATTCCTGCGCGATTGCCTTTCCACATTACAGATTTTTCTAGGTGAGTGAGGCAAACTTCAACACGTTGCGGAATTCCAGGTGCATCTAAATGTTTTCCGGTTTGTAGGAAATGTTTTATTTCATTAAAAATCCAAGGGTATCCAATGGCTGCTCTTCCAATCATAATACCATCTACACCATACCTGTTTTTATATTCAAGCGCCTTTTCGGGTGAATCAATATCTCCATTGCCAAAAATGGGAATGGTAATTCGGGGGTTGTTTTTGATACGGGCAATGAGGGTCCAATCTGCCTCTCCTTTGTATAGTTGGGCACGCGTTCTACCATGCACAGTTAAGGCTTGAATGCCTATATCTTGAAGGCGTTCGGCCACCTCTTCTACGTTTTTATTTTCTTCGTCCCATCCCAAACGGGTTTTAACTGTTACAGGCAGAGAGGTTGATTTTACAACTGCTTCGGTGAGTTTCACCATTTTTGGTAAATCTTTTAAAATGGCCGCACCAGCCCCTTTACACACTACTTTTTTTACTGGGCAACCAAAATTAATATCCACCAAATCTGGCTGAGCTACAGCCACAATTTGGGTTGCCTCTGCCATCGCTTCTTCATCGCCGCCAAATATCTGAATGCCTATAGGACGTTCATAATCAAAGATGTCTAACTTCATTTTACTCTTCATGGCATCTCTAATGAGTCCTTCCGAAGAAATGAATTCGGTATACATCATATCCGCTCCATTGGCTTTACAAACTGCCCTAAAAGGAGGGTCACTTACATCCTCCATGGGTGCAAGTAAAAGAGGAAAATCCCCTAATGTGATGGATCCGATTTTTGCCACTGATTGAACTTTGATATATTGCGCACAAAAGTAAGGAAAATGGCAGGAGATAACTACAGATTCACTCCCGATTGGGTAGGATATATTGGAAAAACCCTCATTATGTTAGGAATGGTATTGGTTTTTGGCAGTATAGGCTTAGTAATTTCTCGGTATGCTTGTGAGTGGATTTTTGGTATAAACTTAACAGGTATAGACTACACTCAAATAACTCCTGCCGATACCAAAATTATTCTTGCCTTGAAGGTTATTCAAACCATTGGGGGAGGTATAGGAATGTTTTTAGTACCTGCATTTGTTTTTCCAAAAGTGATTCAATACCGAGTAAGCGATTTAATTATTTGGAATATAAAGCCTTCTGCCTGGCAATTATTGGCAGCATTGTTAATGGTAGTCTTTAGTATGCCTTTGGCCTCTTGGTTTATGGATTGGAACCAAGGCATGCGCTTTCCTGATGATTGGATGGATATTGAAAAAGCCATTCGTTCGATGGAAGAACAAGCTTCTAAAGTGACCAAAGTTTTTGTTGCTGCAAATGATTTGCCCACCTTGTTTCTCAATTTATTTGTAGTGGCATTAGTGCCTGCTGTATGCGAAGAGTTTTTCTTTAGAGGCGTATTGCTTCAATATACCCGCTTTGTGTTTAATTTTGAATGGCCTGCAATTATTGTTTCTGCGCTGGTTTTTAGCGGCTTTCATGGTCAGTTTTATGGTTTTTTACCTCGCTTTGTCATGGGCATATTGTTGGGTTTGTTGTACATGCGCACCTCAAATATTTGGGCACCTGTTTTGGCTCATTTTCTTAATAATGCCTTTGCAGTACTTATGTCATACTTTTCAAAAGAATTAAGTGGCATGCGCTTGTTTGATGAAAACTACCATTTTGACTGGTATTGGGTGGTGCTTTCTTTTGTTATGACAGCTTTACTCATGTTTGCCCTACGTAAATATCAGATACGTACCCTTTATAAAAATTAGCCTTTTTTAAACATTGGTGGGTGGTTCGTTGATATTTTATTCTTCAAATAAGTTCGTATTCAAGCACCTTTGTTGGGCTGAACCTAAATTTATATGAAAGACTGGGCCGAAGTATACAAAACCAATAATGCCATTGATGCCGAAATGGTTAAAGCCATGCTAGAAGATCAAGGGATTGAGGCAGTGGTTCTTAATAAAATTGATAGCAGTTTTATTTTTGGGAAAGCCTCTGTGTATTGTAAGCCTGCAGATGAAGAATTGGCCAAATCATTTATTAACTCAAACAACCCTGAAACCCATGAGTAATTTCTGGCAACGTGCCATTACTGGAACTTTTTTTGTACTGGCAATTGTGCTTTGTACCGTGCTCAATGAATGGAGCTTTTTTGTGCTCTTGTTTGCCATCAACTTTTTGTGTTTGCTTGAGTTTTACGAACTCATGTTGCCCGATAAAAACTGGATTGAAAAATACTTGGGTGTTATAGCTGGCAGTGTGATCAATATTATGTTTGTGTTCATTATTCGGGGCGATTTATCCCATGGCTGGTTTTACCACCTTATTCCGGTATTTATGCTCTTGTTTTTTGTGAAGTTATATGAAAAAACCGGACGGGAATTTGATACCCTTGCCTTTCAAATTATGGGTTTATTGTATATCTGTTTGCCCTTAAGTATGTTAGGTGATTTTGGCTATTTTAATGCTTTAAGCTACAGTTACTCCTTGCCAATGGGTTTCTTTATTTTGCAATGGAGTGCAGATACTTTTGCCTATTTGGTAGGAAGGCAATTTGGGAAACACAAATTGTTTGAACGTATTTCACCTAAAAAGACCATGGAAGGTTTTATAGGAGCTTTAATTCTCACCACAGGAATGGCCTATGTATTGTCTTTGTTTTGGGATGATATCAACGCAGTAGATTGGATGATTATGGGAGCTATTGTAGTGGTTTTTGGAACCTTTGGAGATTTAACAGAATCATTGCTTAAGCGCAACTTACAAATAAAAGACAGTGGTTCATTGTTGCCAGGTCATGGCGGGGTTTTGGATCGTTTTGATGGCGTATTTTTCTCGGCCCCTGCTGTGTATTTTTTTCTATTATTGAGTAACTAATCAAATATCAAACGCATTTATATGATTTTTTTTGGTTCGGTTCGAACCCAAAACCATAGCCAAATGCCCCATACAACCTGAAAAAATCCTTTTTTTATGGCAAAAAAATAGTACGTTTGCCACACCTTACAAATAAATTATAAACCTATGTCAGGCAAAGAAAATGTAATTAAACACAGCTCGGAAAACCCTTTCGAGTCAATGATGTCAAGATTTGACGAAGCGGCGCGTATCATCGGATTAGATGAAAGCGATTACAATGTGTTAAAAGCACCTCAAAAGGCGGTGATTGTAAATATTCCAGTTACCATGGATAACGGAAAAGTTCGTGTATTCGAAGGATTTCGTGTAGTACACAATGCAAATTTAGGTCCGTCTAAAGGCGGTATTCGCTATAGCATGGATGTTCATTTGGATGAAGTGAAAGCTTTGGCCGCTTGGATGACCTGGAAATGTGCCGTAGTAGGTATTCCTTATGGTGGTGGTAAAGGTGGTATCAAATGCGATCCACGTTCTATGAGCAAAGGTGAATTAGAACGCTTAACCCGTGCCTATACAGATTTAATGGTAGATGTATTTGGTCCAGATAAAGATATTCCTGCTCCCGACATGGGAACTGGTCAGCAAGAAATGGCTTGGATCATGGATGAGTATTCTAAATTAGTTGGTCATAGCACTCCTGCAGTAGTTACTGGTAAGCCATTGGTTTTAGGCGGTTCATTAGGAAGGGTGGAAGCAACTGGTCGTGGTGTAATGGTTTCAACCCGCTCAGCTTTATCTAAATTAAAAATCAATCCAGTTGGCGCTACAACTGCGGTTCAAGGATTTGGAAACGTTGGTTCTATATCTGCCAAATTATTGGCTTCACAAGGAATGAAAGTTTTGGCAATTAGTGATGTAAGTGGCGCATACTACAATCCAGAAGGAATTGACGTAGATGCAGCTATTGCCTTCCGTGATGGAAATAATGGAACTTTAGAAGGATACAAAGGTGGTTCAAAAATTACCAATGCAGAATTATTAGAATTAGATGTTCAAGTATTGGTTCCTGCTGCCATGGAAGATCAAATTACCCATGAAAATGCAGATAGAATTAAGGCAAAAGTAATAGTAGAAGGAGCGAATGGCCCAACTTCTGCAAGTGCCGATGCTATCTTAAACAAAAAAGGTATCATGGTAGTGCCAGATATTTTGGCGAACGCCGGTGGTGTTACCGTAAGTTATTTTGAGTGGGTTCAGAACCGTTTAGGATATTTCTGGACAGAAGAGCGTGTTTACCGAAGAGCAGATCGCGTAATGAAAACCGCTTTTGAAGCCGTTTACCAAGCATCTACTGAACACAATTGCAGTATGCGTATCGCTGCTTACGTGGTGGCCATTAAAAAGGTTGCTGAGGTAGAGAAATTACGCGGTAAATTTGGTTTATAAAATTCAATAGATTCAATCGTTCGCAAAGGCACAAAGATTTGTTCATGCAAGTCTATGTGCCTTTGTGGCATAAGTAAATTAGTAAAATATGTTACACAGAGAAGGCAAGGCCACCATTTTTATTTCATTATTGGTTTTAAGTGCACTCAATGCATTGGTATTTTGGTTAGCACCTGAAACAGCTTGGTTGCAAAATATTGTTATTTTAATATCCATCGTTTTGTTGGTTATTGTCTTGCAGTTTTTTCGCAATCCTTCTATTCCTATCAATTTTGGCGACAACTTCGTATTGTCTCCTGCAGACGGAAAAGTGGTGGTGATTGAGGAAGTGGAAGAGCCAGAATTTTTTCAAGGCAAACGCTTACAAATTTCTGTGTTTATGAGTCCGTTTAACGTTCATGTAAACCGTCACCCAATTGCTGGAATCATTAAATATTTTAAATACCACCCTGGGAAATACCTGGTAGCTTGGCATCCAAAAAGCTCTACAGAGAATGAGCGCACTACCACCGTCATTGAACGCAACGATGGTGTTCAGGTATTGTATCGTCAGATTGCTGGTGCCTTGGCCAAACGTATTGTATGGTATGTAAAGGAAGGAAGTCCTGCCAAACAAGGTGCCGAAATGGGTTTCATCAAATTTGGTTCAAGGGTTGATGTATTTCTGCCCCTTGACGCTAAAGTTACAGTTGAATTGAACCAAGTAGTGAAAGGTGCAAGAACAGTTTTGGCTGAAATTTAACATACTACTTATTAAAAATTTACGTTATCTTTGAGTAACAATCTAAACCAAGAATACATATGAAGAAATTATTGCTAATTGGCGCCATCGTTTCCCTCGCATATTTTGGAGCCTCTGCTCAAACTACCCCCGTTTCAACAGCAAACGACGTAGTAACTGTAAGCACTCCTGGTGAAGAGAAACCAGCCAATGCCGACAAAAAGAAAAAGAAAAGTAAAAAAGACAAGTCTTGTGGAGATGAGAAATCAAAATCTTGTACCTCAGGAGAA
>CAILJQ010000022.1 GCA_903834625.1 uncultured Bacteroidota bacterium
CTTTTAAACCAAAGGGAGTAGCAGCATTATCTAAACCTAAAAAATTAGCTGCAAAATTCATGGTCATAAATCCATAGGCAGGATGACCCTTAGGTAAATCTGGAAAAACCCTCATGAAAAATGGAGCCATTACACCCGCCAATTTACCAATGGCATTTGAATCGTTGAGTAAGTTGAGCAAACCACAAAAGAAGGTGAGATAACCTATAAGGGGTAACCAAATATCCATGATGGTATTTTTGCAAGTAGGGAATATGCCATCAGCCGCTTGTTTGCCCTCACTTACTTCTACCACATTGTTCTCAAGCAATTTGTAGCCTTTCCCATCTGCAGCAGTATATCCAACACCCTTTGTACTTTCTAACATACGAAGTGTTGCGGTATCTGAGGAGAAATTACTCAAAGGCAACTCAGCCACCATTACTGGGTCGTTTTGTTTGCCATTAACCAAACCGTTGAGTGAATACAAGCGATTTACCCCTAATAGGTAGAAAATATACAAAGCGCTGATGGTTATCATCCAGCTCCAAAATCTGCTTAATGCCATGGAATTTCTTTTGTGTATTCAATTCTACTCATTTTGGTTCAGACCAAAAAAAATAGTTATCCCACAAACGGCTGCACCCTGACCAAAAAAATAACAATTCTCCTATTTGTATTTGAACTCGTAATACTGACTTGAAGACTGGTTACTATTCCGTTCTATGAACGAAATCAATCTATTGTTTGCATCGTAGGTAAAAGTTTTTTGTTCTACCAAGTTATAAGAATCATAGTGCTCATATGCACTTAAGGCATTGTTTTCATAGCGCAGAAAGTGAATCCTACGGCCATTATCTGATATCACTGTTTGCAATTTCCCATCGGGTAGGTATGAGTATACATAATTATCGAGGTTGGGATATTGTAAAGAAAAAGAAGCCATCAATAAATGCTTGTGGTATTTATTGATATAATTTGGACTTTCACCCATAGGATATATGCTTAATAAATTGCCTAATTTATCGAAGGCATACACTTTATACTCACTCGTTTGGATCTCATTCATATCTGTGAAAACAGAAAACCACTTATATGCATACACCAAGGTGTCGCGGTAAAAATATTTGTAACAAACCTTATCCTCAGAAACATTAAAAATCCTAGTTTGCGTTACGTTATTTTGTTCATCAAAATCATACTCTTTGTAGGAGGTGATTTCTTTGTTTTCGTATTGTACCTCTTTGTATAGGCTCCCTTTCTT
Organism: uncultured Bacteroidota bacterium; assembly: GCA_903834625.1. Lineage (GTDB taxonomy): Bacteria > Bacteroidota > Bacteroidia > UKL13-3 > UKL13-3 > B1. The sequence continues at coordinate 1,244 of CAILJQ010000022.1, forward strand.
GTTGTATGAAAATTGTCGCCAATTTTGAGAGGAAGGGTCATTATCGTATGCATATTTAACTACTCTACCTAAGGTATCATAATGAACAATACGCATCAAACTTCTTTGTGTGTCTTTTGGAGAAATAGTCACCGAGTAGAGTTCCTGCTGCTTATAACCCTTATGACCTTGAGCATCAAAAAAACTATTTTCATGCAATGGGTTAATGAGTTGGTAAAAGCCACTCAATTGTTTTTGTTCAATATGTATATGTTGTAGGCTAGTTGTTTTTTTCGGTTCGAACCGAGAACCCAACAAACTATTAGGAGGAAGAAATTGATTGAACTCATTGGGCAATAAAGTAACCACAATGCCCAATTGTTTCATGGTTTCAAAAGAGCTACAAAATGGAGGAAGAATAAATTGAACGGCATAGGGTGTAATGTTCAAATAAAAATGTTGTTTATCGCTTGCTTGCAAACGAATAAGCGGAGTGTTTTTAGGGGTTTTATTTTCGTTATTGTTATCATCCTCTTCTTCTGAATCATCACCGTAATTATTGTAACGCAATTCTGAACCATTATCCCATGAAAATTGTTGGATGTATGGTCGTTCTTCCTTGTTGTTCTTCTGTACCCCTTGTTCAATAAGTTGCCACAAGGCATTCCATTTCGCTGGAGCAATAAGAGATTGTAAGCTCAGCTCCTTGCCGGTTGACAATTGAAAATAAAATGTCCTTACATAGTGCATCCCCTCTACTTTTAATTCATTACTAGGCTCAAAAGAAAACCTATACAATACCTGGTAACCCATCACATCTCCACTGTAGAACAAAATTTGGGTCTTTATTTCTTCTATGGTAGGAGATCCTGTTTCAAGTGCATAACCTTGCCAATTTCTTGGTCGGTTTTTACCCAAACGGCGACCCAATGCCTCGTAGGCAAAAGGCAAAAAGGAGAA
>CAILJQ010000023.1 GCA_903834625.1 uncultured Bacteroidota bacterium
GTGAAAAAGAACGCGATGTATTAAAATATTACTACGGATTAGATGGTGGTCCAGCCCACACCCTAGAAGATATTTCTGAGAAAATTGGCTTAACCCGCGAACGTGTTCGTCAAATCAAAGAAAAGGCCCTTCGCAGATTGCGTAAATCAAGCAAGAGCAAAATCCTCAAAGCATATTTGGGATAATCCATATTTGTCCATTGAAAAAAGCCCTGCTGTTTGTTCAGTAGGGCTTTTTTTATGGCAATAAAAAGTTGTCGAAGTTTTGATGGTGAATGAGCTGCGTACTGGTAGGATGGTAATTTGATACAAAAGTGCTGGTAAATTTGTGTTTACCATCTTTCCATTTAAACTCATAGGCATTCAATTGTCCATTCATCTCCTCAATATAGTCTATTTCTTGCTGTGCAGTTGTTCTCCAAAAATAGGTATTGCAATAATTTTGGTGGTAATGATTCAATTTTTTACGCTCTGCAATTAAAAAGTTCTCCCAAAGTGCACCTTTATCATTACGCAATTCAATTGGACTAAATTGGTTGATTACTGCATTTCGTATACCACAATCATAGAAATATATTTTCCTTGATTTTTTCAACTCATTTCTAATATTTCTGCTAAAGGAATTTAGCCTAAAAACAATAAAGGCTCGCTCCAAAATTTGAATGTATTTTTCAATTGTTTCTTTATCTAACCCGCAAATCTGACTTAACTCAAGGTACGAAACTTCACTACCAATTTGCCACGCCAATGCCTGAACCAATTTCTCTAATTTTTCTGGTTTTTGGATTTTCTCCCATACCATAATATCCTTATATAGGTAGCTATCTGCCAAGGATTTTAAGCGCTCTTTTTCGTCGCCAGGATTACAAACAATTTCTGGGTAGTACCCATATAACATGCGGTTTTCTACGTTCCTTAACTCATCCAATAAGCCATATTGTAAAACCATTTCTTCAAATGACAATGGAAACAATTGGTACTCCCATTTTCTACCTGTAAGTGGTTCGTTTATTTTGTTTGCTAAATCAAAAGAGGAAGAGCCAGTTGCTATCACTTTTACATCTTTTATTCTATCTACAATGGTCTTTATGCTAAGACCAATGTTTTCTATTCGTTGCGCTTCATCTATCACTACTATTTTCTTCGCCCCAATGATGTTCCGCAGCCTTGCAATGCTTGTTTCTTGAAACATCACCCTGGTATCTGCATCATCCCCATTTAACCAGAGAACATCTTTATCTTTCAATAACTCGTTTACAAGGGTGGTTTTACCTACCTGCCTAGGGCCATAAAGAATGATGGCTTTTTGCTTGTTTAGCTTGGACTGGATTAATTCCGATAACTTCCTTATTATCATACAACAAACATAATAAATTTCGGTTCAAACCGAAAATTATTATAATATTTTTCGGTTTGAACCGAAAAAAGTGATGTTTTATGCAGAATACTTGAAATGATATTCACTAAAAAAGCACACTTATTTGCCTATTTTTGGCTTACCCATGTTTACCAGATATTACCTGTTATTTTTTGCCTGTTTTTTGTTCGGTTTGAACCTAATGGCGCAAACACGAGTAGATACCTTGTATCATTCTCAGAGATCTGGCCCAAAAAAGATTAAACAAATTGCCATTACAAAAGGAAATGTTGCGAAGGTTACCGAGTACAGTGAGTATGGTTATAAAACTGCATATTATACTTTAAAGGAAGGTAAAAAACAGGGGACATACACACAATACCACCCCGATGGAAAAGTTTTTAGTACCATCAACTATGAACAGGGAAAAAAATTTGGAGTGGAAACCTCTTATTATTCTGATGGAGATAAAAAATCATGCATTACCTATTGGTCGAATTTGAAGTTAGGTTCGTTTGTGCATTGGTATGAAAACAAACAAATTCACGAAAAAGGCGTGTACGATACCCTCATCATTGATAGGCCTAACGATGCGAGAATTGAAAGTGTCTTGAGTGTTTATTATATAAGATATTTTGGCAACGGAAAAAAGGAAAGAGAGCAATTCTACCAAAAAGGAAAACTACATGGCGAGGCAAAAGAATGGCACCTAAATGGAAACCTCAAATCGGAAATAGAATACAAAAATGGACTTCCATTTGGCAAGAAAATTTTATACTACGATAACGGTAAATGTAGTGCCAAAGGAAATGTTTTTCAAGAAGCTTCTGAAGGATATGTGGCTCCAAAATTTGAGGGAAAACAGATAAGTTATTATCCTAACGGTAACATTCGGTGGCAACAAGAGTACCTAAACAATGAACCTCATGGCTCGTGGGTAACATACAATGGACAAGGTATACTCATAGAACAAAAGATGTTTGAACGCGGACAGTTATCAGGAGATTTTGTTACCTATTACCCCAATGGAAAATTGTATGAAAGAAAGCCGTATCAAGTATTTCAAATAAATGGAAGAGATACTGGTTTAATGCATGGAACACAAGAGGTTTATTTTGAGAAGGGAAATAAAATGCAAGATTTTCAATTGGCCAAGGGAAAGCCATACGGGTACCTTAATAGCTATTTTGAAAATGGAAAATTAGCCAGACAATTATTCTTCTTTGGTGCACAAGACCAATATGCCTTAATCAAAGAATACAATGAAAGGGGAATTTTACTCAAAGAAGGAACATTTGCTATTGACCCAAAAGATAGCACAAAGTATAGGAAATTAATTTTTGCTTCTTATTCAAATGAAGGTGTTTTGCTTCATAAAATGAGTCATACCGATGCCCTGCCTTTTGGTAGGTTCGAGTCTTATTACTCTAATGGGAAATTGTTGATGGAAGGCTTTGTGTTCGATAAAAAGAATTCCGATTATTTTGGTCCAGAAGACTTGGGCACCTCCTGGCAAGCTGTGTACTATCCTGATGGCTCTTTGAGGTATGAAGTGTTTTCGGTAAATAATTTTAAGCACGGTCAGTTGGTAGAATGGTTTCCTAATGGCAAGTTAAAGAGATTTATGGATCCAATTGGATTAGATATTCAATGGTTGCAAAGTGGAGAATTGATGACCTCTTTGGCCTATAATGCCAACAATAATTTGGTGAGAGACACTCTTTTAAATGAAGCTTTTGTGAAATCGCTTTACAAGAATTTGAGCAATAGTGCTACCAAACAATTATTTGTACTGAACCAGGCAAATGGCCCCCAAACAAGTTATTATGGTCATGGTAAAAAACACTTTCAAACAATAGTGCAGGATGGCAATTTTGATAAATATTTTATTGCCTATACCTATGCTGGTGATACCTTGGTATACATTGATTTGAAACAAACTAAAATGGATGGGAAGTACCTGGTAAAAAATGTGAATGGTACATATTATTACGAAGGCAATTTTTCGAATGGCAAAGAAGTGGGTGCTTGGCGTGTATATAGCAGAGATGGCAAACCACGAAACTTTTTTGCCTACGATAGTTTGGCCACAGGCTATAAGCCTTATTTCTATGAATATACTTTTTATGAAAATGGTTCAATAGAAAATTATGGTACCTATTCACAAGGCAAAAAGCAAGGTTGGCATTTGGCCTATCATCCCAATGGTACCCTGCGCGATAGTACTTACTTTGAAAATGATACCGTAAATGGGCGTAATATTTCTTTTGATGACGAGGGTAAACGTTATGCAGTTCAAAACTATGTAAAGGGCGTAAAAACCGGACTTCAGATCCAACACTATTATAAGCCTTATGGTTCAGGCATTATGCGGGAAGAGTTTTATGTAAACAACAAGCGTGATGGTGAGGCAAGGTATTACCATAAAAATGGCAAGCTCAATTTAATCGCCTTTTTTAAGGAAGACAAGGAAGATAGTGTGTGGTATTATTTCGATTCGTTGGGAGCATTTACTGAAACCGTTACTTATAAAATGGGTGCGAAAGTAGTACAAGAGCTTAAAGGAAAATGTCCGTGTAGAGACAGTGAACCCACTAGAAGATTTGCCCAGCGTTTAACTAGCTTGTTGGAGGACGATACAGATATCAACTTATGGCAGTTTCCATACCATGAAAGCGTAAACGAAATAGTTAAAACCAGTTTTTTTAAGAACCTGCAAACAGATGGAGACAGGGGTTCTGTGTATTACCAATTTGATTTGATCAATTTTCAACCCATGCTCTTAGGTATCCCAAATAAGGGCGGAATGAAATTATGGCTAAATCCATGTTGGCATAAAGGAGAACAAAGTGAAATAGAAGTAAGTGTTCAATTGTATGATAAGCAACCCGATTTAACCAACTTACATATAGGTTCAAGAAGAATGGCTTATGTGCTTCCTTCCAAGATGATAAAGCCTGTAAACATTGCTGAAAAACAAGTGTTGGCTCAATTCAGCTCCCAAGGATTAAGGTATAACCTTGAGGGAATATCCTTTGAAGGAGTAGCACCTATTTGTACAGATGATTTTTATTTGCTTTCATCAAAATATACTTGTGTGTTAGATACCTTTCAAGTAAAAGACCTAAGCATGTTGAATGATTTTGATGCATTAAGTTATCGATTAAGTTTTTATCATCCCAATCCTTTGCCAGCTTCCCTCAAAAAAATGTTAGAAAAAACACCTTTACTCATTGAAGAGGGTGCAGGTAGTTTAACCATTCAATACAAGGGATTACAACTAGAAACAAAAGTTTCGCAATTCATGGTGAGTCAAGATTTGGTGGCAGGTCTCATCACACTTCCAAACGTGAAAATGAAGGAAGATAAATTGTTTGTAACACTTCAAAATGGGGAGCAATCTATTGTGGAAAGTGAATTGCTTGCCCAATTGAAATCTGATGGTTTTACCTATGCAGGAAGTTGGTTCAACCCAGAATCTAAGCAGATAGAAATATGGTTTTATATTCACAAACCTTGATATGAGAAGTTTATTCATTTTTCTACTTAGCACCTTTCTTTTGATGGCAGATACCTTTGCCCAAGATAAGCCTGTGCGCTTGCAAGAAGTGAATGGGACCAAACAACTTACTTATGCCATTAAACAAAAGGCCATTCAAAAATCTGCCTACAGTATGTTTGAAAGCATTTATGTAAACTACCCAGAATTCCTTAGCACCAATAAAATTGCGCATGCACCCCTAAATGCCCTCATGGCAAACAAAGCCTTAAAAGAAATATATACCGAATCATTTAAGTTCTCCTTTTTGCCTTTTGCCTACGAGGCATTGGGTCGCCGTTTGGGTAAAAACCGACCAAGAAATTGGCAAGGTTATGCACTTGAAACAGGATCTCCTACCATAGAAGAAATAAAGACGCAAATTTTGTTCTACAGTGGAGATGTGATGGGTTACCAAGTATTGTATAAGTTTTCTTTTGAACCTAATAATGAATTAAAAGTAGAGGGGATGCATTATGTAAGGACCTTTTATTTTCAAATGTCAACCGGCAAGGAGCTGAGCTTACAATCTCTTATTGCTCCGGCTAAATGGAATGCCTTGTGGCAACTTATTGAACAAGGGGTACAGAAGAACAACAAAGAAGAACGACCATACATCCAACAATTTTCATGGGATAATGGTTCAGAATTGCGTTACAATAATTACGGTGATGATTCAGAAGAAGAGGATGATAACAATAACGAAAA
>CAILJQ010000024.1 GCA_903834625.1 uncultured Bacteroidota bacterium
AGAGTTATTTGTATGGAATATATTCAAGGGGTAAAGGTTGATCAAGTGCAGCAATTGCGTGAAATGAATGTTGACCTCCATGGATTGGCAGAAAAGGGTTTGTATTTGTATTTTCAACAGATATTTAAATTTGGCTTTTTTCATGCCGACCCACATCCGGGCAATGTGTTGGTGCTACAAGATCACCGCATTTGCCTCATAGACTTTGGCATGGTGGGTGTAATGAACCGCAAGGACAAAGAGGCCTTTAAAGACTTTATCATTGGTATTGCTAAAGGTGATTTGCGTAATTTAACAGAAGCCATTGAAAGCTTAACCAAAGGAAAAAGGATTTCAAGCAAGGAAGAACTAGAGTATGATATGGCCATTTTGATAGAGGAGTTTCCGCCCGAAACCATTGACGAACGCAACATGAGCGAAATTGTAGATCGTTTGCAAAAGATAATCTACAAACACAAATTAAGCTTTAGCAACGACTTCTTTTTATTGTTACGAACCCTCGTTATTTTAGATGGCATAAGCAGGCAATTAGATCCTAAGTTTAATACCTTAGAGCGCATTAGAAGTCATTCTATGCGTTTGTTTGAAGAAGGTTTTGAACCCAAGAATTTGGTAAAAGCTGCCCTACATGAAATTGTTGAAATATGGGATTTTGTGAAGGTGTTGCCCAAAGACTTTAAAAGCATTATCAATCGTATTAAAGACGGTAAAGTTAAATTAGAATTTCTCGGTCTGAACCAATTAATGCATACCTTAGATGTGGTTTCCAATAGAATTGCAGCAGCCATTATTTTGGCCTCTATGATATTGGGTTCAAGTTTGGTGGTATTGTCGCATATTCCTCCGCTATGGAATGGGATTCCCATCATTGGCTTGGTAGGCATTATTATTTCTGGTGTTTTGGCCAGCTTTATGCTTATAACCATTTTTAGAAACGGAAAATTTTAAACCCATCAATAAAAAGAAAATACTATGAACACAGAACAGTTTAGCGAACAAATGAAACAGTTTGTTGCCGATTGGCAAAAACGCCTGGAAGAAATGCAATTGCAGTTTACCTTAGGCAAAATGGATGCAGGAGATGCTTTTGAAGGACAGAAAACCCATTTTAGGAACATGCTCGAAACCATGAAACAGAACCTAGATAAGGGCACCGATTTGGCAGAAGAAAAGGCCCAAGAACTAAAAACAAAACTGGAAGAACTGCGCGTACAACTTGCCTTAGGCAAAGCAGATGGAATGGATGCTTTTGAAGCGCAACGCCTCAAAATAGATCATGCCATGAATGAATTTTACCAAACTGGTAGAAAAAACTTTGATGAAACCTATAAGCGCAGCTTAACCATGTTCGACCACAATGCAGAGGCATTTAAAACGGGAATGGACATTGTGAAATTGCAATTTACCTTAGCCAAAATGGAAGCCAAAGAAGAGATGCATGAGAAACAAAAGGAAATTGGCGATAAGATGTTAGAACTCAACCAACAGTTTAAAACCATTCAACAAACAGCTATGGAGAACATAGATGAGGTAAACAAAACCTTGCGTGAGAATTTTGAACGCATGAAGGCTGTAACCGAAGGCTGGCTTAAGAAATAGCTGCCGTTTGTAGGTATGCACTATATAGCTTACTTTTGCGGCCCCGACCTATCGTCGGGGCTTTTTTTGTATACATGAGTCTTCTGAAGGAAATAGAAAAACGAAAAACATTTGCCATTATCTCTCACCCAGATGCCGGTAAAACCACACTTACAGAGAAGTTTCTCTTGTTTGGTGGTGCCATTCAAGTGGCAGGTGCTGTAAAGAGCAATAAGATTAAAAAAACATCTACCTCCGATTTTATGGAGATTGAAAAGCAAAGAGGTATTTCGGTGGCTACTTCCGTAATGGCTTTTGAATACAATGGCAAAAGGGTAAATATTTTGGATACTCCCGGTCACAAAGACTTTGCGGAGGATACCTATAGAACCCTTACGGCGGTTGATAGTGTTATTTTGGTGATAGACTCTGTAAAGGGGGTTGAAGAACAAACCAAAAGATTGGTAGAGGTATGTCGCATGCGCAATACCCCTGTCATTATTTTTATCAATAAAATGGATCGCGAGGGGAAAGACCCTTTTGATTTGTTAGAGGAAGTAGACCAAACCTTACATATTCAAACCCGTCCGCTTACCTGGCCTATTAACCAAGGTTCTTTGTTTAAAGGGGTATATAATTTATTCCGCAATAGCCTGAACCTATTTGAATCAAATAAAACCCAATTGGCTGATGAGGTTATTCATATCAATAACCTGCAGGACGAGGAGATATTAAAATACATTAGTGAGAAAGATACGCGCAAATTGCGTGAAGATGTAGAGCTCATTGAAGGTGTATTTGAACCCTTTGATTTGGAATTATACCAAAGCGGTTTGTTGGCTCCGGTATTTTTTGGTTCGGCCATTAATAATTTTGGGGTACAAGAACTGCTTGAAACATTCTTAGAAATTGCCCCACACCCACGCAGCAGAGAAGCTGCAGAGCGCACCGTTCATGCAGAAGAAGAGAAGTTGAGTGGTTTTGTTTTTAAAATACATGCCAACCTAGATCCAAACCACCGCGATAGGATTGCTTTTATGCGCATTTGCTCTGGTAAGTTTGAACGCAATACATTTTACTACCACACACGTACCGGCAAAAAGTTAAAATTTGCCAACCCTGCAACTTTTATGGCCAATGAAAAGATTCTTACTTCTGAGGCTTATCCAGGTGATGTAATTGGTTTGTACGACAGTGGTAACTTTAAAATTGGCGATACCCTCACAGAGGGCGAGAACCTTCATTTCAAAGGCATCCCAAGCTTCTCTCCAGAAATTTTCAAGGAATTGGAAAATAGGGATCCTATGAAGACCAAACAATTGGAGAAAGGAATTAGTCAGTTAAGCGAAGAAGGCGTAGCACAATTGTTTATTCAAAACCCTGGCAATAGAAAAATTATTGGAACAGTTGGTGAATTGCAGTTTGAGGTAATTCAATTTAGGTTAGAACATGAATACGGTGCTAAGTGTGCTTTTATTCCTCTGAAATTTTGGAAGGCATTTTGGATTACCTGTTCAGATAAAAAAATGCTCGAAACCTTTATGCAAAGGAAATCATACGCCATTGCACAAGACAAAGAAGGCAACCCTGTTTTCTTGGCAGAAAGTGAGTGGAATGTTACCTTATCAAAAACAGATTATCCCGATATCGTTTTTGATACCATTTCTGAATAAGAAATTCTGAAATTTTTGTCATGCCAGTTATTTGTTGAACAAAGAATCAAAGGGTATGAAATGAAAAGTGCCCAAGCTTTTATTGTAATTTAAAACGCAGGGAGTTTGCATTTGGTTGTTCTGAACAGCTGCAATCTGCAAGGGTATTATGGTATTTTTATCTTGTGTATGGATAAAATAAATACCCGTATAATGTGAATGGAATTTTTTTACCATCAGGTATTGTGCCATAGGATTGGTTGGTTGGAGTACTAATAGATACAAGTGCTCTCGCCTCTTCTTTTTTATTTCAAAAAAACATTGACTGCAATTTCTGCTATTGTAAAGCACCCAAGTGTCCTCAACATTTTTGTAGATGTTTTTGGGTATAGATTTCCCTCGGATATCGAAAAAATGGGTTTGTATATAGGGTAATGTCAAAGTATCAGGCGCACAAACTTGACAATTAGCCTTGATTTGGTTCAACAATAAAGTAGCAGTGAAAAAGGTAAACAGTTGACTAAATCTCAAATTGGTAAATATAAAAGCAGTATTGAAATGGTTTCTTTTTGTTTTCATTTTTCACCTGCCATTGATTGATAGAAATGATTTGATTGCCATATACAAACATGGGATAACTGTAGGAAAGGTTTAAATAGCTTTCATGATTCTGTAGAGTATTGTTGTATATATATTCTTTAAATGTATAATGACCTTGCTTAGGACAGGCAAAAGTAATTAACCTCTTTTCCTTGCCACTGCCTGGAAATATTTCGGAAATGATAAGGGTATCATTGCTCCAGAATATTTTTTCAATTCTATTGTAAAGCATATCCTTGGCCATTAATTGCGAAATCATTTGCTTACCTCTTGCAGGTAGATTTAATAATGAGTCGGGCACAAAAACCTTGTTTTGGCTTGGTAAAAAAATGGTATCAAAATGCTTGAACCTATTTAGTCTTAGAATACCATTTTGCGCAGTTAAAGCCATTAAGGAATAGCTTTCGTTGGAATGGAATTGTTGCCATTTGTGAATTTGATGCGAGTATAGGATGCCCTTGTAATCAAAGGTATCATTTGAAACTTCTTGTAAATCTTCTGCATTCAGGTATACATATTGACATCTAACTTTTTGATCTAAAGGATGGAAATTGTATAATTTGTGCAATACAATGAGGGTGTTGTTTTCTGTAAAATCTACCCCTTTGAAACTTTGTTGGTTGCCAATTGCGCCATACATTTTTGCGCTATTTTTTTCAACCTGGTAAAAGAAGATGGAATCATGGCTTAATAGGACCAATTTGTTTTTTGAACCACCAATGGCTGTAATCCTATATTGGCTTAATATCTTTTTATGCAATTTTATTTTGAGCAAATTATTTGGTTTGTTGATATCAAAGACCCAAAGCAGTTGGTTTTGATCTAAGCTTTCGCTGCTGCTAACAAAAAACAGGTTGTTATTTTGATAAGTTAATATGTTTTCTTCCGCAGGAATGGGGAGATCAATTTTTTGAATACACCTACTTTTTAAGGTATCTATATCTGTTGCAAAAACTTGTGAAGGCAATAAAAGAGAGAGGTAAACGAATACCCTCCCCCTTTTATTCATTTTAATAATCAAATTCAGCAACATAACTTATTACCCCATTTTTATTGATGTTTACCTTACTTACCGATACCTTGATATTTAAAGATTCTATAAATAATATACCCCCAGTAAAACCATTGCTCACTTGTTCATCAATGATATCAATAAGGTTTTGAGCTGTTTTAGCATCCACTATTTTCGGCGGGTATTCCCAGGCACATTTTTCATTACCTGGTTCAGAACAAACCAAATCATGACCATTGGGTGTGTGGGTTTCTGATACATTTTTGTAGCCACAAGTCCCTCCATTCTTTTTTTCAATTTTGATGTGAACTGCAAATAGCGGACTCAGGAAAACAGTCAATCCAAATAGTATGAATAATCTTTTCATAGCATGTTGCGGTTTGTAAATCAAAACCTGCTGAAAACTTTAAGGGTGATAAAAAAGGGTGATTTCTATAGCCAATTCTTTTTTCGAAAAAGAATTGTTTTAAAACTATACTCAAAAATAAAGTGTTAAATTAAAACATACAACTTAATGTTTTATTTATCTTTTTTTGTAACGACCAGGTGAGATGTAGAAATAAGTAGATTGCTATATAGAGTTAATAATAAGAAAAATACGCATCAATAACTATAAATATTATGAAAATCACAAGGGGTGCAATTTAGAAGTAAATGTAGTAAGTGTTAAATAGAATAATACATTATTTTCTAAGCTTTTTATAGCAATAAATTCTAATTTGCAGTCATGAATCTCTGAATAGAGTAAAGGCATTCATCTCATATGTATGAATGTGAAATTTTGAAGTGTGAATACAATATGACAACAGAAGTAGGAAATCTAATTAAACAGTTGTTAAAGGAAAATAACATGTCTGTTGTAGCTTTTGCAGCTGCTATTGATACCACGCGCGAAAATGTGTACGCCATTTTTAAGCGCAATTCATTTGATTCTGACTTGCTATGGCGAATGTCCATAGTCTTAAATCATAACCTTTTTACCTATTATGATAATTCTTTAGAACAGGAGTTAATGAAATTAAATCACAATGGTTCAAGCCATTCTAAAGAAGCAAATGTTAGGCAAGAATTAGATTGGGTGATTGCAGAAAACACTAACCTGAAAAGGGAGAATGAATTGTTGAGGGAACTTAATGAATTATTAAAGTCTACCCATAAAAAGGCATAAGCGTTAAAGTTTTATAAACCTGTTTGCTTCAATAACTCTTCTTCAGAGAGCAAACCTTTGAAGCTCCAAACCAGTTTGCCATCTTTGTATAACTCTAAGTAAGGAATGGCCTCAATGCCTTTGGCTGTAAGCAAATCTGGGTTTTCATCGGCATCAATTTTAAGCACCTTAAGTTTGTCTTTTTTGTCTGAACCAATTTTGTCTACAATGGGCGATAGCTTTTTGCATGGTCCGCACCATACCGCATTAAAATCTACCAATACATAATTAGGTCCTGCAACGGCTTTCATATAGTCATCTTCACTCATGCCTTTTCCACCCGTAGGAGTTGCACCGCCATCATTGGTTACCAAAGCTTTTCCAGCCGAATTCCAAGCCATAATTCCTGGCATGGTATACACGCTTGTAAAGCCTTTTTCGCGTAAGGCATTAGCTGCACTGCTGCTTCTACCACCACTTAAACAGTATACATAAACTGCTTTGCTTTTATCTAATTTGGTTACTACCTCTTCAAATGAAGCCCCATTGATATCTGCATTTACAGCGCCTTGAAGGTGTCCGCCCGCAAACTCATCTGGGGTGCGCACATCTATTAGTTGAACGCCTGGAATGGCATTGATTTGTTTTTCAAATTCATCTACACTTAACTCGCCGCCGCCTTTGCCTTTGTTGGCAGATTGGTTACAGGCAGCAAGAGTTAAACCGGTGAATACTACCAGTAAAAGAAAGGCTAAATTTTTTATTTTTTGAATCATATTCTTGTTAGTTGTTTTGTGCATTGTTTACTTGTAACCAAGAGCCACCATTTACACAATCAACGCCTTGATTTCTCAAATAGGCGGTTGCCTGCATACTTCTGGCTCCAGAGGCGCAGCAAAGTACAACTTTTTTCATTTTTTTAAATTCATCTAACCTATGGGGTAATTCCTGAAGCGGGATATTAATACTTCCCACCACATGTCCGCCCATAAATTCTCCTGGTGTGCGCACATCTACAACGCTAACTTCTTTTGTTTGTTCCATGTTTTTAAGTAAATAGTTTTACAAAAATGACACGATTTATTTTCAATTCATGTGACCAATGTTACTTACCCATAGAAGATTGTTGCAAATGGTTATTTTTACATCATGGGAATAAAAGACATTCGTTTTCATCAATGGTTGGGAATAGAAGATGCAGAGGCTCCATTTATATTTGGCATGCAAGAGAACCCTAACATGCTCAATCATGTGGGCTCTATTCATGCATGTATTCAGCTAACTTTAGCAGAAGCCAGTGCAGGAGAATTCTTACGAAGGCAGTTTATCAATCATGCTGCACAACTCATTCCTGTAGTGCGCAAAAATGAAGGAAAGTTTTCAAAACCAGCCAATGGCAAACTCATGGCAATGGTTGATTTTTACAATTGTAACAAAGAAGACATCTTAAAAGAAATAGAAAGTAAATCGCGTTTTTCTATTCAAACCAAAGTAGTGTTAACAGATGAGAGTGGTGCCAAAACCCTCACTGCCGTATTTGATTGGTTTGTGGTAAAGAAGGAATAATTTAGCGCAGTACATTCATTTTATCTAAGCAATATGGAACAAAATAAAGAAGTGGATGCCTATATCGCAGGCTTTCCCCTAGAAACACAAAAGCAACTGCAAAGCATTCGTGTCTGTATTCAAAAGGCCATTCCAAAAGCAGAAGAGGTAATTAGTTATGGTATGCCAGCTTACAAACAGGGCAAGGTTTTGGTATATTTTGCAGGATACAAAAACCATATTGGCTTTTATCCTACCGGCAGTGGAATTGCCGCCTTCCAAGAAGAAATAAGTAAGTACAAAAATTCTAAGGGCGCTGTTCAATTTCCATTAGACAAACCCATTCCTAAAACCTTGGTTACGCAAATGACTAAGTTCCGACTTGCCTACGAGCAAGATAAGTTAAAGGAAAAGAAATGAGTTTATTTATTAAACTTAGTTTAGCCTTTGTTTTGTTTACTGTTAGAGGCACATTAAGTCATGAGTGCGGGCATTACTTGGTGGTGTATTTGGTTTTTGGTTGTGGATATATGCCATTGGTCCAATTGTTTTGCCCTAATTAAACCTCTAATTTGCAGCCATGGAAAATAACCTAAGCACTGAGGAAGAGACAGCAATTTTAATGACTCCAGCATCTACTGAATTGCTTGCTAAGCCTAAATTTAAGGAATATGTAACAGGCCTATGTATGTTTGTTGCTATTGTGCTGTTTTTAGGATTTAATTTTGATACCTCTGCCGATTCTTGGGACAAATACAGCAGGTGGGGTCACCCCATGTTAACCCAAATTTATGACGGCGCCTATTGGGGATTAATTAGTTCAAATTTTTTGCATACCGCCCTTTGGCATATTGGTTTTAACTTGTATTGGATTTGGATTTTTGGCCGGAAAATAGAAGAAATAGAAGGCTCGTGGTTTATAGGTATGTTGGTTTTGGGTGCATCTCTTATGAGTAGTATGGCAGAGATAACTTTTTCTAACCAAATGGGTATTGGACTTTCAGGTATAGGTTACGCACTGTTTGGATATGGGTTTATCAAACAGAAATCAGATACACGATATGAGGCATTTTTGGATAAGTCGAACACCAATATGTTTTTGGTTTGGTTGTTTGCTTGTATTGTTTTAACCAAGTTAAATGTACTAAATGTGGGTAATGCTGCCCACTTTGGAGGCTTTGCCTTGGGTGTTTTGATTGGATTTTTATCTAACAAAGGAAAGGTTGTACAAATAGCCGCCGCCACTTTGCTTATTGCTTTTGTAGGTTCTGGCGTGTTCTGGAGTCCGTATTCTATTAGCTGGTTTGAACACAAAGCCTATCAAAATCACTCTGCCAATAATATTTCTTTAGCCATTGAAAATTATAAAGAGGTATTGAAAAGAGAACCTCAGAACACCTGGGCGCAAAGCAATTTGGCCATCATTCAATACAATAGATTAGCTCTTGAAGGCGATTCCTTAATGGCGCTTCAACAATATGAAGCGGCCCAAAGGTGTTACTTAGAAATGACTAAATTAGATTCAACTTATCATATTACGCACAAAGAAATTGGTTCGAACCAAAACCCATAATTGCTTATGAGCATGAAAACATTTTATGTGAAGGATTTAATGCAATGGATGCTATTTATGGGATTATGTTTTTTCCTTTATCCTTCAATAGGTACGGCACAAAAATATGAAGGGTATGCCTCTTTAGGGATGGGCTTACCTGCAGGCAATATGGGCGATTATGAGCGTATTGAAAACAATGTAAGCAGTTCAGGAACCCAAAGCACTTATACCCAAAAGAACATCAGTTTTGCCAGTGGATTTCATGCACAAGTAGGAACTGCTTATTGGTTCAGACCGAACCTAGCCTTTGATATAGCTGCTACATATACGGCAGGAAGGAAACAGCTTTTAACAGAAGAGAAAAGTTCCCAAACACAAACGGGAGATGTGCGTTTTCAATCAGAGGCATATCAATTAAACATGCTGCGATTGTCTCCTTCTCTTAAAATAAAACTCCCGCTTAACAAGGTGCACCTAAGTATGCAAACAGGATTTTTGTTGAGCGCCATTGCTTGGGGAGATCAATATTTGGTAGATGAAAGTAAAACAAGTGGATTTCAGCAAAACATGAATTTGCGTGCCAACTTGCGTGCAAGAATGAGTTTGGGTTATACTGCTGGATTGGCTGTAAATTATCCCATAGGCAACGGATTGGATGCCTTTGTTTCTTGTCAGCTGCAGCTTCAGAACTTTACCTTAAAATCTAAAGCAGTTGAACTGTATACAGAAAATGGGGCAAATGTCATTGGATTGTTAAGTACCTATCAACGTGAAACCATTTACGTGCGAAAAAGCTTTGTACAACCCAGCGCAGTGAATGCCAATGAACCTCAAAAACTGCTGGAAAAATCTATGCCTTTTTCTTCCATCGTCTTCCAATTGGGGATTAAATACCACTTTGGCACTTAAAAACGCTAGAAAATAAATACCAAAATTAGTTCGATTATAGGTTTAGAATAACCACTTACTCAATATAGAACTCCAATTAAACAATGGCCATTTAAAAGTATATGTGTGCTATTATCTTGCCCATGCAATCTATGAAACAATCTGCAATCCCCTCCTTTGCACAATGGCTGTCTGAAAAGATGGCCATTTTTTTTGAGGGCCTTTAAAGAGGGGTCTTTTTAAGCTTTTTCAACAAAATACATATCTACTTCTCCTTTGCCTTTGGCGTCAATTTTACCTCGATACGTGCAGTTGAAATCATCTTTCACTAAATTGTAGGTACTACTAGAAATATTTACTTTACCTGCTGCGCCGCTTCCTTCCATTCGTGCCGCCGTATTTACGGTATCACCCCAAATATCGTAGGCATATTTTTTTACCCCTACAATTCCCGCTACAACTGGGCCTGAATTAATGCCTATTCGAATTTGAAATTTTCCTTCATTTTTTTTCATGAATTCGGCTATTTCCAAGGCAGCTTTTACCACGCGTTGTGCATGATCGGGTAGCTCATGTGGCAATCCGCATACAGCTAAATAGGCATCTCCAATGGTTTTAATTTTTTCTAAACCATGTTTATCCATGATGGCATCAAAAGCCGTAAAATTTTTGTGAATTTCGGCTACCAATTCGGTAGGAGAAAGTTCTGCACTAATGCCGGTGAAGTTTACAAAGTCGGTAAATAATACGGTAACATGGTTGTATTGCTTAGCAACCGATTCGCCAGTTTGTTTGAGCTCTTCTGCTACTTCTACAGGAAGGATATTAAGTAATAATTGATCCGATTTGCCTTTCTCCTTTTTCACCTTATTTCTTTGGCCGATGAAAATTAATGAAAATACGAGCAGGATACATGCACCAAGAATGAGTGCATTTCTTTCATTGGTCTTGCGATTATTTTCTTGGTTGAGAAAACGGATTTGCTCTTCCTTTAACTCTGTTTTGTATTTGGTTTCCATTTCGGCAATGGAGCTAATTTTTTCGGCATTCAACAAAGAGTCTTTTAAGGCGGTGCTTTTTAAGGTAAAATCATAGGCATTCTTATAATCCTTTTTCAGCACAAATGCCGCTGCCTTGTAATCATAACAATCTGCTATCCTTTGCACATCCCCGGCTTCTATGGCAATAGCCAATGCAAGGTTGAGGTAGCTTAGTGCACTATCTGGCATGTTCCTATTGATGAATAAACTTGATAGGTTAAAATGGGTGAGGGCTATGTCTGATTTTGATCCCAATTTTTGATAATAGAAGAGCGCTTGGTGGTAGTGTTTCAAGGCCTTTGCATCGTCTTCTAATTGCTCATAACATAGGGCAATATTGTTGTTTGTTTTACCCCTAGAGTAAACATCTTCACTGTTAACTAATATGCTATCTGAGCGAAGGAAATATGTCAATGCCTTGGTATATTCCTCTGAGTTATAATAATAGTTTCCTAATCCGCTGTACACACCTATTAACTTGTCTTTGTTGTTGCATTGTTTTGCAACTTTTTCAGCTTCAAGGTAATGGGTTAATGCCTTATTATTGTTGCCAAACTGCACATAGGCATGACCTAATTCTAGATTCGTTACAATTAAATCACTTAAATTTCCACTCTGCTTATTGAACCTTAAACACTCATATAAATAGAAAAATACAGAATCTGTTTTCCCCATATTTCTGTATAAGTAACTTAAACTAATTCCGGTATTTGATAAGCCTTCCATGTTTTTAGCTGCTTGCCTAATTTGATAACAAGCAAGCAGGTAATACCTGGCAGAATCATAGGAGGCAGCAAGGGTATGAAGTGAACCTATGCGCATATAAGACCCAGATACACCTTTGCTGTAATCCATGGTTTTAGACAAAGCACAAGCTTGCCTTGCCA
>CAILJQ010000025.1 GCA_903834625.1 uncultured Bacteroidota bacterium
ACCAGACAAAGGTTGTGTGGATGATAGATACGGAGTGGTATTAAATAGCACCTATACTGCTATCCCAAGTTCGGTAACAGGATCTACATACAAGTGGTTTTTGGATCAAACCGATTTTAGTACCACGCCTGTAAATGCAGCACCATACGACCAAACCAGCATGCCTGCGCAGGTATTTACCCAACCGGGTAAACACAATGTGTACTTGTTTGTAGAAGCAGCAGGATGTACAGATACAGCTACCGCCTCATTGGAAGCATGGCCAACACCAGTTGCTAAATTCATTACCAACCCAGAGAGCACAACCATTGCCAAACCATTCTTTGATTTTTATAACCAAACCACCATTGCAGATAATTCAACCATGAGTTATATCTGGACGTTCCCACCAATGGTACCAGGTGGTTCAGAAAGAAAAGACTATACGTTTGAACCAAAACAAGTATCGTTTATGGCAGACACAGGCTGTCAGGATGTGAAGTTAACAGCCATCACTATCAATGGATGTTATGATTCAACCATGAGACAGGTGTGTGTAGAACCAGATATTACCGTGTTTATTCCAAATGTGTTTAGGCCGGTAAGTGCTGATGGCAAGGGAGGATCGGATGTAGATTGCCCTTATGGATGTAACAAAACGTTTAAGGTATCTGCTACCGGATTTGAAACCATTGAAATCTTTGTATTCAACAGATGGGGTCAGATGGTATACAAAACCTTTATGACAGACAAGACCTACGATCCGAATGAAGGTTGGAATGGTCGCGACTTTAACAATGGAAAAGATTGTGAGCAGGATGCTTATATCTATCAGATTAACGCAACCAGCTTTAACGGTAAGAAGTACACCTATAGTGGTTCTGTTACCTTATTAAGATAAGTATAAATAGAAATACCATAAAAAAAGCCCAATTTTCATTGGGCTTTTTTTATGATGTGAATGTTGGTTTATATTGACCCAACTAAATCTATTTTTTCTTCTTTTATTTTGGCATAACCACCCCAAACATTTTTTACGTTGGTGAAACCTTCCTTTTTAAGAAGGCTTGCAGCTACCATAGAACGGTACCCTCCAGCACAATGAACCAGAATTTCTGCATCCTTTTTTAACTCAAGATGTTTTTCAGGTATCTCTGAAAGCTGCATAGAAACTGCGTTTAGCACATGTCCGCTTTGAAATTCACTTGGTTTACGAACGTCTAAAATTACAGCTTTTGGGTTGTGTTTGGTATCAAGGGCGAATTCCTCTGTTGAAATAGAAATAACCATATCAAATTTTTCACCTGCTTCCCTCCATGCATCAAAGCCCCCTTGTAAGTATCCTAAAATATGATCGAAGCCAACCCTTGATAAACGTTGGATAGATTCTTCCTCTGTTCCAGGTTTGCACACTAAAAGAACAGGGTGGTGCAGGTCTACAATGGTTGCTGCCCATATAGCATATTGTCCATTTAACCCAAAGTTTAGGGCGCCAGGAATATAACCCAACTCAAAAAAATCTGGTAACCTCGAGTCGATGATGATAGGTTTTTTCTCTTCAAGAATTGATTTAAATGATTCTACACCATGAGCTACTAAGCCAGATTTCATTACCTCTTCAAAACTTGCGTAACCTTGTTTATTTAATTTTGCATCTTTAAAAAAGTAGGAAGGTGCGGGCGTTATTCCTTCAGTAACTGCTTGAATAAATGCCTCCTCCGACATAGGTTGAAGGGCATAATTGCTTTGCTTTTGTTCGCCTATGGTACTAAAGGTTTCTTTCCCAATATTTTTTCCGCAAGCAGAACCCGGACCATGCGCTGGGTAAACTATCACATCGTTTTCAAGTGCTGTTAGTTTTTTAAGGGAATGGTACATCATAGAAGCAAGTTCTTCTTTCGTCATAAGGCCATCTAATAGATCTGGTCGGCCCACATCACCTACAAAAAGAGTATCGCCAGTGAAAACGCAATAGTCTTTACCATTTTTATCTTTTAACAAAAATGAGCTACTTTCTGGTGTATGTCCAGGAGTGTGTAAAACTGTAATTGAAATTTCACCTAATTGAAAAGATTCATTGTCATTTGCCACATGTACATCAAATGATGTTTGTGTAGTAGGACCATAAATAATAGTTGCGCCTGTTTTTTTCGCAAGATCAATATGTCCACTTACAAAATCTGCATGGAAATGGGTTTCAAAAATATATTTAATCTTAGAACCACTTTCTTTTGCCTTGTCGAGGTAAATTTGATAATCTCTTATTGGGTCAATAATGGCAATTTCTCCATTACTTTCAATATAATAGGCTGCTTGCGCCAAACAGTTGGTGTATAATTGTTCAACTTTCATGGCGGTAAAAATAGAGTTTTGAGAACTTTCTTCCTATTTTTTTGAAGGCGTGGTGCCTACAAACTCTTTCAGGTAGTATGGTTCAAAATAGGCAGTATTTTCAAATTCATTCCTCAAATAGGCCAATTCGGCAAGTGAAATGAGACCTGAAGCTCCACATGGATAATTCAAAAAGTTAAAGGAAGGCTTTTGTAAAAGTTCTTGACATTTGATTGCTCCATTGCCAATAAAAAGGGTTTTGGTGTGAGAAGGAAGATTTTCGAAGGAATCGACTGCTACAATTTGTGCCCTTATTGGCGCAATTTCAACAAGTGTTTTAGTGTAGGTTGCTGTATAAACTTCCATTCTTCTTGCATCTATCATTGGAACCATAAAATCGCAATCAGGATCATTTTCAAGGATGAATTTATTGGTCAAGGAAAGCAGGCTATTAATGGCAACCATTGGAATTTGAAGAGCATAGGCGTAGCCTTTTGCCGCAGAAACTCCCACGCGCAAGCCGGTATAACTTCCTGGACCTTTACTTACTGCAATGGCATGCAGGTCGGATAGATTAAATCCGGTTTCCTCCAAAACCTTTTTAACCATCAATTGCAACTGTGAAGCATGTTTGTTTCCTTCAAAATTGTTGAGTTCTTTTAAAACAATTCCGTTTGAACCAATTGCTACACTGCAGGTATCTGTAGAGGTTTCTATGCCTAAAATGAGTGCCATTCAATGGCAAAAATAAGCTTTGAAACCGATAAATGGGCAGTTATCCAAAGCCCCTGATAATTAGACCTCGGCGATTAGAAGGCAAAGTTGTTGGTCGAGTAGATTAAAAATTTTGTAACTTGCCCCTCTACAAATGTCGAAACGCTGGACCGCCAAAATAGAACCTGATAAAAATTTAGTTGAAGACCTATCAAAGGCCATTAACTTAAATAAAGTGCTTACCAGCATTCTGGTTCAGCGTGGTATTTCTACATTTGAGGAGGCAAAGAAGTTTTTTCGTCCGCAACTTGCTGATTTGCATAGCCCTTTTTTAATGAAGGGAATGTCAGATGCCATTACCAGAATTGATTATGCCATAGACAATAACCAAAAAGTATTGGTATATGGCGATTATGATGTGGATGGAACTACTGCCGTAGCAACCGTTTTTTCTTTTTTTAAAAACAGGTATCCTCATATTGATTTTTATATCCCAGATAGATACACAGAAGGATATGGTATTAGTTTTATGAGTATTGACTGGGCTTCAAACAATGGATTTTCATTGATTGTTGCTCTTGACTGTGGGATTAAATCAGTTGACAAAGTTTCTTATGCTGCTACCAAAGGCATTGATTTTATTATCTGCGACCACCATTTGCCAGGAGAGGAAATACCTGCAGCGGTAGCTGTATTAAATCCTAAGCAAAAGGATTGTACTTATCCATTTAAGGAGCTTTCTGGAGCAGGCATTGGATATAAATTGATTCAGGCTTACGCAGAACGACATGAAATACCCTCTGAGGAAGTTGAGCTGTTTTTAGATTTAGGTGCTGTAAGTGTGGCCAGTGACTTGGTTCCCATTTTAGATGAAAACAGAATTCTGGCTCATTATGGTTTGAAAAAATTAAAGCAAAGTCCCAATAATGGCCTAAAAGCTTTGTTGGAGGCTTATCCAGATAAACCAGAGTTTGGGGTAAATGATATAGTGTTTTTTATTGGTCCAAGAATTAATGCAGCAGGAAGAATTGCAGATGCAAAAGATTCTGTTCGATTGATGACTGCTAGTACCATGGAAGATGCTAAAAAAATAGCTTCACAGGTAAACCAACATAACAATGAACGCAGAAGTTTTGATCAAACAATTACGGAACACGCGTTCGATTTAATTGATAAAGATCCAGGATTTGTTGACAGGAAGTCAACTGTTTTGTTTCATAAAGAATGGCACAAAGGGGTTATTGGAATTGTGGCAAGTAGGCTCATTGAAAAATTTTATAGGCCTACTATCATTCTCACTGAATCAAACGGAATGGCAACTGGTAGTGCCCGTTCAGTAGAAGGGTTTGATTTATATAGTGCCATTGAAGAATGCAGTGACTTGCTCGATCAATATGGCGGACATACGCATGCAGCAGGATTAACTTTAAAACTTGAGAATTTACCGAGGTTCATTGAAAAGTTTGAAAAGGTAGTTGCTACCAATATTGTTGAAAGAAGTTTAACACCAGAAATTGAGTATGACATGGAAATTCCATTGCGTACCATTACGCCAAAATTCTATTCGGTGTTAAAACAGTTTTCGCCTTTTGGGCCAGGTAATTTAAATCCTGTGTTCATGAGCAAAAATGTGTGGGATGTTGGTGATGCCACCATTGTAGGTAACAATCACTTAAAGCTAAGCATTACCCAAGAAGAAGGTGGAAGGATTTTTAAGGCAATAGGATTTGGCCTTGGAGAGTATTATGATAAAGTATCTCAAGGCATCAGTTTCGATATCTGTTTTATTATTGAAGAGAACCATTTTAATGGCCATGTTAACCTTCAATTAAACATCAAAGATATTTTGTTTAGGTAGGTTCAGACCGAACCTACCTTTTTTTAACCAATAACAGATTAGTCTTTTAATAGGTTCGACCAACTCACCTCTTTTGCCAAAATTTCTCTGATTTGTGAAATGGCAATTCTCTCTTGAACCATGGTGTCTCTATAGCGAATGGTTACCGTTTTGTTTTCCAAAGATTCATGATCAATGGTAATGCAAAATGGAGTTCCAATGGCATCTTGACGTCTATATCTTTTACCAATAGCGTCTTTTTCTTCATAAAAGCAATTGTAATCTGTTTTCAAATCACGCATGATTTCTCGCGCTACTTCTGGCAAACCATCTTTTTTCATAAGAGGCAGAATGGCCACTTTATAAGGTGCCAGAATAGGAGGTAAGTTCAATACTACACGGGTATCTTTTTTATCACCTTCACCTACTTCTTCCTCTTTGTAACATGCGCACATAGTGGCTAAGAAGAGCCTATCCAACCCTATAGATGTTTCAATAACGTATGGGGTGTAATTGCCATATGCTTTTCCGTTTTCGTCTAATTCTGCATCAAAGTATTGCATCTTTTTTCCAGAATGTTCTTGGTGATTGCGCAGGTCAAAATCTGTACGAGAGTGAATGCCTTCCATTTCTTTGAAACCAAAAGGGAAATCAAATTCTATATCTACAGCGGCATCTGCGTAATGGGCAAGTTTTACATGGTCGTGGAAGCGGTATTTGTTTGATCCGAACCCAAGTTTTGCATGCCAAGCCATTCTTGCTTTTTTCCAGTATTCATACCATTCTTTTTGGGTTCCGGGACGAATAAAAAATTGCATTTCCATTTGTTCAAATTCACGCATACGCATGATGAATTGGCGCGCAATAATTTCATTTCTAAATGCTTTTCCTGTTTGGGCAATTCCAAAAGGGATTTTCATTCTGCCGGTTTTTTGAACATTCAGAAAATTCACAAAAATGCCCTGAGCGGTTTCTGGTCGAAGGTAAATTTTATCTGCATCTTCAGCCATAGCTCCCATTTCGGTAGAGAACATAAGGTTAAACTGCCTTACATCTGTCCAATTTCTAGTGCCGCTAATTGGGCAAGCAATTTCATGTTGTTCTATGAGTGATTTTAATTGAACCAAATCATTGTTGAGCAAAGCTTGATCAAGTGCAGATTGAAGTTCTGCTGCCTTATTGGTTTTTCCGTCCTTTTCGTACCTATTGATTTTATCCTCTAACAAATTGTCTGCACGGTATCTTTTTTTGGAATCTTTGTTATCAATCATCGGATCGGAGAAGCCATCTATATGTCCACTGGCTTTCCAAGTTTTTGGATGCATAAAGATAGCGGCATCAATACCTACAATGTTTTCATGCATTTGCACCATCGATTTCCACCAATATTGGCGGAGGTTGTTTTTCAACTCCACCCCATTTTGGCCGTAATCATAAACAGCGCCTAAACCATCGTATATTTCGCTGCTAGGGAAAACAAATCCATACTCTTTGGCATGGGAAACAACTTTTTTGAAAATTTCTTCACTCATAAGAATTTTGTAAAACTAGAAAGCAACCAGAGAACAACATTTTGTCTCTGGTTGCTTTTCATATTCCTCCTCAAAAAAATTCTGAGAAGGCTTTTTGTAATCCTAATCTAAAAAGACAAGGAGGTAATTTTGTGAAAAATGTGGATTAGTGAACCAATCCTTTGTAGTCTTCAGCTTTCATTAAGCCTGCTACTTCAGCACTGTTGCCAATACTACATTTGATCATCCAGCCTTGACCATATGGGTCGCTATTCACCAATTCTGGAGCACCATCTAATGCAGGGTTTATTTCTAATACCTCTCCTGAAAGTGGCATAAATAAATCGCTCACAGTTTTAACAGCTTCAACAGTACCAAATACCTCATGTTGCGCAACTGTTTTACCTAATGAAGCAATATCTACATAAACGATATCACCTAATTCATGCTGAGCAAAATCTGTAATACCGATAAATGCTAAATCACCTTCTACACGAACCCACTCGTGGTCTTTGGTGTAATACAAATTTTCTGGAAAATTCATTTTTTGATTGGTTATTAATTCGGTGCTAAAATAAGATTTGAGAAGGAATAAAAAAATGATTCCGTTAACTGTTTTTTATGATTGGGTTTGAATATTTTAGCTATTAGAAAGTTTGACTCTCAAATGCTCCATGATTGAAATGGGTAAAAGAAGGCAGCTTAGCGCATAAACACTGTCTTCAATGGGAATGGTAACAAGGCGAATTCCAATTATTTCATGTGATGAATAATATACCACAGGCGATGGAGTTACGGCACCTGTAAGCACCCCATTCACAATGAAAAAAGGGATTAAGTGCACAAAATAAGCCATCCAGAAATACCCCATATAGCTGCCTTTGGCGTAAAACTGCTGGTATAAAAGCACCAATAGTGCAATAGAAAAATTAACGAGGGTGTATGTTTTATCGTAGAAGAAAAGGATACCAACTAGGCATATGAAGATAAAAAAATAGTTGAAGTATATTGTTTTTGATTGCCACCACGAATCTGAGACATACGCCTTGAGGCAGGCATAAATAAAGATTGATGCATAGGGTACAACAATAAAGAAAGACCATTCCTCAAGGGGTAATAGCAAGTATTTTATACTGCCAACATAATCTGAATTAAAGCCCCAAACACCGGTTTGTGTGAACCAAGAATCCCATAAAATAAACAGGACCATGTTTACCAGAATACCAGGAAACATGGTTGGCCACCATTTATAGAAAGCCACTTTTTTGTCGAAACTCAACATTAAAGGGCCGGCCAAAGAGCCAATCATCAACCAAGCATATAAACTCATTTTGTGGTATTGGGGTCTTTCCAATATCTTAAAGGTACTACCAACATCCCAAAGTTTTCACCTTGTTCTTTGCCCAAATGTTTGTGGTGGATTTTGTGTGCGCGTCTAATGGCTCTTACATATCTATTGTTCCAATGTGTAAACAGCTTAAAGCGCTGATGAATGATTATTTCATGCACAAAAAAGTAGGCCAGTCCATACAAAGAGATTCCAATGCCAATAAATAATCTG